>JABMPC010000056.1 GCA_013203905.1 Chlorobium sp. | reverse complement strand
TAGCCGGATAATAATTATCGGTTTTGGAAGTTGGGGTAACTGTTGACTGAGTGTACTTGACAAGTACTCTCATTCATGAGTGTCCCCAACTTTTTCTGTTTTTTTACTGGGAGCCGCGGGTTGTTTTTGTTTGGGGGGATTGGTATTTAGTATGTCTTGCTCCGGTAACCTTCTTGTTATTTTTTCTATGTCATTTACCCATCTGGACGGGGACGGCAATGTCTCTATGGTTGATGTTTCTTCGAAGCCGGGGACGCTGAGGACTGCGCGGGCTTCGGGCTGGATTTCACTGAGCCCTGAAACGCTCAGGCTTCTTTCGGCTGAGGGCATGCCGAAGGGCAATGTGCTGACGGCGGCGAAGGTTGCGGCTATTCAGGCGGCGAAGGGGACGGCTCATATCATTCCTCTCTGTCATCAGCTGAACCTGTCGTGGGTTGATGTGGGTTTTGAGATTCAGCCGGGCCGTATTGCTATTGTTGCTACAACCCGGACAAGGGAGGCGACGGGTGTGGAGATGGAGGCGCTGACGGCGGTTTCTGTGGCTGCGCTTACAATTTATGATATGTGCAAGGCTGTGGACAAAACAATGGAGATTGGCGGAATCCGTCTTGAATTGAAGAGTGGGGGCAAAACTGATTTTTCGGATGCGTACCGACCGAGAACTTCAATTCTGGTGCTTTCAGATTCTATTTCTGCGGGAGGCGGTGTGGACCGTTCGGGCGAGATTCTTCGAGAGGGAATGGAGAGGGCCGGCTGTGAGGTTTCCGAGGTTCGCATCATTCCTGATGAGCCGGAGCAGATCAGTGCAACGGTGGACGGCTGGAGGGCTGCGGGGGTTGAGCTTATTCTGACGACTGGCGGGACGGGGCTGGGGCCTCGTGATGTGACGGTTGACACTATTGTTCCAAAGTTTTCGCGGACGCTTCCGGGCGTTGAGGCTGCCCTTTTCAGCTGGGGACAGACAAAAACAAGAACCGCTATGCTTTCGCGGCTGGCGGCGGGCATGATAGGGGGTTCAATGGTGGTCTGCATTCCGGGAAGCGCGGGTGCGGCCCGTGATGCTCTGGAGGTGCTGGTGCCTTCGGTTTTTCATGCTTTTTCCATGATGAAAGGGGAGGGTCATTGATGATTGATGTAGAAGAGGCGCGTCGTTTTGTTCGCAGTAAGGTGCTGCCGCTTGCCGGTGTTGAGCAGTGCTCCCTGGAGATGCTTGCGGGTCGGGTTCTTGCCGGGGATGTTGTGGCTCCTTTCGGGTTGCCGCGGTTTACGAATTCGGCGATGGATGGTTTTGCTGTCCGTTGGGTGGATGTGCAGGGGTGCTCCTCAGACTGCCCTGTGAGGCTGATGGTGACGGATGATATTCCGGCTGGACGCAGTTCTTCGGGGCAGCTCATGGAGGGAACGGCTGCCAGAATAATGACGGGGGCGCCTCTGCCCGCTGGGGCGGATACGGTTGTGCCGTTTGAGTTTACCAGCGGGTTTGAGGGTGATGAGGTGACTGTGTTCCGGCTTCCTTCCAAAGAGGGCAATGTCCGCTATGCGGGTGAAGAGGTGAGGGCTGAGGATCGGGTGATAGCGAAGGGGAGCGTGATGAGTACTTCTGAAATTGCTGTGCTGGCCTCACTCGGCTATGACTCCGTTCCGGTCTGCAGTCTGCCCTCCATTTCCATTGTTGTTGTGGGCGATGAGCTTCAGTCTCCGGGTGAGGGGGTTTCAGAGGCAGAGATTTATGATTCCAACAGCTTTATGCTTCAGGCTGCCTGTCGCTCAATCGGTATTGAGCCGTGCGCTATCCGCCATGCGGTTGATGACAGGGTGGCTGTTTCGAGCGCCCTTGCGGTGGCTCTTTCGGAGGCGGATCTGGTTGTGAGTGTGGGGGGGATTTCAACTGGAGAGTATGACTTTGTACGCGAGGAGCTGGAGCGCCTTGGTGTCAGTCAGCAGTTCTGGACCGTTGCCCAGAAGCCGGGGAAGCCGGTCTATTTTGGCACAAGGGATACAGGAGCGGTGTTTGCGCTGCCGGGCAATCCGGTTTCGGCTCTGGTCTGTTTTATGGAGTATGCTGTTCCTGCAATAATGCTTATGCAGGGAAGAGAGGAGCCGAGGCGACTGGAGGCTGTTCTTGAATCACCTTTTCCTGCCGACCGGAAACGCTACCGGTTTTTGCCGGGCAGACTCCGTGAAGAGGGCGGGCGTCTGTTCTGCCGTGTGACGGAAAAGATTGAGTCGCATATGATTTCCTCTCTGGTGGGCTCTAACTGCATCATTGAGTGTTCCCCGTCTGCTGAACCACTTCCGGCCGGTTCTGTCGTCTTCTGTTCGCTGCTCCCTTGGGGAGGGCAACTGTAGCTTTGCCTTGGCGGGCCATTTATTTGCCCAACTCGCGTGAGCGGGCGGCTGCGGCTTCCACCGTGTCAACAAGAATGGCGCGAATGTTGCCTTCTTCCATCACTTTCAGTCCGGCTTCGGTAGTGCCTCCCGGTGTGGTGACCTGACGAATGAGCTCTTCAGGGCTTTTGTCTCCATTGAGTACCATTGTTGCAGCCCCGAGCATGGTCTGGGCTCCAAGCAGTATTGCTTCTTCGCGGGTGAGGCCGCATTGTTCACCGCCCTCGGCAAGTGAGGCAAGAATGTGGAACATGTAGGCTGGGCCGCTACCGGAGAGTGCTGTGGCTGCGTCCATCTGTGATTCTTCCAGTAGAACGACCCGTCCGATTGCACCGAGCAGGCTGCTGACTATGTCACTGTCCCGGGTGCTTGCCATCTTTCCTCTGCAGAGGGCACTCATCCCTTCACCAACAAAGGCGGGGGTGTTGGGCATGACTCTTATGACACGCATATCCTCTCTGGAGTGCTGCCGTATGAATTCCGTGGAGATTCCTGCGGCTACGCTCACAAGGAGATGGTTTGGGGAGAGTGACGGGCGCAGTTCATCGAGAACCTCTTTGATCAGGTATGGTTTGACGGCAAGAATGATGATGTTGGAGCCTTTGGCCAGTTCGTCGGGCGAGGACGAGGGGATGAGGGCGTACTCGGCGGCAAGGGAACGAAGGGCTTCGGTGTCGGGGTCGAAGCCGAGGATGGCTGTCTCTTTTCTGGAACTGAGACCGGCAATAATTGCGCTGGCGATCCGTCCTGTTCCTATGAACCCGATGTGAAGGGTGCTCATGGGGCGTGTTGTTGTATTGTTAGCGGTAGCGGAGCTTCAGTCCGAGAATGAGCATGAGGAGAATGAGGGAGAGGCTGTTGGCAGCAATCATCGGCAGGTCACCCTGTGCCAGACCATAGAGCAGCCAGAGGATGATTCCCGTGTTCATGGCTATTGCCCAGACGAGGCTGATGTCACGAGTCTGTCGTGTTGAGAGTATTTTAATGGCCTGCGGCAGCAGTGCCAGCGTTGTGATGAGGCCGGCGGCATAGCCGAGAAACTCGTTCGGAAACATGATGCGCTGTTTATTGTTGCCATCAAGATACATTCCCTCTCTGAGATTCCCGAATCCTCCCTAACGGAAAAAGGCGGGAATTTCTTCCCGCCTTTTTCTTCCGATACTCAAGGAGTCTTACTTGCTCTGTTCTACCATGTAGGCCACAGCATTGCCAACCTCTGCGTCGGTGAGTTTCATGTTGCCGCCCTTCGCCGGCATCATTCCTTTTGTGCCCTGATAGCCTTTGATTGACTTCTGTACCATGGTTTCCAGGCCCTGGGGAATGCGGCTGGTCCATGCGGTTTTGAGCCTTACTTTCGGGGCGCCCATAATGCCGGCAGCGTGACAGGCTACACAGCTCCCGTCGTAGATGGCTTTACCGGCAGTTGCGTTGTAGGATGCTTTTGCGTCAATGGAGCCGAGCGAAAGAACAAGCATTGCGACGGCAGCGGCTGAAATGATACGGGACATAGAGTGTTCTCCTTTGGTGTATGATTGTTTATATGCAGAAGCCGCCCGGAGGCGGCTCCCTTGATTCTGTGGATGGTGTTATTCTACCGTGCTGGCCATCCAGGCTACTGCGCTTCCAACCTCTTCGTCTGTGAGATCCATGTTGCCGCCTTTTGCGGGCATCATGCCGGCTGTGCCGGTGAATCCTTCAATGGATTTCTGGGTCATGACATCCAGACCCTGTGCAACCCGGTCGGTCCATGCGGCTTTGTCGCCGGGTTTGGGGGCGCCCATCATGCCTGAATCGTGGCATGCAGCGCAGCTCAGGTCGTATATCGATTTGCCGGCGGCAAGTGCGGGATCAAGAGGAGCTTCGGGGGCTGCGGCCTCTACGGCTTCATTGGCAGCGCCTTCATGTTCGCCGGGGAATTCAAGTGTGGCCGGGGGTTTTTCAAGGCCGCATCCGCCAAGGACGACAAAGCTGAGTGTCAGAAAAGGAAGGAATTTTTTCATTGTGATCTCCATGAGCTGTTTTTAGGTATTGATGCCCGCCTTTGCTTCGTCGGGCGATAAAAGTCGAATATGGCAGTTTACTTATTATTCATTTGACGGCAAAATGATTTTTTTCGCTTCATCTGCCGAGGAACGACTGCTGGACTGCCGTGACGCCGGTGCCGGGGGCAAGGGGCAGGCCAACGGCTTTCATTGCCCGTTCAAGTGCGCCGATGAGGGTAAGCATGTCGAGCTCGTCATAGTAGCCGAGATGGGAAATGCGGAAAATCTTTCCTTTGAATTCATCCTGTCCGGCGGCAACCGTTATGCCGTTGTCGTGCTTGAGCGCCAAATTGAACTTTGTCCAGTCAGCCCCTTCGGGAAGCCATACGGGTGTGACGGCGAAGGATGGGGAGCTGCTGAAGATTTTCATGCCGAGAGCAATGCATCCGGCCCGGCATGCTGCGGCAAGGCTTTCGTGGCGTTGCCAGACATGCTCGATGCCTTCAGTGCGTATCATTTCTAATGCTTCGTCAAGGCCTATGATAAGCGACACAGCCGGGGTGAAGGGGGTGTCGTCGCCGGCATGGGATTCAAGAGCTTTTTTCAGGCTCAGGTAATAGTTCGCGGGCTTCCGTGCTGGTTCATTGATGCGTTCCTGTGCCCGTTTTGAAATGGCGACAAGTGCCAGCCCCGGGGGCATCATCAGCCCTTTTTGAGAGCCGGTGATGCAGATGTCGATCCCCCAGTCGTCAAAATGGAACTCATGGGCGCCGATTGCGGTGATGCCGTCAACAAGTATCAGGGCCTTAGAGTGTTCCCGGATGACTGCGCTGAGGGTTTTGATGTCGGTGGCGGTTCCGGTGGATGTTTCCGAGTGGGTCAGGCATACCCCTTTTGCGTCGGGATGCTCTGCGAGAAGCTGCTTCAGGCGTTCGGGCGTGATTGTGCTGCCCCAAGGCAAGGTTTCTTCGGTGCAGCTGCCGGTATAGAGCTGTACAAGTTCGCTCCATCGTTCACCGAACTTCCCTGCATTGACTGTAATGACTTTGTCGCCTTCAGAAAAAAGAGCTGAAACAGCGGCTTCCATTCCTCCGGTTCCTGAACAGCTGAGCGCTACGACCGGCTGGGTTGTCTGGAAGAGATACCGGAGGTTTTCATGGACCCTGGCAAGGATTTCCATGAACTCGGGGTTCCGGTGGTGGATGATAGGTGCGGCCATGCGGAGCATGACCTCCTCGGGCACCGGCGTGGGCCCGGGGGTAAAGAGCCTTTTTTTCATTCCTCGTCAGTTTTTTGCCTGATCCATCATGGCGGTGAACTCGTCGAACAGGTAGTGCGAGTCGTGTGGCCCGGGAGCAGCTTCCGGGTGGTATTGTACTGAGAAACAGGGTAGCCCCGAGTGCCTGATGCCCTCAACGGTGTTGTCGTAAAGGTTGATGTGGGTCATCGAAAGGGCATCGGGCAGTGAGTCCATGCTGACGGCGAATCCGTGGTTCTGCGAGGTTATCTCTATGCTTTTCGTCGACATGTTCTTGACCGGGTGGTTGCTTCCGTGGTGGCCGAACTTGAGCTTGTAGGTTGTGGCTCCAAGGGCAAGCGCCAGAAGCTGGTGGCCGAGGCAGATGCCGAAGATGGGCAGCGGACGGGTGGTGCGGCTGTAGTCGGCAAGCGACCGGATGGTTGCAATGGCATAGTCGACTGCCGAGGGGTCGCCAGGCCCGTTTGAGAGGAAGACGCCGTCGGGATTCAGGGCTATGACTTCCTCAGCCGTTGTTCCGGCTGTAAGAACGGTGAGACGGCATCCTGCATTTTGGAGGAGACGGAGAATGTTGGTTTTGATTCCGTAGTCAAATGCGGCTACATGATAACGCGCATCGGGAGTTTCAAGGGTATAGTTCTCGCTGCAGGTGACGGTTTTGGCAAGGTCGCGACCAGCCATTTGGGGAATGGTCTGCGCTTTTTTCTGCAGGCTTTCAGTATCGGTTTCAGTGGTGGAGATGAAGCCTCTCATCGCACCTTTTTCACGGATTTCGCGGACAAGTTTTCTTGTATCGATGCCCGCAAGACCAAGGACTCCGGCTTTCTTCAGCGCATCGTCAAGGCTTTCAGTTGCCTCGTAGTTGCTGTAGACATTCGAGATTTCCCGGACTATGAAGGCTGATGCCCATATCCTCCGTGATTCGTTGTCGGTGGGGTTGAAGCCGTAGTTGCCTATGAGGGGATAGGTCATGAGTACCATCTGTCCTGCATAGGAGGGGTCGGTGAGAATCTCCTGATATCCTGTGTGAGAGGTGTTGAATACCACCTCTCCCGAGGCTTCGCCCTCGTGACCGAAAGCCGTTCCTTTGTAGACCGATCCGTTTTCCAGGACCAATGTTGCTGGTGTGGGCTGCATGCTTGTCTGTTATTCTCCGCTCGTGAGTTTGTTTCCTGATTCCTGTTTGTCAATGTTTGCTACTGCAGAGCGGTCGAACTTGATTTTCGTGTTGTCTGCAACCTGCACAAGCACGGTCTTTTTTTCCGTGTCAATTCCTGCAACTGTACCGTGCATTCCGCCGATGGTGACAATTCTGTCGCCCCGCTTCAGGCTTTCAAGTACTTTTTCGCGGTCCTTCTGTTTTTTCTGCTGCGGGCGTATCATGAAAAAGTAGAAAACAACGAATATGAGGACCAGCGGGACGAGCTGGATGATGGGATTTGGTGCCGGGCCGCCGGTTGCGGGAGGTGCGAAAAGCAGGAGTGCTGAGATGAATTCGTGCATTATGCGGGGTGTCGTCTTGGTTTTATAGGGAAAAAAGCTGAATGCTTACAAGGCTGTTCTAACTGACTTTAAATGTAATCTATTTGTCGGACTATTTCAATCAGGCTTTGTGCTCTCAACTTGGCATTCCTGCAAAGGGTGCTGTGCCGTATTGTCTTTCAGGCCGCATGCCGCGGGAGATTTTCAGTTCGGCCAGAGCGGCAATCATGGCGGCATTGTCGGTTGAGTAAACGGGGCCGGGCAGGTGCAGCCGTATGCCGTGGCGGGAGCACTCTTTTTCCATGGCGGCTCGCAGGGCGGAGTTGGCGCTGACTCCTCCGGCTATGGCGACGGAGTTGATCTGGTGGCGCAGGGCGGCGGCAACTGTTTTTTCAGTCAGTACGGAGACAATGGCGTCCTGAATGGACGCGGCTATGTCGGTTTTGTGATGGCGGATGTATGCGGGTGACTGTTTTTGCAGCCAGGTGAGGACTGAGGTTTTCAGACCTGAAAAACTGAAGTCATAGTTGCCCTGGTAGCTTTTGCTGGTTTGCGACTGCGCGGTGAGTGCCCGTGGGAAGCGGTGGAAAGAGGGGTTGCCCTGTTTTGCCAGCTGGTCAATTTCCGGGCCAGCCGGGTAGCTGAGCCCGAGCATTTTACCGGTTTTGTCGAACGCCTCCCCTGCGGCGTCGTCGAGAGTCCGGCCAATGATGCGCCTGGAGAGGTCTGTCCCGATGATGGAGAGGAGTGTGTGGCCGCCTGAGACCGTAAGCGATATAAATGGTTCTTCCGGTACTCCTTTGGTTGCGCCCGCTTCAATGAAGGGGGAGAACATGTGCGCTTCAATGTGGTTGACCGGGACGAAAGGAATGCGGAGCGCCCATGCCATTGACTGGGCAAAACTGAGCCCCACCATAACGGCTCCGATGAGTCCCGGACCTGCTGTTGCGGCTATGAGATCAAGGTCGTTTTTTGTTATATTGGCTTCACCCAGAGCAGCATCTGTAATGGCGACTATGAGCCGCTCGTGCTCCCTCGAGGCCAGTTCGGGCACAACGCCCCCGAAGCCTGTATGGCAGCATTGCGAGCTGACTACATTTGAGAGCACTTTGCCGTTCTGCAATACAGCTGCAGATGTTTCATCGCAACTGGTTTCCAGTCCAAGAATAATCATTCCATCATTGTTTTAACTCGTATGGGCAAAGCTAACAAACAGGGGAACAATCCCAAACGGCGGGTCAAGGTAAGGGTTCTCAATGTGCTGATGATTCTTGTTGGTGCGGACATGATTCTTCTTTTGTCGCCCGGAGCGGGAATTCTCAACAGCCTGTTTTTTATTCCCGATATCTATACATGGCCGGCTCTCGGCGTTGGCCTTCTCCTTCTGTTCGCTGGCCTGCGCGACCTCTACAGGGAGGAGCGGGGGGCGCCTTGACTGCGAAAAAAATGGTTATATTAGTTTGACAGCTGGCAGTTTCAATCAGAATCAAAGAGAATAGCGCTATGGAGCAGCAGACCACAGAAGGAAAAGTTCTTGACTCCATTGAGAGAGCCAAGCTTGGCATCAAGGTGTTTACCATGTCTTTCGATGAGGCTGAAGAGGTTATCGACGAATATGTGAGTGAGGGAGGGTATGATCCTTCCAGTGTTGAGCTGTTCAAGGACCAGCTGGCAACACAGCGGTTTATTCAGCACAAGGGTGCGGAGCTTGTTTCGACGGGCGGTGAAATCATGAAGCTTGTTGTCGGGGCGATTGCCAAAAACCTCTCGAAAGCTTCGGCACCTGCAGAAGATGGTGAGAAGGAGTATTAGGCAGAAAAAGGGCTCTTGTTCTGTTTTTTTTACCGCGGTGCCTTGAGGGGTTCGGCGGTTTTTTTTTGACATGTTGGATGGTGTTGCTGCAGGGGTAACTTTTTCTCATTTTACATTGTTTATTGATGTGGCGTCTGAAATTTTTCTTTCCTGAAAAACAATCCTGAACGAGCCATGCAATTCGATCCCAACAAATTCACTACCAAGGCCCAGGAGGCCATTCAGGCTGCGGCTACTATAGCCGGCAGTCATCAGAACCAGCAGGTTGAGCCGGAACATCTTCTGCTTGCAATGCTTGATGAGAGTGCGGGCATTGCTGTAGAGATTGCCCGGAAGCTTGAGGTTTCCGTGGAGAGCCTGCGGGAGGTGCTTGACCGGGAGATTGAGCGCATTCCCAAGGTGACGGGGGCTTCGGCGACGGGGCAGTATCTGTCGCAGAATCTCGGAAAGGTTTTTGACTCGGCTTTGAAGGAGGCTGAAAAGCTGAAGGATGAGTATATCAGTTCGGAGCATCTGCTCATTGCTCTGTGTGACGCGGGGGGGACGGTTTCTCGCCTGCTTAGCGATGCCGGAATGAATCGTGCCTCCATTCTCAAGGTTCTGCAGACTCTTCGGGGGTCGCAACGGGTGACAAGCCAGAGTGCGGAGGATACCTATAATTCCCTGAAAAAATATTCCAGAAACCTGAACGATGCGGTCCGCAAAGGGAAGCTTGATCCGGTGATTGGCCGTGACGATGAGATTCGCCGGGTGCTGCAGATTCTCAGCCGCCGGACCAAGAACAACCCTGTCTTGATTGGTGAGCCGGGAGTGGGCAAGACGGCCATTGTGGAGGGCATTGCCCAGCGCATAGTGGCGGGGGATGTGCCTGAAAGTCTTCTCAATCGGCAGATTGCTGCCCTTGACATGGCTCAGCTGGTTGCGGGGGCGAAATTCAGGGGGGAGTTTGAAGACCGGCTGAAGGCTGTGGTGCGTGAGGTGCAGGATTCTGACGGTGAGGTGATCCTGTTTATTGACGAGCTGCATCTCCTTGTGGGTGCAGGTTCTGCGGAGGGGTCAATGGATGCTGCCAATATTCTTAAGCCGGCTCTGGCGCGAGGTGAGCTTCGCTGCATAGGTGCCACAACGCTTGACGAGTACCGGAAACACATTGAGAAGGATGCGGCGCTGGAGCGGCGGTTCCAGACGGTGGTGGTTGATCAGCCGAGCGTGGAGGATACGGTCTCGATCCTGCGGGGTCTCAAGGAGAAATATGAGATCCATCACGGTGTGCGCATCAAAGATTCGGCTATTGTGGCTGCGGCGGAACTGTCGAACCGCTACATTGCCGACCGGTTCCTTCCCGACAAGGCGATTGATTTGATTGACGAGGCTTCGTCGCGTCTGCGGCTGGAAATAGACAGCAGCCCTGAAGAACTGGATCGACTCAATCGTGAAGTCCGCCGGCTTGAAATTGAACGGGAGGCTCTCAAGCGAGAACTCGACCCGGGCAGCGTCATATAATTAACAGGAAAATCGTATAATAAGGGTTGCCTGTCATTGTATGTTTATCGCTGTTTGATTTTATTACAACACCAAAAATGAATGGCTATGATGAAAATGATGAAGAGTGTTCTCGCCGTGCTGCTTTTGGCGGGGTTTGTTACGGTTACGGCGTTTGCCGGATGGGATCCGAATGAAGGAGACAAAGCTAAAGATGCGGTTCAGTATCTGAAGAAAAATGACCCGTCGCTGGATCGTTTTTTTTCAAAGGCGTATGGTTATGTGGTGTTCCCTGATGTATATAAGGGGGGATTTCTCATGTTAGGTGGCGGGCACGGCAGGGGGTATGTGTATGAGCAGGGCCGTCTGGTTGGCCGCTCCTCCATTTCTCAGCTCAATGTGGGGCCACAGCTTGGCGGCCAGTCGTTTACCGAGATTATTTTTTTTAAGGACAAAAAGGCTCTGACTGATTTCCAGCAGGGCAATTTTGAAATCAGTGCCCAGATGACGGCGGTTGTAGTGACTTCGGGTATTGCAACCAACGCTGATTATTCTGATGGCGTGGCGATTTTTGTGCTGCCAAAGGCAGGAGTGATGGCCGATGCCACCATAGGTGGCCAGAAGTTCTCCTATGAGCCTCTGCAGCCGGGCAGCGCGCTTGTTCCGAAGTCACCGGCTGTTGATCCTATCTATTCTGAAAGTGTCCCGCAGCAGCAGTACGGTGCTCCTGCGCCCTCTCAGCAGCCTTACAGCGAGCCGCCTCCCTTTGACGACCGTCCTTTTGAGAAGGCGGATCAGGGAAGCGTGGCTTATTAATATCAATGCGGGTACGGGAGTGCCCGAATGCAGCGAGGTTCCATGAAGTATGAATTAGTGGTGGGTCTTGAGGTTCACTGTCAGCTTAATACCAAGAGCAAGGCTTTCTGTGGCTGTTCTGCCCGGTTCGGCAATCAGGCAAACACCAATGTGTGCCCCGTCTGTCTGGCGCTGCCCGGTGCACTTCCCGTGCTGAACAGCAGGGTGGTTGAAGATGCTGTCAAGCTTGGGCTTGCAACCGGCTGCAGCATAGCTCCCTATTCGGTACTTGCCCGCAAGAACTATTTTTATCCCGATCTGCCGAAAGGATATCAGATTTCACAGTTCGAGGAGCCCATCTGCCTGGAGGGAGGCCTGAGGGTGGATGCCGGAGAGGGCGAGCGGCTTGTGCGACTGATCAGAATTCATATTGAGGAGGATGCAGGCAAATCCATTCATGATATCGGGGACGATACCTTTATTGACATTAACAGGAGCGGTGTGCCGCTGCTGGAAATTGTAAGCTATCCTGATATCCGGACATCGAAAGAGGCTTCTGCCTACCTCCAGAAACTGCGTCAGATAGTCAAGTATCTCGGTATTTCCGATGGCAACATGGAGGAGGGTAGCCTGCGGTGCGACGCCAATGTTTCGCTTCGCCTGTTTGGTGAGGAGGAGTATGGCACGCGGACGGAAATCAAGAACATGAACTCTTTCAAGAATGTCGAAAAGGCCATAGAATATGAGGCTGAACGCCATCGTCAGATTCTTGAGGCCGGCGGCAGCATATCGCAGGAGACGAGGCTCTGGGATGCTGACAAGGGTGAGACCCGGTCGATGCGGGGCAAAGAGTTTGCCCATGACTACCGGTATTTTCCTGACCCCGATCTTGTTCCGATTCTTGTTAGCGAAGAGATGCTTGAGAGGATCCGTCTTGAGCTTCCCGAGTTTCCTGAAGCCCGTGCAGAGCGTTTCGTACAGGAGTTTTCGATTCCTGTTTATGACGCAGGGGTGCTGACGGCTGAGCGGGAGGTTGCTGATTATTTTGAAGAGCTTGCCTGTCTCGGGGGTGATCCCAAGGTGGCATCAAACTGGGTGATGGGTGAGGTTCTGCGGACCCTGAAGGAGAAGTATCTCTCCATAGAGGCGTTCAGTGTGACGCCGGTGCGTCTCGGCGGGCTTATCCGTATGATAGCGTCGGGTGCGGTGAGTAACACCATTGCAAAACAGGTCTTTGAGCTGATGCAGAACAGTGATGCTTCTGCTGAAGAGATAGTGGAGCGCGAGGGGCTTGCACAGGTTTCGGACAGCGGTGCCATTGAGGCGGCTGTTGATGAGATTCTGGCTGCAAATCCAGGTCAGCTGGCAGCCTACCGCGATGGAAAAATAAAGCTTATGGGCTTTTTCGTGGGCCAGTGCATGGCAAAAATGAAAGGCAAGGCCAATCCGCAGATGGTCAATGAGGTTCTGATGAAAAAGCTTGGCGCATGAGTTCGGCTCAGCTCCCGGGGGTAAAAAGGTCCTGAACCCTGTCGGGGGCAGGTTTGTCTTTTTGCGCACTGCTGTTGATGACCTCAATTTTTTTCTTGGCCTCCTGCAACCTTTTTTTGCACTGTTCGGCTATGGAAAGTCCCTCTTCGTAGAGAGCAATTGAGCCTTCAAGACCTGTTTCCGGGGTTTCCATTGTGAGGGTTATCTCTTCAAGACGGGAGATAAGCGTTTCGATGGAGGGTGGTGCGGCGCTGGCTTCTGCCATTGGTTAGTGGTCTCTGGTTAGTGGACTTCGAGTTTTTAAAGTATAGGCAAAGCATAGGATTATTTCAACAGTCAGGAGTCCCCAGTGAAATTTGTAGACAGTGCAACGGTATTTGTGCAGGCCGGTGAGGGCGGCAGAGGCTGCGTCAGTTTCCGGCGGGAGAAATATGTTCCGAAGGGTGGCCCTGACGGTGGTGATGGCGGCGATGGCGGGAATGTATGGCTCCGGACAAACAGCCACCTGACCACGCTGCTTGATTTCAAGTACCGAAAAAAGTATCTGGCTCCTCGTGGCGCTCATGGCATGGGGTCCCGAAAGGCTGGCCGGAAAGGGAAGGATATTGTTATTGATGTTCCCATTGGAACACTGGTTCGCAATGCGGAAACCATGGAGATTATTGCCGACCTTACCAAGCCGGACGAGGAGATTATGATTGCCCGCGGTGGCCATGGGGGACGGGGGAACCAGCATTTTGCCACCTCTACCAATCAGGCTCCGAGGCGAAGCGAGCCGGGCTGGAAAGGTGATGAGCTGGAGCTTGCGATGGAGTTGAAGCTGATGGCCGATGTTGGGCTTGTGGGATTTCCCAATGCAGGGAAGTCAACCCTTATTTCGGTGCTGAGCGCCGCCCGACCCAAAATTGCCGATTATCCCTTCACGACGCTGGTTCCCAATCTCGGCATTGTGCGCTATGAAGAGTACAAGTCATTCGTGATGGCCGACATTCCCGGTATTATTGAGGGCGCTGCCGAGGGTCGCGGACTGGGTCTGCAGTTCCTCCGCCATATTGAACGGACAAAAATTCTTGCAGTACTGGTATCGGCGGATTCTCCTGATATTCTTGCCGAGTACGGAACCCTTGTTGCAGAGCTTGAGAAATTCGGGCACGGTCTGGTGCAGAAGCCGCGGCTGCTTGTGGTGACAAAAATGGATATTGCTCCCGAGGATTTCGTGGTGCCTGCGGCTCCCGAGGGTGTCAGGCTCATAGCTGTGTCCAGTGTTGCCGGCAAGGGTATGAAAGAACTCAAGGATGAACTCTGGCGGGAGATTTCCCTTTGTGAGCGGCAGTTGGAGCCGGAGGACGGGGAGTAGAGATGACGGGTGAAGTCTTGATACGCAGTGCGCGGCTTGCCGATGCGGAGGCGATTTCCCTCATCATCAATGGTTATGCAGGTTCTGGCTTAATGCTGGAACGAACTCCAGAGACTGTGGTTGAAAATATCAGAAATTTTTTTGTAGCCGAAGATGCCGGAGAGGTTGTTGGCTGCTGCGCTATTGCCTTTTATACCCGGACACTTGCCGAAATCCGTTCATTGGCCGTTCAGGAGAGCTGGAGGCTCAAGGGTACGGGACGGTTGCTTGTGGAAAAGGCGGAAGCTGTTCTTCGAGAGGAGGGGGTTGCCGAGGTTTTTGTGCTGACCCTCAGCCGGCATTTTTTTTCCCGTCTCGGGTACAGTGAAATTGAAAAAGAGTATTTTCCGCAGAAGATATGGCGGGACTGTACCCGCTGTCCCAAATTGATGGCCTGTGATGAAACGGCCATGGTCAAAAAGCTTCCCGTTCCCAACAACACCAAAAACAGGTACCCTTTGCCGTGATTGTTCATGAAGTTATAGTTAAAAACAGGGCCGGTCTGCATACTCGGCCGGCTGCGGCGGTTGTGAAGCTGGCGTCGCGCTTCAAGGCCGATTTCTTTATTGAGATGCAGGGCGTTGAAATCAATGCGAAGTCCATTATCGGTGTGATGAGCCTTGCGGCGCCGAAAGGCACGAAACTGACACTTAAACTTACCGGTGAGGATGCTGATGAGGCTGCCCGCCAGCTTGTTGAATTTTTTGAGCAGGGGTTTGGGGAGCAGTAGTGTTTCCGTTGTCC
This sequence comes from Chlorobium sp., assembly GCA_013203905.1. Classification (GTDB taxonomy): domain Bacteria; phylum Bacteroidota; class Chlorobiia; order Chlorobiales; family Chlorobiaceae; genus Chlorobium. The sequence goes on along the minus strand of JABMPC010000056.1, from coordinate 71,454 downwards.
GGAGCGGTCGGTGAGGGTGCTGCGGATTGCCCTCGTCACCCCCTTCCCCCCTTTGAGGGGTGGGATTGCCCGTTTCAGCGCCCACCTGCTTGAGGTTTTGAGGGAGGATGGGTGCTGTGTTGATGTTGTAGGATTCCGTGCTCTCTGGCCCCGCTTTCTGCTGCATGGCAGGCTTTCTGATCCGGTGCCCGCCGCTGAAGGCTCACTTGTGCTCTACAACCCCCTGACCTGGTTCGTTGCCGCCGGTGAGCTCAAAAAGAATCCACCCGATATACTGCTTGTTGCATACTGGGGCGGGTTTCTTGCCCCTCTCCTTTTTGTGCTTCGCCGCTTGAGCGGGGTCCGCACCGTTGCCCTTCTGCACAATATGTCATCCCATGAGCCGTTCTTTTTCGAGCCGATGATGCGCCTCCTGCTCGCCCGTTCGCTTGATGGAGCAATCACCCTTTCGGACACGGTTTCAAGGGAGGCAGAGGCTGCAATGCCTTCGGTTCCCCTGCTTTCGCTCACCCATCCTCTCTATCCGCCTGAAGCGCCCCTTCCGCCGCAGGAGAGTGCCCGTCGTGAACTCGGTCTTTGCCGGGAGGATCGGGTCCTTCTGTTTTTCGGATATGTCCGCCCTTACAAGGGGCTCGATCTTCTTTTGCGGGCTCTCGAGGAGATTCAATCCTCTGTTCCTTCAGTGCGTCTTGTGGTGGCGGGAGAGTTTTATGAAGATCCCGACGGCTATCGGTCGCTGGCTGAAAGGCTTGGCGTCAGTGACAGGGTGCTCTTTCTTCCCGGTTTTGTGTCGGCGGAGCGTACGGCCATTCTTTTTGCTGCAGCAGACTGCTGCGTGCTGCCATACAGGAGCGCGACCCAGTCGGGCGTTGCAGAGCTTGCCAAAGGCTACGGTGTTCCTCTTGTTGTTACGCCTGCCGGTTCGCTGCCTGATGCTGTTTCCTCCCGCACGAGAGGGGTGGTTGCGTCGAAGTGTTCCGCCCCTGCCATTGCTGACGCTATCACGGAACTGCTTCAGAGGGAGCGGGAGGAGGGAGCGGCGGCTGAAGGAGAGGGAGCGGCGGCTGAGGGGTGGCAGGAATTCGGTTCCCGGGCGGGAGCCTTTCTCCGTCGGCTTGCGGGAGGTGAGGAATGACGGGGGGGCTCGTTGTGGTCGTGCTGAACTGGAACGGCGCCGACGATACCCTCCGGTGCCTCCATTCGCTTGAGTCTGCAGCGGCGGCAACCCCGTTTCGTGTTCTGGTGGTCGACAACGGCTCGTCTGACGGTTCGGTCGGCCGTATCCGCAGGGAGTTTCCCGGAACGGAGATTCTGGAGCTCCCTTTCAATCTCGGATATGCAGGCGGCAACAACGCCGGGTTCCGGCGTGCCGAGGAGATGGGGGCGGAGGAGGTGCTGTTTCTGAACAATGATACAGTAGTAGATCCCGGGTTCGCACTTCCGCTGCTTACGGTTCTTCGCAGTCAGAGCGGAGCAGGGGCCGCTGTGCCGAAAATTTTCTATATGGCATATCCTTCAGTGCTATGGTATGCAGGCGGGGAGGTGAGCCTTCGTTCGGGCCTTGTGCGTCATGTGGGGCTGCGTCACCATGACGACCTCCGGTTCAGCCGGCCCGGTACGACTGGATATGCGACTGGGTGCTGTGTCGGGCTGCGGGTGTCCGTCTTCAGGGCTCTGGGTGGCTTTGACGAATCGTTCGGTATGTACGGGGAGGATGTGGACCTTTCTCTTCGACTTCAGGCGATGGGGTTCCGAGTTGTGTTCGTTCCCTCCTCCAGGGTGTGGCACCGGGTGTCGGGGGGGTTTGAGGGAAGGCTTCTGCAAAAGCTCTGGCTACGAACTGCCTCAACCGTTCGCCTGCTCCGGAAGCATGGGCTTGCATTCTCTGTGCCGCTTTTTCTGTTTTTGCTGCCGTTTCGTCTGGTGCCGGCGGCTATGGGTATGTTTTTTTCGGTATTTCGCCGGGAGGGGGTATGAGCGGTTACAGAAATGCTGTTGATGGTGACTATCTCAAAGAAGCGGCGCACACCCTACGCTGGCAGAAGAGCATTGCCTTTATGGCCGCATCCGGGAATGCAGGCCGATTGATTGAGGGTGGGCTCGATCTCGGGGAGCGGACCCCTTTGACGGGAATGATGGAGGAACTGTTCGGGTGCCGGTTCGTCAACAGCGATAGTGATCTTGATGTTGAGCCTCTTCAGGGGTCATACGGCGTAGTGTCTGCCATGGAGGTGCTTGAGCATCTCTACAATCCACTCCATCTGCTTCTTGAGGTGCGCAAGGTTATGAGGGGGGAGGATGCGCGGCTCTTTGTTTCCATGCCGCTCAGCCGTCCGGCTATGCTCCGGAGCCCGGATCATTTTCATGAGATGGGGGAGAGTGAGGCTCGTGCACTTTTCGGGAGGGCGGGCTTCAGGGTGCAGAGAAGTGCACGGTTCCGAATCCGCCGTCCGTTGTTTTACTTGAGCGGGGTGAAGCCTTTTCTCCGGCTCCTGTTTGAAAAGGTGCAGATTTATGAGTTGTCGGTTAAGAGGGGAGGTAGTGATGCCGCAGAGTAAGCATCGGCTGGTGTGGTTTTCGGAGGTGCAGTGGGATTTTCTTTCCACCCGCAAGCAGCGCCTTCTCGCCCGTTTTCCTGGCAGCTGGGATATTCTTTTTATCGAGCCATTGACTTTGGGTCGCAAACATCACTTTGTGCCGGTTCGCCGTGGCAGGGTGCTTGTGGTGACCATTCCTTTCCTGAAGCGGGTTCCCTTCGCTTTCGGCCGCCTCCTCAATATTCCTGCAGTCCGGTTTCTTCTGGGGATTCCCGGAGTGGTCGTGATGCTGTTGTGGACCATGGTGCTCGGCTTTTCCGGGCGCAACCGGATAATAGGCCTCAGCAACATTTACTGGGGGCCGGTTGCCGCCCGTTTACCGGCACGGCTTCACTTTTACGATGCCAATGACGACCATCTGGCGTTTCCCGGTTCGCCGCTCTGGCTTGCAGGGTACCGTGCTGCGTGGCTGCGGCGGGCGCAACTGATGTTCAGCGTCAGCAGTGTGTTGAGTGAGGCCATCGCACCGCCGCCGACCGTTCGGGTGGTTCCTCTCGGCAACGGGGTTGAGTATGAACGGTTTGCCGCTCTGCACCGCGAGGTTCCCTTGCCGCTTCGTGAAGCTGGCGGAGAGGTTCTGGGGTATCTTGGGGCAATGGACTGGCTTGATGTGCCGCTGCTGGTTCGTCTGGCCGAGCGGTGGTCTGAGCACACCATTGTGCTGGTTGGTCCGGCCTATGAGCACGGCTGGTGGGAAGGGCAGCGGGAGCTCCGTGCACTTCCCAATGTCCGTTACTGCGGGCTGGTGCCCTATGACGAGGTTCCCCGGTGGGTACAGCATTTTTCTCTTGCTCTCATGCCGATGCAGCGGAGCCCGCTCAAACGGGCTTCGAATCCCAACAAACTGTATGAATATGCCGCTGCCGGAGTTCCGGTGCTTGCAATGAACTACTGCGAAGCTGTTGACAGGGCGCGCACTGTTGTGGCAGTAGCCGATACGGAAGAGGAGTTTGTGAGAATGGTGCCTGAAGCCCTTGCCGACAGAAGGGAGGATGGGCGGAGGGAGTTCGCCCGGCAGCATAGCTGGGACGCTCTTGCTTCTGCAATGGTTGCTGAGCTTCTTCTGGCATTGCAGGAGGAGGGAGAATGAACCGTAATTTCTCGATAGCTGCCGGTGCAGGGTTCTCTTTTGGCGGTTTTTTTGTCGGCCAGGTGGCGCGGTTTCTTTACAGCCTTGTGGTTGCACGGCTGCTCGGTGCTGATGCTCTCGGTACCTATGCGCTTGCCATAGCCGTGGTGCAAATTGCTGAGGTGGCAGCAATGGCGGGGCTTGATTCGGCGCTTCTTCGTTTCGTCCCGGCAGCCCGCCATGACCCCCTAAAGCGGACGGAGGTGATAGGCTCTGTGGTGAAGATGGCGTTCTGGCTTTCGCTCGCCATTTTTCTGCTTCTCGAGCTCTTTGCCGCTCCGGTGGCCTCGCTACTTCACGGCGGCCGTCTGCTGCATCTCGCAGTTGCCTGTTACGCCGCGGCCATTCCCTTCAATGTTGCCTCAATGCTTTACGGCAATGCTATGCAGGCGTGTGGCAATATCCGTCCCAAAATTATTGCTACACAGGTCCTTAATCCGCTTCTCCTTCTGCTCTTTACCCTTTTGTTTTATCTGGTTTTTGGCGGTGAGGCTGCACTTCTGTTTCCCTTCGGGCTGTCGGCTGCGATCTCATATTTCTGGATACGCCCGCGCCTTGCTCCTGTTGCCGGCATGCTTCCGGGGGTGGGGTGGAATGGCGCAGTTGAGCGTCCAGTGCTTTTCTATGCCCTGCCCTTCATGGCGGTATCGTTGATCAGTATGAGCATGCACTGGCTTGATGTGATGATGCTTGGGATGTTGACGGATCCGGCAACTGTTGGCCTCTACCATCCTGCGGCACGAACAGCCGGCCTTATCCGCGCGGTGCTGGTCGCCTTTGCCGGAATGGCCGCCCCTGTTTTTGCTGAGCTGCATGCGGCTGGCAGGATGGAGGAGGCGGGGCATATCTACCGGCTTCTGAGCAGGTGGATTCTGACGCTGGTTGTTCCTCTGCTGCTGCTGTTCGCTCTGCTTCCCGGCCCGGTGCTGGCTGTGTTCGGAAGCTCTTTTCCGAAGGCGGCTCCGGTGCTGGTGCTGCTTTCGGGCGCAGCGCTGTTGCAGGCTTTTTTCGGGATGGCGGCAACCCTGCTTGCCATGACCGGCCATGCACGACTCAGCCTCATGAATGCTGCAGTCGCGCTTTTGCTGCAGGTGCTTTTGAATCTGCTTCTGATTCCCCGGATGGGCATTGAGGGGGCCGCTCTGGCCTCTGTGCTGCTTTTTCTTGCGCTCTCCGCTGCGCGGCTGCTGGAGGTTCGTTCATTGCTTGGGCTGCACCCCTTTTCCAGGGCGCTTTTCAAGCCCCTGGTTGCCGGCGCCGGCAGCGCTCTCGGGTTCTTTTTTCTTCCCCCTGCGTTTTTTACTCTGCCGGGGGCTCTTTTGCCCGCAGCGGCCCTCTGTGTTCTCGGACTGTTGTATGCGGTGTTTTTGCTTCTGCTCGGGTTGGAAGAGGATGAGCGGGAGATTATTTTACATGTCAGGGGCTTAATCGGCAGGAAACGGTGAGGGTTGGGCTGTTTTCGTTTTTTCATAATGATGTTTTCGAGGGAGTAGTGGTGCTGAATAAGAGCAGGGTGTTTTCATTGTTGCTTGTTGCCGCAGGTTACGCTCTGCTGCTGGCGGCGGTTTACTATCCGGTTGTTTTTCGGGCCATGGTTCCCGGTGCGCCTGACGCTCTTGTGCCTGCCGCTCTTGATACTGCCCTTCAGCAGCTTCAGCATGCTTCGGGCCGTTATCCCCTCTGGCAGCCATGGGTATTCTCGGGGATGCCGACGGTAGAGGCTTTCAGCTATCTGAGCGGGCTCTATTTTCCCAATGCCGCGATCGCTTTTCTTCATCCGGGAGGTATGCTCCTGCAGTTGATCCATCTTCTGTTCGGCGGGGTGGGGATGTATCTCTTTCTCCGTCACCAGTCAGTAGCGGCTTCAGCGGCATGGTTCGGAGGTGCGGTTTTCATACTCAATCCGGCGATGACTGCTATGCTGGTGCATGGCCATGGGAGTCAGCTGATGACGGCGGCATATCTCCCGTGGCTTCTTTGGGCCGCCATGCGGCTTATGGAGAGAGGCCGGCTTCAGGACGCCGGCATGCTTGCCATTCTGGCAGGGCTCCAGTTGCAGCGCTCACATGTGCAGATTGCCTGGTACTCCTGGCTGTTCATGCTGCTGCTTGTCGTCTTTCTCTCGTTTTCCGGCCGTCTCCCGATGCGCCGTCTTGCTGCCCGCTGGGGACTGCTGGTTGTGGCTTCCCTTTGTGCGCTGCTGATATCGGCTGCCATCTGGCTGCCCGCATCAGGTTATGCCCCCTGGTCAGTTCGGGGAATGGCGCCGGGTGGCGGGGGCTCTGCCTGGGAGTATGCAACCCTTTGGTCAATGCACCCCATTGAATTTTCCACCCTCCTTCTGCCCGGCATGTTCGGGTTTGGAGGAATAACCTACTGGGGGTTCATGCCGTTTACGGATTATCCCCACTATACCGGTATCATCGTGCTGCTGCTGGCACTCCAGGGGGGATGGTCGTTGAGGCGGGAAATTCTTGGCCGTCTCTTTCTTTTCGCTGCGCTTCTCTCGGTGCTACTCTCTTTCGGACGGTTCTTTTCTCCCGTGTTCGATCTTTTTTATCATGCAGCGCCATTTTTCAGCCGCTTCAGGGTCCCTTCCATGGCCCTCATCATGTTTTATACGGTTGCCGCAGCACTGGCGGCGCATGGTGCCGGTGTTTTGCTCAATGCCCGCCGTCCCGAAGTACTTCACAAACCCCTTCGATGGGCTTCATTGGCTTTTGCCCTGCTACTGGTACTGATGCTGATGCTCAGTGCCGGCGGTGGGGGTGAGAATTTCTTCCGCTCGCTTTTTCCGCCCCCGTCGGCCGGGAGTTTTGATCTTGTCTGGATGGTCAACAGGGTGCGCTGGGAGCTGATTGAGAAAGGGGTCCTTCTTGCTGCACTTTTTCTTGCCATTGCAGCGGGGCTTCTGTGGCTTGGAATCAAAAAGCTTATCCCGTTCCACTTCGCAATCCATCTGCTTCTTGCGGCGGCGCTTGCTGATCTTGCATTCTGCAGCGTTCAGATTGTTTCTCCTCCGGCATCCTCACTGCGGAGCGCCTCGCTTGTCAGCGCTGAAAGTTTCAGGCCGGCGCTGCAGCCCGATGAAGTGACCTTGTGGCTTGCCCGGCAGGAGAAACCGATGCGTATCTACCCGGCTGGTCCCCTGTTCAGTGAGAACAAGTTTGCGATTTTGGGCATTGAGTCTGTGGGCGGATATCATCCGGCAAAGCTGGCCCGCTATGAGCAGTTTCTGGCCGGCACAGGGAACCTTGCCTCCCTCGGGGTGCTGAGGATCCTGAATGTAGGTTTCGTGCTGACCGCCGCCCCGGTGGAGCATCCCTCGCTGACTCTTGTGAAAACCGGCGATCTTCAGCTTATCGGGGGTGCTCAAAAAACCTGGATCTACAGGCTTGAAGGAGCAATGCCGAGAGAGTGGACGGCCAGTCGGGCCGTGGGTGTTGCTGATGACAGGGAGCTCTTCAGCCTGCTGGAAGGTCAGGGGGGCGAGGTGGCCTATGTGGAAGATTCATCTCCTCTTGCCGGAAAAATATTTTCTCCCGCCATCATCATGAAGAGCGAGCGAGACAGCGAATCAGCGCTCATTGAACTCTCCGCGCCCGGGGAGGCCCTGCTGGTTCAGAGTGAAGTGTTCTATCCTCTCAGGTGGAAGGCCGATATTGACGGTCGGCCTGTGGAGGTGGAACGGGTCAACGGACTGCTTCGCGGGGTCGTGGTTCCCAAGGGCACTCATCGGGTGCGGTTCGTGTATGACCGGAGCATCTTTGAGGGCGCCCGGATGCTTTCGTTTGCGGGTTTTGGCGCAGCGCTGCTGATGCTCGTTTCAGGCGTGTTCATTGGAGGCCGAGGCAGTGAAGAGAGCTGAGATATGACTATATTGCCCCGTTTGTTTTTCAATGCATGGGAATGCCCAGGCCGTTCCCGGTTAACCAATTCAGTACCGTGAGAAAAATTCTCTTTCTTGCTCCCAATTATCCGCCCGCCATGACTGATGGCTCATCAAGGGCCTTCAGGATGGCGTCCAGTCTTCCGGCCTATGGGTGGGAGCCGATGGTCATTGCGCCGCCGGCATTCGTTTCATCGGGAGAGTCTGCCGGCTCTGATGCTCCCGGTGAGGAAGCTTCGGGCGTCAAGGGAGAGCGTATATGGAGAACCGGGCCCCCTGTTGCGGTTGAGGAGCTGGAAGCCTGCGGGGTTGCGGCACTGGCTTATGGCGGCTCTATGCCGCCGAAAGGAACTTTGGGAAAAGTGCTGCCGTCGCGTTTCAGTGCTCCGGGGCTTTGCGCTATCTGGGAGAAGCATGCGGGTGCTCTTGCGGAAAATGTCATGAACCGCTTCGGCGATATTGAGGCGATTTTCGTTCAGGGGCCCTCTGCCTGCGCTCTTGAAATTGCGCTGGAGCTTTCCGTCCGTCACGGCGTGCCCGTTCTTTTCGACCTGCAGGCCCCTCTAACCCGGCCTTCGTCGTTTGCCCCCTCTGGGAGTCTTCATTCAGGTGACGGGTCCTCTCTTGAAGAGAAGCTGCTGACAAGCGGTTACAGCCTCATTACCCCTACAAGGGCGCTGAAGGAATATTTCTTGACAAGGTATTTCGGACGGGTCACCCATGACGACATTACCATTATTGCCGATACGCCCTCCGTTCCTGCCAACGACTCCCGCATTCCGGGTGAAGGGATTCCGGATTCTTCAGGCAGGCCGGTTTTTCTTCTGCAGCGTCTGACAGAGAAAGAGACCAGTGATTTTTTTCGTTCGCTCAGCAGCTCAATGGGGGCGGCTGGCGGCTGCTGCAGTGGTGCGGTTGCCGTGACGCACAATGCATCGGAAAAAATGCTGAAAAAATTCGGGCTTGCGGGCTCAGTTGAGCTTGTCTGTCCCTTCTCGGAAGGGGATCTGCTGGAGCTATGCAGGAAGGCATCCTTTGTGCTCTTTGCTTCTGGGCGTCAGGATAGCGGTTCTCTTCGTGTTCCGGAGCTTCTTGTTGATATTGCGGGCATGGGAGTTGCGTGGGTCGCTGTTGCTCCCGATGAAGTGATTTTACGGTTTGCCTCCGAAGCAGGCGGGCTGGCGGTTCCTGCTGGTGATGGCGCCACCTTGGCCGCCAGGCTTACGGAGATTGCCGGAGCCGGTGGTGGTATGTTCCGTGAGGGCATTGAGGATCTTTCGCAGCAAGAAAAAGTAATGGAGGCTCTGGTGCGGGAGATCGCCTTGACGCTACCGGTCTGAAACCTGCGATGCAGCGGGCTGAAAACGAAAATCATTTTTTCACGAAGGGGATGAAAAATGATGTTTTCAGTTTTGTTTTTTTTTTAAATTCGCTTACATTGGTTGTCCTTATGGATTTTTCAGTACATAGTGATTTGTCATCAGAGGTTTTTAAATAGAAAGAGAGTTCCAGTATGCCGACGATTCAGCAGCTTATCAGGCACGGTAGAAGTGTAAAAGCGTCAAAAACAGCGTCACCGGCGCTGGAGAAATGCCCGCAGAAGCGCGGGGTCTGTACCCGTGTATACACGACGACGCCGAAAAAGCCTAACTCGGCTCTGCGTAAGGTTGCGCGTGTCAGGCTCTCAAACAAGATTGAAGTGACGGCTTATATTCCCGGCGAAGGCCATAACCTGCAGGAGCACTCCATTGTTCTGATTCGCGGCGGCAGGGTAAAGGATCTTCCTGGTGTCCGTTATCATATTGTCCGTGGTTCGCTTGACACTTCGGGTGTTGCTGATCGCAGGCAGAGCCGTTCAAAGTACGGCGCCAAGCAGCCCAAGGAGGCTGGTGCGGCAAAGGGTAAAAAATAAATCGAATCATCAATTCATCAGGGAATTATGTCGAAAAAAGGTGGCTACAAGAGGACGGGTGTGGATGTCCGGTACAGTGATGAGAGTGTTGCGCGTTTCATTAACGCGGTAATGCTTGATGGCAAAAAAGATGTTGCCACAAAGATTGTCTATGACGCGTTTGCGATCATTGGTGAGAAGATGACGGAGGAGACTCCTTTAGAGGTATATCATCGCGCAATGTCCAATATTGCTCCTGTGGTTGAAGTTCGCAGCAAGCGTGTTGGTGGTGCGACTTACCAGATTCCGATGGAGGTAAAGCCCTCCCGCCGCGGCGCTCTTGCGTTCCGCTGGTTGAAACAGTATGCGACGAAGCGCGGTGGCCGTTCAATGGCTGAAAAGCTTGCTGCAGAGTTGATGGACGCTGCCGGAGAGCAGGGCGCTTCAGTGAAGAAGCGTGATGAGGTACATCGTATGGCTGATGCGAACAAGGCGTTTGCGCATTTCCGCTTCTGAAGCGGCGACAGGTATAAATAGAATAAAATAATTGATATGACACGGCAGGTTGCACTGGATAAGGTTCGTAACATCGGTATTATGGCTCACATTGATGCCGGTAAGACTACGACCACTGAGAGGATCCTCTATTATACGGGGCGTCTGCACAGGATGGGTGAGGTTCATGATGGCGGTGCGACCATGGATTGGATGGAGCAGGAGAAAGAGCGCGGCATAACGATTACTTCTGCAGCCACAACCTGTTTCTGGTCTCCGAAATATGGGAATTATACAGGAGTGAATCATCGCATCAATATTATCGATACTCCCGGCCATGTTGACTTTACTGTTGAGGTAGAGCGATCGTTGCGTGTGCTTGATGGTGCTGTCGCTCTGTTCTGCGCGGTTGGTGGTGTTGAGCCCCAGTCGGAGACTGTATGGCGCCAGGCAAACAAGTACGGCGTCCCCCGCATTGCCTATGTTAATAAGATGGATAGGACTGGTGCTGATTTCTTTGAGACGATAAAGGCTATTCGGGAAAGGCTGAGTGCGAACCCTGTTCCGATTCAGATTCCGATCGGTGAGGGTGAGATTTATGCTGGTTTTGTTGATCTCATAAGAATGAAAGGCATCATCTTTGATAAGGAAGATGGCAGTACCTACGAAGAGGTGGAGATTCCGCATGACCTGGAGAATGAGGCCCGGACATGGAGAATCAATATGCTTGAGGCTGTTTCTGAGGTTGATGAAACCCTTCTTGAGAAATATCTCGACGGAGAAGATATTACCGAGTCTGAGGTGCGCAAAGTGCTTCGTCAGGCGACACTGAATGTTGATATCATCCCTGTGCTCTGTGGCTCCTCGTTCAAGAACAAGGGTGTGCAGTTCATGCTTGATGCAGTGGTTGATTATCTCGCATCCCCGCTTGATGATGGCGAGGTTGAGGGTCATCATCCCCGTACAGAAGAAGATGTCGTCCGTCATCCGAATGATGATGAGCCTTTTGCTGCTCTTGCATTTAAAATTGCGACTGATCCGTTTGTCGGCAAGCTGACATTCTTCCGTGTTTATTCAGGAAAGCTCAAGGCGGGAAGTTATGTTCTCAACTCAATTACCGGGAAGAAAGAGCGGGTAGGAAGGGTGCTTCAGATGCATTCAAACAAGCGGGAAGACCTGGATTGCGTCTACTCCGGCGATATTGCTGCTGCGGTGGGCCTCAAAGAGGTTCGCACAGGTGATACCCTTTGCGACGAGGCCAACCCTGTTGTCCTTGAAAAAATGGTTTTCCCTGAGCCGGTCATTCAGATTGCAATCGAGCCGAAAACCAAAGTTGATTCAGATAAGCTCGGTGTGTCGCTCGCAAAGCTTGCGGAAGAGGATCCGACCTTCCGTGTGAAAACCGATGAGGAAACGGGTCAGACCCTGATAGCGGGTATGGGTGAGCTTCATCTTGAAATTCTTGTCGATAGGCTTCGTCGTGAGTTCAATGTTGAGGCTAATGTTGGTCAGCCACAGGTTGCCTACCGTGAAACCATTCGCGCAAAAGTTGACTTCGAGGGCAAGTTTGTCCGTCAGTCTGGCGGTAAAGGCCAGTTCGGCCTGGTCAACATTACCGTTGAGCCGCTTGAAGAGGGCAAGGGTTATGAATTTGTTGATGCGGTCAAGGGTGGCGTCATTCCGAGGGAGTATATCCCTGCAGTGAATGCCGGTATTCAGGAGGCAATGAAGGACGGCGTTGTTGCTGGTTATCCCATGCAGGATATCAAGGTGACACTGTTTGACGGTAAGTACCATGATGTTGACTCCTCTGAAATGGCTTTCAAGATTGCCGGTTCAATAGGTTTCAAGGGTGGTGCCAGAAAGGCCAATCCTGTTCTGCTTGAGCCTATCATGAAGGTTGAGGTTATTACCCCGGAAGAGTATCTCGGTGATGTTATGGGCGACCTGTCTGGCCGTCGTGGGCATATCGAGGGAATGGGACAGAGGGCGGGAGCCCAGTTTGTAGGGGCAAAAGTTCCGCTTTCAGCAATGTTCGGTTACTCTACCGACCTCCGGTCGATGACCCAGGGGCGTGCTAACTACTCAATGGAGTTTGAGAGTTACCGGGAGGTTCCGAAAAACATTGCAGAAACCCTTCAGGAAAAGCGCTCAAACAAGGACGACTAGTAAGAGTAAGGTGCAGTAAAGACCATTTTATCACAAACAACAAAAGCTAACAGATCGGAGATAAAGTTATGGCAAAAGAGTCCTACAAGAGGGATAAACCTCATGTCAATATCGGTACCATCGGCCATGTTGACCACGGAAAAACAACCCTGACAGCAGCAATCACCTCGGTGCTTTCAAAGTCGGGAATGGCAGCCGCACGCGAGTTCGGCGATATTGATAAGGCTCCTGAAGAGCGCGAGCGCGGTATTACCATTTCAACTGCCCATGTGGAGTACCAGACCGAAAAACGGCACTATGCGCACATTGACTGCCCGGGTCACGCTGATTACATCAAGAACATGATCACTGGTGCAGCACAGATGGATGGCGCCATCCTCGTGGTTGCCGGTACCGACGGCCCTATGCCCCAGACCCGCGAGCATATCCTGCTTGCCCGTCAGGTGAATGTTCCTGCGCTTGTCGTCTTCCTGAACAAGGTTGACATTGCTGATCCTGAGCTTCTTGAGCTCGTTGAGATGGAGCTTCGTGAGCTTCTTACAGAGTATGGATTCCCCGGCGACGATATTCCCATCATCAAAGGTTCTGCTCTCAAAGCGCTTGATGGCGATGCAGAGGGCGAAAAGGCTATCATGGAGCTTATGGATGCAGTAGACAACTACATTCCTGAGCCTGTACGCGATGTTGACAAGCCCTTCCTGATGCCTGTTGAGGATGTATTCTCTATTTCAGGTCGTGGTACCGTGGGTACCGGAAGAATTGAGCGTGGCCGCGTCAAGATCAACGAAGAGGTCGAGATTGTCGGTATCAAGGATACCCGCAAGTCTGTTGTTACCGGTATCGAAATGTTCCAGAAGCTGCTTGATGAAGGACAGGCTGGCGACAATGCAGGTCTTCTTCTCCGCGGCGTTGACAAAAATGATCTGGAGCGCGGCATGGTTATTGCCAAACCCGGCACAATCAAACCGCATACCAAGTTCAAAGCAGAGGTCTACATCCTGAAGAAGGAAGAGGGTGGCCGTCATACGCCGTTCTTTACCAACTACCGTCCTCAGTTCTACTTCCGTACCACGGATGTTACCGGTGCGGTAAGCCTTCCTGAAGGTGTGGAAATGGTCATGCCCGGCGACAACCTATCGGTTGAAGTAGAGCTGATTGCTCCTATCGCTATGGATGAAGGTCTTCGTTTCGCTATCCGTGAAGGCGGTCGTACCGTCGGTGCTGGTTCCGTTACCAAGATCAACGACTGAGAGTTTGACTGAATAAGGCTTCATGGGGCGGAGTGAAAGCTCTCCGCCCCTTTTTTATCGATAACATGAAACAGGGTTGACAAGTGGCTGTACAGCAAAAGATCAGAATCAAGCTTAAGTCTTACGACCATAGCCTGGTTGATAAGTGGGCTTCACGGATTATAGAAGTGGTCAAGGAGACTGATGCAATAATCTTTGGCCCCATACCGCTGCCGACAAAATCGCATGTGTATACCGTGAACCGGTCTCCCCATGTTGACAAGAAGTCGCGTGAGCAGTTCTCATTCTCCTCTCACAAGAGGCTTATAGAGATCATGAACCCGACTTCTAGAACCATTGACCTGCTTATGAAGCTTGAGCTTCCGAGCGGTGTTGATGTTGAAATCAAGTCTTAACGAATTAGATAAAGAGCTATTGATATGGGTGCGATTCTGGGAAAGAAAATCGGCATGACCCGTCTGTACAATGAGAAGCGGGAGGCTGTGCCCTGTACCATCATCCAGGCTGGGCCCTGCTTTGTAACGCAGGTCAAAAGTGCCGGCATAGATGGATACGATGCGTATCAGGTCGGGATCGGTGAGAGGAAAGAGGCCAAGGTGAACAAGCCAATGCTCGGTCATTATAAAAAGGCCGGAGTTGCTCCCGGATATATGACTGCTGAATTCGACACATCCATGTTTGACGGCGAACTGACAGCCGGCAGCCCTGTGCTCGTTGAATCGTTCACCGAAGGTGAGATTGTCAAGGTGCAGGGAATTTCGAAGGGCAAAGGATTTGCCGGTGTTGTCAAACGCCACAATTTCGGTGGCGGACAGCGTACACACGGTCAGTCCGACAGGCTGCGGGCACCGGGTTCGATAGGCGGAGCTTCAGATCCCTCGAAAACCTTTAAGGGTACCAAGATGGGTGGCCGCATGGGAACTGATACAGTAACCGTCAGAAACCTTCAGGTAGTAAAAATTATGCCTGAGTCAAGCCTGATTATGGTCAAAGGCCCTGTGCCGGGCCCGAAGAATTCCTATGTAAGGATTGTTTCTACAAAAAAGTAAAGCTGACTGCACGAAGCCATGGAACTTAAAGTCTTAACTACCGCCGGCACTGAATCAGGTGAGGTCATTACCCTCTGTGATGACATTTTTGGAGCTGAAGTATCGGAGCATGCGGTATATCTCGATGTAAAGTCGATTCTTGCCAATCGCAGGCAGGGAACGCACAAGTCCAAGACCCGTGCTGAAGTCAGGGGTGGAGGTCGCAAGCCATATCGCCAGAAAGGAACCGGTAATGCCCGTCAGGGTTCAACCCGCTCCCCCTTAATGGTTGGAGGCGGCACCATTTTTGGACCAACGCCTCACGGTTACGACCAGAAGGTTAATAAAAAAGTGAAGGCGCTTGCCCGTCGCTCAGCATTCAGCTCAAAAGCTCAGGATGGCAGAATTCTTGTTGTTGAGGATTTCATGCTTGAAGAGATCAAGACCAAGCCGTTCGCAGCGATTCTGAAGAACTTGGGTCTCGACGAGAAAAAAACGCTTATGCTGACCCCGGAATACAATGTGACAATCGCGCGCTCTGGAAAAAATATCCAGACGGTCAACATCATGAGTGCTGACAAGGCGTCCACCTATGATATTCTCAACAGCCACACTGTGCTGTTTCAGAAAGCGGCATTGAAAAAATTAGAAGAGACTTTAGGGTAACCCCGGTATCCCGTAAACAGGAGAGATGAGAATGAAAAACCCGTTGTTGCGCCCCTGGCTGACAGAAAAAAGTACCGGACTCACCGAGGATCGCGGTCAGTATGTTTTCCAGGTTAAGCTGGACGCAGACAAGATTGATATAAAAATGGCCGTCGAAGAGAAGTTCGGCGTGGATGTTAAAAGCGTTCGCACGCTTAACAGCTTAGGCAAAACTCGCCGCCAGAATACCCGTAAAGGGGTTGTGACCGGCAAAAAGAACGATACAAAAAAGGCAATTGTCACGCTTGGCGAGGGTCAGTCAATAGATTTTTATTCGGGAGCAACCCCGAAGGGCGACGCATAGAGCTTACAACAAAGGTTAGATTTTAATTTACAATGGCTATTAGGAAATTATTGCCGGTGACGCCAGGGTCACGATTCATGTCATACCCGGCATTTGATGAAATCACCAAAAGCACGCCTGAAAAACGCCTGCTGGTGCCCCTGAAAAAATCGGGCGGCCGGAACAATACAGGCCGGAAAACTTCGCGACATCGCGGAGGCGGACACAGGCGTCACTACAGGATCATTGATTTCAAGCGTACCAAAGACGGCGTACCCGCAACGGTTGCTTCCATTGAGTATGATCCGAACAGGTCATCAAGAATTGCACTTCTTCATTATAATGATGGAGAAAAGCGTTATATTCTCGCCCCGAAAGGTTTGAAGGTTGGTGATAAAGTTGAGAGTGGTGATAAGGTGGAGGTCAGGACTGGCAATACCATGCCGCTGAAGAACATTCCGCTTGGCACTGATATTCATAATGTTGAGATGAAGGCCGGAAAGGGGGGACAGATTGTCCGTTCAGCAGGAACATTTGCAGTCCTTGCAGCCCGTGAAGGTGATTATGTTACGCTGAAGCTTCCTTCAGGTGAAATACGCAAGGTTCGTGTTGAGTGCAGAGCAACCATTGGTGTTGTGGGCAATACCGACCATGAAAATCTTGTTCTCGGTAAGGCCGGCAGAAGTCGCTGGCTTGGTATCCGTCCTCAGACCAGAGGTATGGCAATGAACCCGGTCGATCACCCGATGGGTGGTGGTGAAGGCAGATCTAAATCCGGTGGTGGCAGAAGACATCCCAAGTCACCGTGGGGACAGCTTGCCAAGGGGCTGAAGACCAGAAATAAGAAGAAGGCTTCACAGAAACTGATTGTCCGCGGCAGAAACGCAAAATAAAACAGCTGCAGCGCTAAACTCTATCAAGCAGACATACTATGCCAAGATCGCTTAAAAAAGGACCCTATATCGACATAAAGCTCGAACGGCGGGTCCTTGACATGAACAGCAGGGGTGAAAAGAAGGTACTCAAGACCTGGTGCAGAAGCTCCATGATCTCTCCTGATTTTGTCGGACACACCATTGCTGTCCATAACGGTAAGACCCATGTGCCTGTCTATGTCAGTGACAACATGGTTGGACACAAGCTTGGAGAGTTTGCCCCTACCCGGACCTATCGCGGCCACGCTGGCAGCAAGGCGGAAAAGGGCGGATCGGCACCTAAGAGAAAGTAAACTGAATAACCGGAAAGGGTAAAGACTTATCATGCAAGCTAAAGCAATTTTACGGCATACGCCGACATCGCCCCGGAAAATGCGTCTGGTGGCGGGTCTTGTACGCGGCAAAGCCGTTGACCAGGCCAAGGCCATCCTGCTGAACTCGACGAAGGCGGCTTCGCGTAATGCGCTCCAGACCCTGAAGTCTGCAGTTGCTAACTATGCGCAGCTCAATCCTGATGAGCGCGTCGGCGACCAGGAACTTTTCGTCAAGTCGGTGTTCGTCGATGCAGGCGCTACGCTGAAAAGAATGCTGCCTGCACCGATGGGTCGTGCCTATCGGGTCCGCAAACGCTCGAACCACCTGACCATTGTTGTGGACAGGGTAAAGAATCCAGAAACTAAATAACTTAGAAGGAGAGAACATTGGGTCAGAAAGTCAATCCTACTGGATTCAGGCTCGGCATCATCAGGGACTGGACTTCTCGCTGGTACGATGACAGTCCAGTCATCAGCGAAAAGATTAAGCAGGACCAGGTTATCCGTAACTATGTCCAGACTCGTCTGAAGCGCGAAAAGGCCGGAATTGCCCGTATCATCATTGAGCGGACAAACAAGAATATCAGAATTAACATCTATGCTGCCCGCCCGGGTGCAGTGGTGGGTCGCAAGGGCGAGGAGATCAACAATCTTTCTCAGGAGCTCGGTCGTATCACTGGAAAAGAGGTGAAGATTGATGTTGTTGAGGTGGTCAAGCCTGAAATTGAGGCGCAGCTCATTGGTGAGAACATTGCCTACCAGCTTGAGAACCGTGTTTCGTTCAGAAGAGCAATGAAGCAGGCCATACAGACTGCAATGCGTGCCGGTGCCGAGGGTGTAAGAATCCGCTGTGCAGGACGGCTTGGTGGCGCTGAAATTGCCCGCGCCGAGCAGTACAAGGAGGGAAAGATTCCTCTTCACACCATCAGAGCCAATGTTGATTATTCCAGTGTCACCGCTCATACCATTGCCGGTACCATAGGCATTAAGGTCTGGGTTTACAAGGGTGAAGTGCTTGTTCAGCGCATTGATGCTATAGAGGAAGAGGAAATGAAGCGCATCAAGGAACGCCGCAGCGATTCCGGCCCCCGTTCTCGTGACGGGCGCAACAAGCGCCGCCGTCGTCCTGCGGGAAGACCCTGAAGAAACCAGTACAACAAATCAGAAAATAGAATGGAGTTGCCGGTATGTTAATGCCAAAGAGAGTTAAATACAGAAAGACGCAGCGCGGACGCATGAAAGGCAACGCAGGGCGTGGAACAGATGTATCTTTCGGTTCGTTTGGCCTTAAGGCGATTGAGCCGGCATGGATCACCAGCCGTCAGATTGAGGCTGCCCGTGTGGCAATGAACCGATATATGAAAAGGGATGGAAAAATCTGGATCCGGATTTTCCCTGACAAGCCTGTCAGTAAAAAAGCTGCTGAAACCCGAATGGGATCTGGTAAAGGAGCTCCTGAATTCTGGGTTGCCGTCGTCAAGCCAGGTCGGATTATGTTTGAGGCAGACGGGGTTTCCAAAGAGATAGCGACTGAGGCTTTCAGGCTTGCAGCCAAGAAGCTCCCTATCAAAACCCGTTTCATTGTGCGTCCTGATTACGAAGGTTAAAGAGAATAAAATCAGCAAGAGAGCAACTATTATGAAAAAGTATGAAATTGCGGCAATGACCGAGAAAGAGCTTGTGGAAAGGATTGCCGAGCTTGAAGAAAGGCTTGCTGATATTAATTTTTACAAAGTTATTGAGCAGCCTCAGAATCCGATGGTTTTCCGCAATTCCCGCAGGGAGATTGCACGGATGAAAACCCGTCTGCATCAGCTTACGGCTTCGGAGTCAGCAAAAAGCTGAGTAACGGCACCATAAAACAAACAGTTTACTTACATGGCAGAGAAGAACATGGGCGACACCAGCCCCAATGCACAGGAAGCAGTAGCAAGAGGCCGCAAAAAGAGCTGGCTTGGCAAGGTTGTCAGCGACAAGATGGACAAAGCCATTGTAGTTGCCGTTGAGCGCAGGGTTCAGCATCCGGTTTACAAGAAATACTTCCGGAAGACCACCAAAATCATGGCTCACGACGAAAACAATGAAGCCGGTATTGGTGATCTCGTTAAAGTCATTGAATGCCGTCCCATCAGCAAGCGCAAAAGTTGCCGGCTTGTGGAGATTCTTGAGAAGGCCAAGTAAGAGAGACCAGTATTCATACACCTCAATAAAGTTTGAAACAGGATGATCCAGAAAGAAACCAACCTGGTTGTTGCCGATAACAGTGGCGCAAAAAAGGTCCGCTGTATTCATGTGTTCGGCGGAACCGGCAGGAGATATGCTTCCCTGGGAGACCAGGTCATCGTATCGGTAAAAGCGGCTGTGCCGGGAGGCGTGGTTAAGAAAAAAGAGGTCTGCAAGGCCGTTGTGGTTCGCTGCGCAAAGGAGCTGCGCCGTAAGGACGGATCATATATCCGTTTCGATGAGAATGCAGTTGTTTTGCTCAACGCACAGGGCGAGCCAAGAGGTACGCGTATTTTCGGACCAGTTGCCAGAGAGCTTCGCGACAGGAAGTATATGAAGATTGTTTCGCTCGCGCCAGAGGTTCTTTGAGGCGCAAAAGCAGGCGGGAGTAACTCAGTTGGTAGAGTCACAGCCTTCCAAGCTGTTGGTCGCGAGTTCGAGTCTCGTCTCCCGCTCAGGATTTATGAATAACATCATACAGGTCAAAAATGAAAACAGGCGTTAAAAAAGTCAAAGTACATGTCAAGAAGAATGACATGGTGACGGTCATCAGCGGCAATGACAAAGGAAAGAGCGGAAAGGTTCTGAGGGTATATCCGATAAAAGGTCGCGTTATTGTTGAGGGCGTGAACATCCGCAAGCGCCACATGCGTCCGACTCAGAGCAGCCCCCAGGGACAGATTATTGAGAGAGAGTTTCCGGTTCACGCTTCCAATGTGAAGAAGGGCTGAGTATTTCCAACAAAGACAGGATGACCAAGACCATCCTGGCAAATTGACACCAGAACACCATGGCCCAGAACAAAGAAGAGGCGGCTGTACCTGCTGCAGCACCGACCCTGGCAAGGCTACAGTCCTTGTATCATGAGAAGGTAGTCCCGGCAATGACAGAGCGATTCAAGTATGACAATGTCATGAATGTGCCGAAACTAAAGAAGATTTCCATCAACATCGGTGTTGGTGAGGCGGCTTCAGAGCCGAAACTTCTTGAGACCGCTCTACAGGAACTATCACAGATTACCGGCCAGAAGCCACAGATCCGTAAGTCCAAAAAGGCTATTTCAAATTTCAAGCTCCGTGAGGGCCAGGCTATCGGATGCCGGGTGACGCTGCGCAGAAAAGCGATGTATGAGTTTTTTGACCGTTTTGTCAGTATTGCTGTTCCCAGGATCCGTGATTTCCGTGGCTTGCCCGACACCAGTTTTGACGGGCGTGGCAATTACACCGTCGGAGTACGCGAGCAAATCATTTTTCCTGAAATAGATATCGATAAGGTTCCGCGCATTCAGGGAATGGACATTAGTTTTGTTACCTCGGCAACAACCGACGAAGAGGCATTTGTGCTGCTCAGTGAGCTTGGCATGCCGTTTAAAAAGAAGAACAACTAATCAATACACAAGAACGATGGCCAAGAAAAGTGTTGTAGCAAGAAATGAAAAGCGGAAACGGCTTGTGGAAAAGTATGCCGCAAAGCGTGAGGAGCTGCTGAAGGCAGGAGATTACGAAGCCCTTCGCAAACTCCCCCGCGACAGTTCCGCCTCCAGAGTCAGGAACCGCTGTGTTCTTACCGGAAGGGGACGCGGTGTTTATGAGAAATTCGGCCTGTGCCGCCATATGTTCCGTAAGCTCGCCCTTGAAGGCAAGCTGCCGGGAGTGAAGAAAGCAAGCTGGTAACACGGCCTGCAGTTCAACCAAGAGAGGTCTTTGTCCATTTTTGAAAGTAACCAAGGTTCGCTATGCCTGTAACGGATTCAATTGCCGATTATATCACCCGCCTCAGAAATGCGGGGAGAGCAAAAAATAAAACAACCGACATTCCGTACTCAAAGCTTCGGGAGAATATCTCCAAGCTTCTTCTGGAAAAAGGCTACATCAAGGCCTTTACGGTCATTACAACCGAGAAGTTTCCCATCATTCGCGTTGATATGAAGTATACAGCTGCCGGCGTTCCCTCTATCAAGGAGATTACCCGTGTGAGCCGTCCCGGAAGGCGTATGTATGAGGGCAAAGACATCAAGAAATATCTCGGTGGACTCGGACTCTACATCATCTCGACATCCAAAGGGGTGATTACCGACAAAGAGGCCAGAGAGCAGGGTGTTGGTGGTGAAATCCTGTTCCGTATCTATTAATTTCACAAGTCCTACAGAGAGAATATCATGTCAAGAATTGGAAAAATGCCCATAGCCCTCGCCAAAGAGGCCAAGCTGGAAATCAGTGAAGGGAATCTTCGGGTTTCAGGACCCAAAGGCGTTCTCGAGCAGGCTCTTGTTGAAGAGGTGAATGTGTTGCAGGAAGAGGGATTGGTCAGGGTTGAGAGAATCAACGACAGCAAACGCGCAAGAGCGATGCATGGCCTGTACCGCATGCTTCTCAGCAATATGATAGAGGGTGTGACGAAAGGGTTTACCAGAAAACTGGAGATTGCCGGTGTTGGATTCCGCGCTGAAATGAAGGGTGACCTTCTGGCCCTCACGCTTGGTTATTCACATATGATCTATTTCAAGGCTCCTGAAGGCGTAAAGCTTGAAACTCCTGATCCTGTAACTGTTCTTGTCAGCGGAATCGACAAGGCCCTCATCGGCCAGGTTGCCGCGAAGATCCGTTCATTCAGGAAGCCAGAGCCCTATCGTGGCAAGGGTATCAAGTACGAAGGTGAAGTTATCCGCCGCAAGGAAGGAAAGGCTGCCGGCAAGTAATCGGCATTCCTGACCAGACAAGTCACTAACCATATACAACCCAGCGAAGAGAATGAGTCAGATCGACAAGGCCTCACGGAGGCAGAAAATCAAGGACAGAAGCAGGACTGCGGTAGCAGGAACTTCAGCCAAACCGAGGCTTTGCATCTACAGAAGCCTTTCGCAGATTTACGCTCAACTGATTGACGACAGCGGCAGCACAACTATTCTTGCTGTGTCGAGCATGTCAAAAGAGAATAAGGAACTGAAAGGTGCGGGTGTAGAGGTCTGCCGTACGGTTGGCCGTCAGATTGGCGAAAAAGCCATAGCTAAAGGAATTACAACAGTAGTATTTGACAGGAATGGATTTCGGTATCATGGCAGGGTCAAGGCATTGGCTGATGGTGCTCGGGAAGCAGGACTGATCTTTTAAACATCTCAATGAGAACGATACATGTCGAAAACATCTGCTAAAAGTATCCGGCCCGGAGAGCTCAACCTGAAGGAAAAGCTTGTCCATATCAACAGAACCGCCAAGGTTGTGAAGGGTGGAAAACGGTTCGGTTTCAACGCGATTGTGGTTGTCGGTGATAAAGAGGGCCATGTAGGCTATGGCCTTGGAAAGGCCAACGAGGTTCAGGATGCCATTGCCAAAGGAGTTGAGGACGGCAAGAAAAATGTGGTGAAAGTTCCTATTATTAAAGGGACCATTCCGCACCAGATTATTGCTAAATATGGATCTGCCAAAGTGCTTATGAAGCCTGCAACACCGGGTACCGGACTTATTGCCGGAGGTGCAGTTCGTGCTGTTCTGGAAATGGCAGGTGTTCGTGATGTGCTGACCAAATCTCTCGGTTCCTCTAATCCCCACAATGTGGTGAAAGCGGCTATCAAGGGTCTGAAAAGCATTTCCGATGCCAATGATGTTGCTGAAAGAAGGTCGAAGAGCCTGCAAGAGGTTTTTGAAAGCTAAACTGATGGAAATTGCGATCATGAGTGATAAAAAAATAAAGATTACGCAGGTACGCAGCATTATCGGCGGAACCAAGAAGCAGAAAGCCACCATTCAGTCTTTAGGACTTGGGCGGCCTAACCACTCGGTTGAGAAGAAGGACAATGCATGCACCAAAGGGCAGATCAGAGTTGTACAGCACCTTGTGAAGGTTGAGGAAGTCTGAGATTTTTACTAATAGCAAGTCGGGAATTGAAACAATGGATTTAAGTTCACTTCGTCCTGCAAAAGGCGCGGTAAAAACAAAAAAAAGAGTCGGTCGCGGTCAGGGAACCGGCAACGGCACTACCGCCGGGAAAGGCAACAAAGGACAGCAGTCGCGCAGCGGCTACAAACGCCCTATCAATGAGGGCGGTCAGATTCCTGTCTACCGGAGACTTCCGAAGTTTGGTTTCACTCCAATTGACAGAAAACCTGTCACAACAGTCAATCTTTCGCAGATTGAGCGTTGGATTGAGATTGAAGCTGTGGGAAAAGAGATCGGTATTCTTGATCTTAAAAACCTCTGTCACGCCTCGAACAGCGAGTATTTCAAGGTTCTTGGCAACGGCGAAATAACTGCCGCCATTACCATTACCGCACATGCTTTCAGCAAATCAGCTGAAGAGAAAATTATTGCGGCTGGCGGAACAGTGGTTAAGGCTGAGCGTACCCTTCAGGAGGCTGCCAGAGTGAAAGACCTTTCCGTTGACGAAGCACTGCTCAAGCCGAAGGCAAAAGTGGTTAAGGTTGTCAAGCCGAAAGTGAAAAAGTCCTGAACTGATCCAAGCAAAACCCATGAAGCTCACAGAAAGTATAAAGAACATCAACAAAATCCCTGAACTCCGTCAGCGGATTCTTTATACGCTCCTCCTGCTCTTTGTGTATAGGCTTGGTTCGCACATAACCATACCGGGTGTAGATGCCTCGCTTGTAGCGGGGGCATCGAACTCTCATTCAAATGACCTTTTTGGTCTTTTTGATCTTTTTGTAGGTGGTGCATTCGCACGGGCATCCATTTTTTCGCTCGGCATCATGCCTTACATCTCCGCATCCATAATCATCCAGCTGCTTGGAGCGGTAACTCCGTATTTCCAGAAGCTTCAGAAAGAGGGTGAGGAAGGGCGACAGAAAATCAACCAGATGACCCGTTTCGGGACGGTACTCATTGCCTCACTTCAGGCATGGGGTGTCAGCGTCAGCCTTTCAAGCCCGGCCTCATTCGGTCAGGCGGTTGTACCTGATCCCGGACTCTTCTTCTCGTTCAGTGCTGTCATAATTCTTACAGCATCTACTGTTTTTGTTATGTGGCTGGGAGAGCGCATAACGGAACAGGGTATCGGCAACGGCATTTCTCTGATTATCATGATTGGCATACTTGCGGCTTTCCCTCAGTCGCTTGTTGCGGAGTTCCGTTCGGTATCCCTTGGCAGCAAAAACTGGATCATTGAGGTCATCATCCTTGCTATGATGGTTGCTATTGTTGCTTTTGTTGTGGTTTTGACTGTAGGTACCCGCAGGGTTCCTGTGCAGCACGCAAAGAGAGTGGTCGGCAGAAAGGTATATGGAGGTGGCACGCAGTACATTCCCATGAAGATCAACACTGCTGGCGTGATGCCTATCATTTTCGCCCAGTCGATCATGTTCCTTCCCGGCACATTTCTCTCCTTTTTCCCCGATAATGAGGTGATGCAGTCAATGTCTTCCATCTTTGCATACGATTCATGGTGGTATGCGCTGATGTTTGGTACAATGATTCTGTTTTTTACCTATTTCTACACAGCCATCGCTTTCAACCCCAAGGAAGTTGCCGATACCATGCGGCGGCAGGGGGGCTTCATACCTGGTGTAAGGCCGGGAAAGAGCACGGCTGATTTCATAGACAATATTCTTACACGCATAACCCTTCCGGGCGCAGTATCGCTTGCTCTTATAGCGGTCCTCCCGACTTTCCTGACGAAGTTCGCCAATGTGACGCCGGGATTTGCACAATTTTTTGGCGGAACGAGCTTGCTGATTATAGTGGGCGTAGGACTTGATACTCTTCAACAGGTGGAAAGCCATCTGCTGATGCGTCATTATGACGGGTTTATGAAGTCCGGTAAGACACGCGGCCGTCAGGGCCGTTAAAGGATGGTGCTTTGATGATCAGCATTAAAAGTGAGCGCGAAATTGAATTGATGAGGGAGGCAGGGGCCATTGTTGCCAAAACCCTTGATATGCTGGAAACGGAAATAAGGCCTGGAATGACCACCTTGCAGCTTGACGAGATGGCGGAAGCGTTTATCCGCAGTCATCAGGCAGTACCGAGCTTTCTTAATTATGCTCCCAAGGGAGATCCTGATGTGACACCATATCCCGCTACGCTCTGTGTATCCCTCAATGAAGAGGTTGTACATGGGGTGCCAACAAAAAAGAGGGTGATCAAGGAGGGGGATATAGTTTCCGTGGACTGTGGGGCCTATAAAGGCGGCTATCACGGTGATTCAGCCAGAACTTTTGTTCTTGGGGAGATTGATGAAAAAGTGCAGCAGCTGGTTGATGTTACCCGGGAAAGCCTGATGAAAGGAATTTCCATGGCTGTTGCCGGCAACAGGCTCCATGATATTTCCGCCGCAGTGGAGCAGCATGCCCGTTCACATCACTTTAGTGTTATTGAGAACATGGTCGGTCATGGTATTGGCAGCGAACTGCATGAAGACCCTCCGGTTCCCAATTATGGAAGAAAAGGAACCGGACCTCTTCTTCGTGAGGGGATGACTTTAGCTATTGAGCCCATGATAGCTCTCGGCCGTTCACGCAATGCGGTGAGTCGTCGGGGTGGCTGGGTTGCGGTGACGGAGGATGGGAAGCCCTCAGCGCATTTTGAGCATACAATTGTTGTAAGGAGCGGAGAGGCAGAAATACTGACCCGTTCATTTCTTGGTTCCGTGAGCGCTTGAAGGAACCATTCAAAAGAGCATAAAGGAGCAACTGTTTTGGCGAAGGAAGAATCAATTGAAATTGAAGGCGTTATCCTTGAGGCACTGCCGAATGCGCAGTTCAAGGTTGAGCTTGAAAATGGGCTGGTGGTGCTTGCCCATGTTTCCGGAAAAATCAGGATGCACTACATCCGCATTCTTCCCGGTGACAAAGTAAAAGTCCAGATTTCACCTTACGATATCTCAAAAGGTCGAATCACATACCGTTACAAATAAAGTGTGAAATCGCATGGCAGCGTATTGATTCTTTTATCATTATTTGTTACATTACATGCCTTTTCAGATTTTGCGTTCAGTCAGGTTTAATTCTTGCATGTGGGGTTTACTATGAAAGTATATTCATCGATCAAAAAAAGGTGCGAGCATTGCCGCATCATCAAGCGCAAAGGCAAGCGGTTTGTCATCTGCAAGGTGAACCCGAGCCACAAACAGCGCCAGGGTTGATTTCCGGGATTAATCAATAGAACTTTATAAGAGAATATGAGGATAGCTGGTGTAAATCTGCCGCTCAACAAACATGCAGTCATAGCCTTGACGCATGTATACGGCATTGGGAAAACAACTGCAAAAACCATTCTTCAGAGAACTGGTATTGCTCCCGACAGGAAGATTTCGGAGTTGAACGACGCTGAGGCGCATTCAATTCGTGAGCTTATTGCCGAAGAGTACAAGGTTGAAGGTCAGGCTCGTGGTGAGCAGCAGCTTTCCATTAAGCGTCTTATGGATGTAGGGTGCTATAGGGGTCTTCGTCACCGTCGCTCGCTGCCGGTTCGTGGACAGAATACACAGACCAATGCAAGGACGAGAAAAGGTAAGCGCAAGACTGTTGCCGGCAAGAAAAAGGCGGCCAGGAAGTAAGTGGTGATCAAGGCATAAAAAAACTTCGAGACTAAAGAGTTCATAATTCATGGCTACAACGAGCAGGAAAAAGAAGAAAGTAAAGGTTACTCCTGAAGGTGCTGTTCATATCAAGGCATCGTTCAACAATATCATGATTACCATTACTGATGTTCAGGGGAATACCGTCTCCTGGTCAAGTGCCGGTAAGAATGGCTTCAGGGGATCCAAGAAGAATACCCCGTATGCGTCGCAGGTGACCTCCGAGGCTGCAGCTAAAGAGGCATACGGCTTGGGTATGCGCCATGTCGATGTGTTCATCAAGGGACCCGGAGCCGGCCGTGATGCAGCCATTCGCGCATTGCAGGGTGTTGGGCTTGAAGTCCGGACCATTAAGGATATTACCCCGCTGCCGCATAACGGCTGCCGCCCTCCGAAGCGCAGGCGGGTCTGACAGATATACATTCACAGAATATTCAATGACAGTAATTGACATATGGCACGATTCAGAGGCTCAATAACAAAAGTATCCCGCAGGCTGGGCATTGCTCTTACGCCCAAGGCAGAAAAATACATGGAACGGCGCCCCTTCGCTCCCGGACAGCACGGTCAGGGCCGGAGATCAAAAGTTTCTGAGTATGCGCTGCAGCTGAGAGAGAAGCAGAAAATGAAGTACCTCTACGGCATTCTTGAAAAGCAGTTCAGGAACTATTACAAGAAGGCGGTTTCACAGCGCGGAGTCACCGGCGACAACCTTGTGAGGCTTATTGAGCGCCGTTTTGATAATGTGGTTTTCAGAGCCGGATTTGCTCCTTCACGGGCAGGATCAAGACAGCTGGTATCACACGGACATCTTCTTGTCAATGGGAAAAAGGTCAATATCCCTTCCTACATGGTCTCTCCTGGCGACCTTATTGAGTTTCGCCCGAAAAGCAAGAATATGAGTGCTGTTTCCGATGCCCTCAGCAAAACCCCGGATGCCAGAATCCCTTCATGGATTCAGGTTGATAAGGCTAATCAGAAAGCGGTTTTCCTCGCTGTACCCGAGCGGGTTGATGTGCAGGAGCCGTTTAACGAACAGTTGGTTGTTGAGTTGTACTCAAAGTGACTTTAATGAATTATAAGGCATAAAGACTATGATATACCAGATGCAGATGCCTGCGAAAATAGAGGTCGATGAGCCGACGCATACCGATTATTTTGGTCGTTTTGTGGCGCAGCCGCTGGAACGGGGTTATGGTGTGACTCTTGGCAACATGATGCGCCGTGTTCTGCTTGCATCCCTACCCGGAACTGCAATTACGGGCATTAAGGTCGAGGGTGTGTTCCATGAATTTTCAGCAATTGAGGGTGTTCGCGAGGATGTTCCCGAGATTGTGCTGAACCTGAAAAAGGTTCGCTTCCGTTCTACCTGCAAGCGCAGCTGCAAGACAACGCTGACGATTACCGGGCCGAAGGATTTTACCGCCGGTGATATTGTTCCTATGGAGGGTGAGTTTGAGGTACTGAACAAGGATCTCCACATTGCAACTGTCAATGAGGGCTCCACACTCAATATTGATGTGTTCGTCGGGCGCGGTCGTGGATACACTCCGGCAGAGGAAAACCGTCCTGAAAGCATGCCAATAGGGTATATAGCAATTGATGCCATCTTTACTCCTATCAGGAATGTGAAGGTTGCTGTTGAGAACACTCGTGTGGGACAGCGCACCGATTATGAAAAAATGGTGCTGGATGTTGAAACTGATGGATCCATTACGCCTGACGATTCCATAAGCCTTGCCGGGCGCATTATCAACGAGCATGTTGCGTTCTTTGCTGATTTCTCGCCGACCGAAGAGGAGTTCACAGAAGAAGAATTCAAGCAGCAGGATGATGAGTTTGAGGCAATGCGCAAGCTTCTGAATACCAAAATTGAGGATCTCGATCTTTCGGTCCGCTCGCACAACTGTCTTCGTCTTGCGGAGATTGATTCCCTTGGCGATCTGGTTTCACGAAAGGAAGACGAACTGCTCAACTACAAGAATTTCGGCAAGAAGTCGCTCACGGAGCTGAAAGAACAGCTTGAAAAATCTGAGCTGAAGTTTGGTATGGATATCACCAAATACCAGATGAAAGGCTGATACAGGTAATTATTTTAAGAATTTTGAGATTGATAACCAGTCATGCGTAAAGTTAAGCCGGCAAGAAAACTTGGAAGAACCGCAGCACATAGAAAGGCGACTCTCAGCAGCCTTTCAACACAGCTGATTCTTCACAAGCGCATTGAGACCACCGAAGCGAAGGCCAAGGAGACGCGGAAGGTCGTAGAAAAAATCATAACCAAAGCCCGCAAGGGAACGGTTCATGCTCAGCGTGAAATCTTTAAGAATATCCGCGACAAAGAGGCCATCAAGACTCTTTTTGAGGAAATTGTAGGGAAGGTCGGTAGCCGTAATGGCGGTTATACCAGAGTTATCAAACTTTGCCCCCGTTTTGGCGATGCTGCCAAAATGGCTGTGATTGAGTTAGTTGACTTTGCAGAGGCACCTGCAGCTACTCCAAAGGCCGCTAAGCAGGATCGTTCCAAGCGTGTCAAGGGTTCGAAGAAAACAGAAGCATCTGCCGCAAAGGCAACCCCTGCTGCAGCTGTTGCTCCTGAACTGCCGGCAGAGCCTGAAGCTCCTGCGGCTGAGGCGACCCCTACAGAAGAGTAGGCGGCGAAAACAGAAATGGATTGATAAAGTCAATCCCGATGGTCATTGTCTGCCGAGCGGTTGTTTACCGCCAGCGGGCAATGACTATCTGCTTTTCGTTGAACAGAGGGCTCACCTCGCCTATTGGCTTGAGTGTAATGCTGCCCGGAAACCCAATTCCTTTTTTCCCCTCCCTCAGCGCCTCGTCAATCTCTTTCTGGAGATCTCCGCCTTTCAGGCAGATCAGTTCACCATCTTTTTTAAGCAGTCGAGCCGCATAGCGTGACAGCTCTCTGAGCGGGGCCACCTGCCGGCTGAGAATGGTGTTGAATGCCAGACCCTTGAGTTCCTCAACCCTTGTATGCATGGCGCGTGCATTGGTAAGGCCGAGTTCCTGAATCATGGCTGTACAGGCGTTTATTTTTTTTCCTGTTGAATCCACAAGGAGAAACTGCACATTCGGGAATATGATTGCAAGAGGTATGCCTGGCAATCCGCCCCCTGTCCCGAGGTCAAGAACGGTTTCGCCGTCACGGAAGCTGTGAACAAGAGAGGGGAGCAGTGAGTGAAACACATGTCTGATGAGTATGGGCGCGTCCTCCTTCCGGCTGATCAGGTTGACTTTTGTGTTCCACTGCCCGAGCAGCTGGCTGTAGCGTATAAGCAGCTCATGCTGTTCATCAGTAATCTGTATCCCCTCTTTGGTGCAGAATGAATTGAGCAGGTCGCCATCATTGCTTTGTTGCTTCATCTCTCGTACTTCATGTTGTTTTTCTCTGTGGTGTAAGTTGAATAAAACGATATTTTGGGGTCATAGGCAAATAAGCCTCCCTTGTTTTGTCGTACATTTCTATCTGTACTGTCCCCCCTGATGAGAATCTAATGAGAGGGGTTATGACACACCACACAGACAATCATCTTTACGCAGTTATCATTGCAGGAGGAGAGACTAGGGAGCTCTGGCCTCTTGAGCGGAGTGCGAACCCTTTGCCGTTTCTTGATCCTGCGGGCATGGGAAGCATGCTTCTGGGGGCTCTGCATCGCGCAGGGCGCATTGTGCCATCTGAACACATAGTGCTTGTTGCCGGTCCTCATGCTGGCAGAGTGCTTGAGGGCGGGGGATGGCTATACAGGGAGCACAATCTTCTCGTGGAGCCTCTCTGGCGGGGGACTGCAGCCTCAATCGCTCTTGCGACCGCTCATGTCAGAAAGCTTGATCCGGAGGCAGTCCTTCTGGTGATTCCGGCCGATCATTTCGTGCCCGATGAGGAGGCGTGGGACAAGGTTATGCGGTTGGCTGTGGCGGTGGCTTCCGGACGGGAGGTTATGGTTGCTGTCGGCATTGAGGCTCTGCGGCCTGAGACGGGGTGCGGATATATTCAGAAAGGTGCTGAGCTTCCCCTGCCGGAGCCTCAGGCCCCACAGGGTAGCTGCCACCTGTATGCAGTGCGTACGGTAGTTGAAAGGGCTGATTATGCAACGGCGGTTGATTTTATAAGCAGTGGTGATTTCTGCTGGAACAGCGGGATATTCATTACCAGAGTCGCTCTTCTCCTGCATGAGTTCAGCCGGTGGTGTCCTGAACTCTACCGCGACCTTCTTTCGCTATCGGAAGTGGCCCGAACCCGTGATTTCGGAAGGGTTTCGGCTGAAGTGTATGCATTGCTGCACAGGCAGTCCATTGAGAGCTGCCTTATGGAAAAATCAAAAAAGGTCGTGGTAATGACCGGAGAGTTCGGTTGGGTAACTCTCCGCACATGGGACGATGTCATCCGCCTGCAGGGAACATCGGGAGGGGATGAGGATGGAGTGGCAATGCTTGAATGTGAGGGGGTGTTTGTTCGTAAGCCTCCGGGCAGGGTTATCTGCTGCATAGGAGTCAGCGGACTGATTGTTGTTGATACGGGGGATGCTCTGCTGATTTGCGCCCGGGGGGAAGCGGGTCGGGTGCCAGGGCTTCTTGAAGAGCTGAAACGACGGGGTATGGACGGGGTGCTGTAAGTGCACTCAGACGCTTACTGATCGCTGATTGCCGACCAGCTTGCACCTTCCCGCGTATCCTTTATCTCAATGCCGGCTGCTTTGAGCCCATCACGAATGAGGTCACTGGTTGCGAAATCCTTCTTGCTTCGCGCGCCACTGCGCAGTTCCATGAGAACCTTCATTGCCCCCTCAAGCCGTTGCCGGTCTCCGGCTCCGTTTCCCGTGGCAACGGAATCATGTTCGAGTATGCCCAATACATCAACGCCTGCCATGGTGAAGAGGTCGGCTGCTGCGCCAAGGGATTGCTGATCAAGGCCTTCAGGGCGATCAAGGGCTGCGTTAAGAGCCTTGGCAAGGTCAAACAGCGCGGCAATGGCAATCGGGGTGTTGAAATCGTCATCCATGGCTTCCGTGAACTGCGCTCTGAATGGTGCGGCATCCATGGTGCCGGTTCCGGCCGTTGCTTCCAGAAGGCGCTGGCGTGTGTCCCGTAGTTTCTGAAGTCCTGCGGTTGAGGCGGTGATGGCCGTATCTGAATAGTCGAGAGGAGAGCGGTAGTGCGACTGCAGGATGAAGAACCGTATGGCCAGGGGGTTGATGGTTGTGAAGATCTCCTTCAGGTTGACGGCGTTCTTTAGCGACTTGCCCATTTTCGTGCCGTTCACAGTCACCATGTTGTTATGCATCCAGTAGCGTACATAGGGCTTGCCGTTTGCAGCCTCAGACTGGGCAATTTCGCACTCATGGTGCGGGAAGCGGTTTTCCATACCACCACCATGGATGTCTATGCTCTCTCCAAGGTATTTCATTGACATAGCCGAGCATTCAAGATGCCATCCAGGGTAGCCCATTCCCCAAGGGGAGCTCCATTGCATCAGGTGGCCTTCTTCAGCCTTTTTCCAGAGCGCGAAGTCTGAGGGGTTGCGCTTTTCACTGCGCACGCCGACCCTGGCGCCCGACTGAACAGCCTCAAGGTTGGTCCGGCCCGACAGCTTCCCGTATCCGGGAAAGGATTCTACGGAGAAATAGACATTGCCATTGACTTCATAGGCATGGCCGCTTTTCAGCAGAGTTTCAACCAGAGCAATCTGTTCGGGGATGTGTCCTGTCGCCAGCGGGGCTATGTTCGGGCGCAGCACACCCATCCGGTCCATATCTTCGTAAAAGCTCCTTGTATAGTATTGGGCAATTTCCATCGGGTCAGTTTTTTCGAGCCGTGCCTGGCGGGCAATTTTATCTTCGCCCTCGTCGGCATCGTCTGACAGGTGTCCGACATCGGTGATGTTCTGCACATATGTTACCCTGTAGCCGCTCTGGCGAAGCCAGCGCACCACCACATCAAAAGAGACATAGCTCTTGGCGTGGCCGAGATGGGCATGCCCGTAAACGGTGGGCCCGCAGACATATATGCCGACCATTCCCGGGTGGAGCGGAGTGAACGGCTGTTTTTCGCGTCCGAGGGAGTTGTATATGGCAAGCGTCATGTCTGTGTATCCTGTTGGTATGGTTTGCTGAAAAGTTAAACATTTGGGTTTTGATCCCAAGGTTTTTAGCTTCTTTTTTAATCGGAGCCTCCCTCCTGTTCACCCATCCACAAGTATGAAGATCACCAACGCTGCATTTGTTCGAAGCGTTTCAGACCTTTCGGACCTTCCCGAAGAGAGTTTTCCGGAAATCGTATTTGCCGGTCGCTCGAATGTTGGCAAATCATCCCTTCTCAATTCGCTGACGGGCCGCAAGGGACTTGCCAAAACCAGCTCCACCCCCGGAAAGACCCGCCTGATCAACTACTTTCTCCTTAACGATAATCTCTATTTCGTCGATATACCCGGATACGGGTATGCGGCTGTGAGTCATGCGGAGAAGGATGCTTGGGGTAGGCTGCTTGCCGGCTATGTTGGTGACCGTGCCGCCATTGCGCTGGTAGTGCTTCTTCTCGATTCACGCCATCCAGCTATGAAGTCTGACCGGGACATGATGGATTTTCTCGCCTATCACGACCGTCCCTACGGCATTGTGCTTACCAAGGACGACAAACTTACCCAGAAAGAGCGGACTCATGCGAAACGGGCGACGGCAAGCTGCGCTCTGAATGCAGAGTTCATTGTCAGTTATTCATCTGTGTCTGGAAAGGGGAAAAACGAGCTGCTTGATCATTTCGACCGCTATCTCTGAGGGGCGACGCCACACTCTTCTTTCACACATTGCGGATGTTCAATGGATGTACATCTGGAATGAAGGCTTCCCGAAAACGGAATAATTTTGGTACCTTGACAGGTTGTTATTTCGTGAGCCTATACATCCCGTAAATACCCATCGTTGTGGAATCAAAACCATTCTCTCTCCCTTCCCGGTCGGCAACCGTTCTTATTGGCACCCAGTTTGGTGACGAAGGCAAAGGCAAGCTTGTCGATTATCTTTCTGACCAGTATGATATTGTTGTTCGCTACCAGGGCGGGGCAAACGCAGGCCATACCATCTGCTTTGATGGCAAGAGCGTTGTGCTCCACCTGATTCCCTCGGGAATTTTCAATGAAAAGTGCGTCTGCGTCATTGGCAATGGCGTGGTGATTGATCCTGTGGCTCTGCTTGAGGAAATCACAAAAGTTGAGGAACTTGGCTATGAGGTGAAGGGAAGGCTGTTCATCAGCCACAACGCTCACCTGATTATGCCTTATCACAAGAGGCTTGACAGCTTGAGCGAAAGTGCGCAGGGGGAGCAGAAAATCGGTACGACCGGTCGGGGCATCGGCCCGAGCTATGAGGATAAGTTTGCCAGAAAGGGTATCCGGGTTGTTGACCTGCTCAATGCGGAGGTTCTTCAGGAGAAGCTGCGCGAAAACCTTGCCCAGAAAAATCGCTTGTTTACAACCATTTATGACGGCGAGGAGATTGATGTTGAGTCGATGGTTCGTGAATATGAAGAGTTCGACAAGATTATTGATCCCTACATCACCAACACACAGCTCTATTTGAACCGGCAGTTGCGTGAGGGCAAGACTGTGCTGCTTGAGGGTGCGCAGGGGAGCCTGCTCGATGTGGACCATGGAACTTACCCGTTTGTTACTTCCTCGAACCCTACTTCAGGCGGTGCCTGCACCGGTTCGGGCATTGCGCCGAACCATATCGGCAAGGTGATTGGCGTCTGCAAGGCATATATGACACGAGTCGGTAACGGCGCTTTCCCTACTGAGCTGTTTGACAAAACAGGCGAGGATCTTGGGCGCATCGGTCATGAGTTTGGCGCTACAACCGGACGGAAACGCCGTTGCGGCTGGATTGACCTTGTTGCCATGCGTTATGCGGTGGCTGTTAACGGCATAACTGAGCTGGCGCTGACGAAGCTCGATGTGCTTGATGGTTTTGAGGAGATACAGATTTGCAATTCATACACGCTTGAAGGAAAGGAGATTTTTGATTTCCCGACCGACCACGAGACCCTGTCACGGGTGAAGCCGGTTTTTACCCCTATGAAAGGATGGATGGCTTCCAATGCCGATGCACGAAACTTTGAAGAGATGCAACCCGCAGCCAAAGAGTTTGTCGAGTTTTTGGAAAGCGAACTTGAGGTTCCCGTTACCTTTATTTCGGTAGGGCCGGGCCGTAACGAGACCGTGTTCCGTTAATCTTTCCGCTTTGCAGCCATGGCTCTTATGGATATTTCTGTCATACCGCTGGACGGGGGCCGTTCAAGCTACAGCGGTTTTGTTGCTGAGCTCCAGGCGATTCTTGAAGAGAGCGACTGTTCTTACTGCCTCAATGATATGGCCACTACAGTGGAGGGGCCCGCACAGAAGCTGTTTGAACTGGCTCTGAAACTGCATGAGCACTCGTTTCGGGCTGGAGGGAAAAGAGTCTATACGGTGATGAAAATTGACGACAGGCGCGATCGGAATGTGAAGCTCGGGGAGAAGGTTGACTCGGTCAAGGGGAAAGTCGGCTCCGGGGGGCAGTAGGGGGATTGGCGAAAAAGTTTTATCTTTACGGTCTTTAAGTTTTGCCATTGCAGTGTTTCTCCGTCTTCAGGCGGAGGAGTGTTGCGGGGTCACTAACAGGGAGGAAATCATACATGCTTCAGGTTCCCGGTGATGGTTCTATAATTAGAGAAGACAATGTAACGCACAGCTTTTGCGGGCTGGCGTGTGTGGGGTGGATGTACCAGAAAATCAAGGACAGTTTTTTCCTGATTCTCGGTACCCATACCTGTGCTCATTTTTTGCAGAACGCTCTTGGCATGATGATTTTTGCCAAGCCGCGTTTCGGTATTGCGCTTCTTGAAGAGGGAGACCTTTCAAAGCATGAGCCGAGCCTTGAGGAGATTATTGCTGAAATCAAGGCAGATCACAACCCGTCAGTTATTTTTCTGCTCTCATCCTGCACCCCCGAGGTGATGAAGGTTGATTTCAAGGGGCTTGCTGATCATCTTGCGACGCCCGAGGTTCCTGTGCTGTTCGTGCCGGCCAGCGGACTGGTATACAATTTCACACAGGCTGAGGATTCCGTGCTGCATGCACTCGTTCCCTTCTGCCCCCAGGCTCCCGCGGGAGAAAAAAGTGTTGTCTTTCTTGGCTCCGTCAACGATGCCACGGCTGATGATTTGAGGGCGGAGGCTGAAGAGCTTGGCATAAAGGTCGGAGGATTTCTTCCGGAATCCCGTTTCGAGAGCATGCCGGCAATTGGTCCCGATACTGTTCTTGCCCCCATCCAGCCATATCTTTCGCGCGTTGCCGTGAAGCTTGAGCGCGAACGCGGCGCCCGGACCCTGCACTCCCTTTTCCCTTTCGGCCCCGACGGCACCAGAGCATTCTGGGAAGACCTTGCAAAAATGTTCGGCATTGATGTTGACCTGAGTGATCGCGAAAAGGCCGCATGGGAGAAAATTCGCCGCCAGACCGACCTCCTGAAGGGCAAACAGGTCTTTTTGACTGCCGACACCATGATGGAACTGCCGTTGGCACGATTCCTCCACAGTGCGGGCGCAGAGGTTATGGAGTGCAGCAGCGCCTACATCAACAAGAAATTTCATGCCCGTGAACTACAGGCTCTTGAAGGGGTCCGGGTAGTGGAACAGCCGAATTTCCACCGTCAGCTTGAGGATATCAGGCGGGAGCGTCCCGACATGGTCGTGACCTCTCTTATGACTGCCAATCCCTTTGTGGGGCAGGGCTTTATTGTGAAGTGGAGTATGGAGTTCATGCTGATGTCCATTCACGGATGGTCGGGCGTCTTTACGCTGGCCAACATGTTCGTTTCGCCTTTCGACCGTCGCAGCGCACTGCCGGAGTTTGATCGGGATGTGTGGCTTGAGGGTGTGATGCCGAGTGCGGCAAAAGTTTCATAGAGGAAATGCAATAACAAACACGAGAGAGTATGCGCTTAGCTTTCTGGCTCTACGAGGGCACAGCCCTTCATGGTATCAGCCGCATCACCAACAGCATGAAGGGTGTTCATACGGTGTACCATGCCCCGCAGGGCGATGACTACATTACTGCAACCTATACCATGCTTGAGAGAACTCCGGAGTTTCCGGCTCTCTCCATCAGCGTTGTTCGCGGGCGCGACCTCGCACAGGGTGTTTCCCGGCTTCCGGCCACCCTTCAGCAGGTTGAGCATCACTATCATCCCGAGCTGACCGTCATTGCTCCGAGCTGCAGTACTGCGCTTCTTCAGGAGGATCTCCGTCAGCTTGCCGCCCATTCGGGAGTAGCGCAGGAAAAGCTGATGGTTTACGCCGTCAACCCTTTCCGTGTGACTGAAAACGAAGCTGCTGACGGCCTCTTTACCGAACTGGTGAAGCGGTATGCCCTCACAGGGCAGAAAACAGCGGCTCCCTCTGTCAACCTTCTTGGTTTTACTTCTCTCGGCTTCCACCTGAAGGCCAACCTTGCCAGCCTCCGCCGGATGCTCACCACACTTGGCGTGAAGGTGAATGTGGTTGCTCCGTGGGGAGCGGGAATTGCCGATCTTGCGAGACTGCCGGAAGCATGGCTCAACATTGCACCCTATCATGAAATTGGCAGGACAGCAGCCGAGTATCTTGAAAAGGAATTTGCAATGCCGGCGCTCTATGATACGCCGCTCGGCGTGGAGCCTACTTTACGCTGGCTTCGTTCCATCATTGAAAAACTCAATGAGGTTGGTGCCGGGTGTGGCGCAGCCCCGCTCAGCATGCCCGAACTCCATGACTTTTCGCTTGACGGCATGAGCGCCCCCAGTGGCGTTCCATGGTTTGCCCGTACTGCCGATATGGAGAGCTTCAGCAATAAAAAAGCCTTTGTCTTCGCTGATGCCACCACCACGGTTGCTATGGTGAAATTTCTCCGTGACGAACTCGGCATGAAAGTTGTTGGTGCGGGAACCTATCTTGAGCGCGATGCTGATTGGGTTCGCAGGGAGCTTGAGGGTTACCTGCCGGGCGAACTGATGGTGACTGATCGGTTCCAGGAGGTTGCCAAAGTTATTGAAGACGAGCTTCCCGACCTGGTCTGCGGTACGCAGATGGAACGACACAGCTGCCGCAAGCTTGATATTCCCTGCATGGTTGTCTCTCCTCCGACTCATATTGAAAATCATCTGCTCGGATACTATCCCTTCTTCGGTTTTGACGGGGCTGATGTTATTGCCGACAGGGTCTATCTCTCCTGCAAACTCGGCCTTGAAAAGCATCTTATTGACTTTTTCGGCGATGCGGGTCTTGAATATGAGGATGGAGATGCCGCCGTCGACGCCAGCGTGGCATCAGGCAATGGCCACCCCCCGGCTGGAGCTTCAACTGAAGGCGAGGGCGGCATGGTATGGACGGGGGAGGCTGAAACCATGCTGAAGAAAGTGCCGTTTTTTGTTCGCAAGAAGGTGAAGAAGAATACGGAGACATTCGCGATGGACCAGGGCGAAGGAGAGGTGACGGTTGAGGTGTTCCGCAGGGCAAAGGATTCGCTTGGCGGTTAAGGGTTTTCTTTTCAATACAATTGACATGCAAGCATTATGAGTTTAGTTCTGGCTGTATACGGTAAAGGTGGCATCGGTAAAAGCACCACCAGTGCCAATATTTCTGCAGCACTTGCCCTGAAAGGCGCCAAAGTGCTTCAGATTGGCTGCGACCCCAAACACGACAGCACCTTTCCCATTACCGGGAAACTCCAGAAAACCGTGATTGAGGCTCTTGAAGAGGTTGATTTTCATCACGAAGAGCTGACGGCCGAAGATGTTATTGAAACCGGATTTGCCGGCATCGATGGTCTTGAGGCGGGCGGCCCTCCTGCCGGCAGCGGATGCGGCGGGTATGTTGTCGGTGAATCGGTGACACTCCTGCAGGAACTCGGCCTCTATGACAAGTACGATGTTATTCTTTTTGATGTCCTTGGCGATGTGGTCTGCGGCGGGTTCAGCGCCCCCTTGAACTATGCCGATTATGCCATCATCATTGCCACCAACGACTTCGACAGCATTTTTGCCGCCAACCGTCTCTGCATGGCTATCGAGCAGAAGAGTGTGCGTTACAAGGTGAAGCTGGCGGGAATTGTGGCCAATCGGGTTGACTACACCACCGGCGGAGGCACCAACATGCTTGACCAGTTTGCCGATAAAGTGGGTACGAGGCTTCTTGCCAAGGTTCCCTATCACGAACTGATCCGCAAAAGCCGCTTTGCAGGCAAAACCCTCTTTGCTATGGAAGACACTCCCGGAAAGGCGGAGTGCCTGATTCCCTACAACGAAATTGCCGATACCCTTATGGGTGAAAATCCTCCGGCTTCGATTCCGGAGCCTATAGGCGATCGCGAAATCTTTGAAATAGTTGGCGGCTGGCAGTAAGCCAGCTGACCCGGCATATACCAGCAAAAAGCCCCGCAACAGCGGGGCTTTTTGCTTAAGGACCAGGCTTTAGGTTGAGCGGTTACTGCCTCCTTGTAAACAGTGCACCAGGGTTACAGGCTGACGCGGTAGGTGCAGTTCAGTGAGGATGCGCTTGGCTGGATGGTGGGGGTGATGGCAGCCTTGGTGTTGACGAGTGCGTGTACGAGGTGGGTGAATGTTCCGAGGAAGAAGCTGCCGACAGAAGGGCGTGAGGGGTGGATAACCTTGAGGGTTATGACTGGGTTCTTTCCGGTGGTATAGGCGAATTCACCGCTTCCTGCGAAGGTCCAGGCGTTTTTGCTGATGGCAAAAAAGAGAAGGCTGAAGGCGGGTCCGGCAGGCAAAAGCTTGAGGAATTTCTGGAAGAGGCCCGGAATTCTGACCCGGAGAAGGTATTCTGCCGTTCGCCTGCCTGATTCTTCAAGGATGGCTTCGGTTTTCTTTGCTCCGATTTCTGTGTCGAGGGCGGTGACGAGCGCGTGGAATTTCGATTCATCTGTCATGTCGGTGGGGAGGTTGCCGATGAAGTGGCCTTGGCCGATTCTGCTCAGCAGCGCTTCGGCTTCCTCTTTTCCCATGGAGGCCTCAAGGGCGTTGCAGGTCTGGATGATGGAGTTCGGTCCTATTTTTGATGGGGTGGCGGGTGTGGCGGTCATTGGACTGATGGTTCTGGTTTTTGCGGGGATGGCTGCTGCTGATTTCTGAGGCTTCGGATTCGGGAGCCGCCTTTGAGAGAGTCTGGCGTTATCGTACCCGGGGCGGTGTTCATAATGTCTATGTCAATACTTTCAGCCATCCACTGAGCTCTCACCCGGACATTGCCCGGATGCAGGCCGAATGGGGCTGAGGGTGTTAGAGGGGTGAGGGTTCCGGGGCGCCATTTCTGCCTGTAGAGCTCCTGTTCATTTCCGTCCTCCGCCACAAATGCGCTGATTGTGTAACTGCCGGGAGCGAGCCCCGTCATTGCATAGCTGAAAGAGTTCCGTCCTTTCTGCACGCCCGGTACCCGATGGGGGAGTGCTCCCTTTGATGCTCGTGCCTCAACGATGACCGGTCCGCGTGGTGACCAGCAGGTACCCGAAATCCCTCCTGTATTGCTGGTGTCGGCGGCTGTGAAGCGTGAGATTCGAGTGGTTCGGACGCTTTCTTCGGGGGGGTTGCCGTTGACCGCAGCTGAGTCTATTGAAAGGGTGTAGGCGGCTCCCGGCCTGAACCCTGCGGTGGGTTGCATGCTGAATGTTCTGGCGTCAATCTGTTTCAGTGCGTATTCGAGTGTTTCCGGGGTGCGGCGGCCGGATTCAGAGAGTACGGCTGCACTTCGTATGGCGTTTTTGGTAACTGGCCGTGAGAAGCTTATCACCGCGGTGTTTCCGAGTTCTGGCCAGACGGTGTTCATGTATCCCGGGCTGCTTTTGTCGGCAGGTGTCATGCTGATGCTGATGGGCAATTTTTCTGCGGTGAACCTGGTGGGGTAGAACAGGACTTTGTTTGTTCCTGCCTTCCGGTCAGTAATGATGTAAGGCTCTCCGGTTTTCAGTGGTCCGCAGAGGACGCGGATTTTTGTGCTTGCGGAGGCTGGAACGGGGCTGTACCAGTCGAGCACCGGTACGGGTTTATGTGTTTTGGCGTGATGTATCAGAATTTCTTTGATATCGATGTCGGCTGGTTCAACCGGCTCTGTGTAGGTGAGTTCCAGAAGCTGCCGTTCAAGCGGGCGGCATGCGGCGATGCCGGGATGGTCGGCATCAGGACCGGTAAGACGGAGGGCTATGTTTTTTGATCCAACTGGAACCGCTCTGTAGCAGCTCAGACCGATTGCTTCGGTGCTGCGGTTCCAGCGCATGTTGGCGTTGCTGTCGTCGAAGGCCATGAGACTGTATGAGCCCGGTGCGAGATGGCTGAAGTGGAATGATCCGGAGGCGTCCGTCTGGGCAAGATAATCCGGGCGGTCGTTGCGCATGTCGGGAGTGCTTCCGTTTGTGCCTGGATTCTGGAAGGCCATCACGAATGCGCTGGCGGCGGGCGAGAGATCAGCGTTCTGGACTGAGCCGCTGATGGAGCTTGTGTCGAGCTTTGCTCCGGTTGCAAAGGGGAGGGTATAGTTTCCCAGCAGGCTTTTGTTGAGGGTGAGGATGTATGTACGGTTCGCTTCAAACCGGTTGAAAAACACGATCTCCCCTTCGTTGCCATTGACGGTGACATGGTAGTTGTCCACTTCGGGCGAGAAATGGATTGCGTAAAGAAGCTGGCGAGCCGTTACCGGATGGCTGAAGAGAAGCCGGATTTTTGAGGGGCTGGTGTTGACGGAGCCTGAGTCGGGGTCTGAGAAGAGCACCTCTCTGGGCTGAGGGTCGGTGGGGCCGCCGGAGGGCGGGGCGTCTGATGCGCAGCCCGAAGCAGCAAGGGCGAGAAGAACGAGGATGGCGTTCAGGATGCTCGTTGGTCTCTTCATGCTTCTCCTGAGGGTTTCCTGTCGGGGCAGGCTGAAATTGTATCTCTCTCTGAAAATTCGTAAATTAAAAAGTAATGCAGTTCTATGAAAGTTTTTGCTGAAAAATTATAGATCGATTGTCACCATAGATGTCCAGACGAAATTTCAAGGTTCTTTATATATCCGGTGAAGTATCCCCCTTTGTAAGAACCAGTGCTTTGGCGGATTTTATGGCATCATTTCCCCAAGCCCTTGAGGAAGAGGGGTTTGATGCCCGTATTATGATGCCCAAATACGGCGCCATCAATGACCGGAAGTTCCGGCTTCATGATGTTCTGCGTCTTTCAGATATTGAGGTCCCCCTGAAAGAGAAGACCGAACTTCTGAATGTAAAGGTTACGGCTCTTCCTTCAAGCAAGATACAGACCTATTTTCTCTATAATGAGAAATATTTCAAGCGCAACGGTCTCTTTACCGATACCCCTCTGCAAAGTGAACTGAAAGCTCTTGCTGAAAAGGTCGCTTTTTTCAATGTTGGTGTGCTTGAGACCTTGCAGCGGCTGGGGTGGAGACCCGATATCATCCATTGCCACGACTGGTATGCGTCGCTTGTACCCCTTCTGCTGAAAACCATCTACCGCGACCATGAGTTTTTCCGCGGCATCAAGACGGCTATGACCATTCATAATGTATACCGTCAGGGGATCCTTCCATTCAAGGTGCTGCAGAAGCTGCTCCCCGACGAGGTATGTTCCGAACTCCACCGGAGTGGCGACAATGTCAACATGCTCCATACAGGGGTTGAGCATGCAGATATGCTGACAACGACCTCCCCCTCTTATGCCAAAGAGATTACAGGGAAAGCTGGAAATGCATTCGGTCTTGGTGAGGTTCTTGGCGAGAGGAATGTTGATCTGCATGGCATTGTCAATGGTATTGATATACGCCAGTGGAATCCATCTACCGACAAACTCATTAAAAAACGCTATGGCGCGGAGCGGATGGAGGGCAAAAGCGAGAATAAACTGGCTCTTCTGGAGGAGATAAAGCTTCCTTCGGATACAGACCGTCCGGTTGTTGGCGTTATCATGAATTTTGATGAGTTTCAGGGAGCCGGGCTGATTGCCGGCAGTCTGAAAAAGCTTGCCGCCATGGATATTCAGCTGGTTATCTGCGGTTCAGGGGACCAGAAATATGAGAAACAGTTCAGGGAGTTTGCTGACGACCATCCCGAAACGGTGAGTCTGCATACCGACTGCCCCGACAGCTTTATACACCTTGCCATTGCAGGGTTCGATATTCTGCTTATGCCGGGGAAAATAGAGTCGTGCGGCATGCTGCAGATGTTTGCCATGAGTTATGGCACCATTCCGGTAGCCTTTGCCGGTGGGGGTATTGTTGAAACTATTGACGACTATTCTGAAAAGGAGGGTTCCGGGTTCATTTTTAACGACTACACACCAAAGGCGCTTGTTGCAAGGCTTGAGGAGGCGGTCAGCCTCTATGACGACAGTGAGCGCTGGCAGGAGATTGTTGGTCGGGCCATGTCACGCGATTTCAGCTGGAAGCATTCGGCTGAAGAGTATGGCGGGCTGTATCGTGAACTGCTGGAGTCCTGATCGATGAGTGAAAAAATACGGGTGCTTTTTCTTGACAGGGACGGCACCATCAATGAAGATACCGGCTCTTACATTGCCGAGAATCACCAGCTGAAAATCATTCCGGGTGCTGCTGAAGCAATGGCGCTTGCCCGTGCCGCCGGGTTTCGCATTGTCATAGTTACCAATCAGGCGGGCATTGCAAGGGGTATTGCCACGGTTGAGCAGGTGGAGGAGGTCAACCGATATCTCAACGAGCTGCTTGCCCCGCATGAGGCAACCTATGACAGCTGTTACTACTGCCCTTCACATCCTCTCTATCCTCATCCTGAATACGACCAGTACAAGGATTTCCGTAAACCTGCTACCGGAATGGTTGACCGCGCGATTGCCGATTTCCGGGCAGAGGGCTATGAGGTTGACCGCAGCGCATCGTTTTTTGTGGGCGACAAGATGATTGATGTGGAGTGCGGCATAGCCGCCTCGCTCCGCTCGATACTGGTGAGAACCGGCCACAACGAGGAGGAGATTTGCAGGGAGCATGGCATTGTGCCTGAATTCGTTGCTGACAATCTCTATCAGGCGGTGACCAGCCATATTCTTGCCTGACGCTACACTCTCCCCGGCCATGCTGAGCCTCTATGTTCATATTCCTTTCTGCAGAAAACGCTGCTCCTACTGTGATTTTTATCTGGTTGCGGGTACTCTGCGGATGGAGGACTTTTTTGAGGCGCTCCGCAGTGAAACTGCCTCCCGTGCCTCTTTACTGAAAGGAGAGACGATAGGTGCCATCCATTTCGGCGGCGGCACCCCCTCAATGGCTTCTCCCTCTCTTCTCGGCAGCTGGCTGGAACAGGTTGCCTCTCTCGGCTCTTTTGCTCCTGATATTGAAATTGCGCTTGAAGCCAATCCTGAAGACCTGACGGGAGGCGTGGCGGGTGAGCTTCACAGCGTGGGAGTTAACCGCCTCAGCCTCGGTGTCCAGTCGTTCAGTTCGGAGAAGCTCGCCTCTCTCGGCAGGGCTCATTCTCCCCGGGAGGCAATGGCTGCCACACGCGACGCCGCCCGAATGTTTGACTCCGTCAGTCTGGATCTCATCTGCGGTGTTCCGGGTGAAAACCGGGATGCATGGCAGGGCGATCTTGAGCGGGCAAAAGCCTCAGATGCGCAGCATGTGTCTGTCTATATGCTCTCGCTTGAGCCCCGGACGCTGCTGTTCCGCGATGTTGCTGCGGGGAGGGTGAGGGTGCCGGACGATGGTGATCAGGCGGGCTTCTATATGCAGGCGCTCAAGGAACTTAAAGCCTCGGGCTACGGTCACTATGAGGTCTCAAACTTTGCCATGCCCGGCCACCATTCCCGCTACAATCTTGCCAGCTGGAAGCGGGAGCCCTATATAGGGTACGGCCCCTCGGCTCATAGTTTTTTTAGAACGGAAGAGGGTGAGTTGCGCACTGCCAACGAGGCAAGCCTGTCGCGTTATCTTTCAGCCCCTCAATCTGCGGAAGGGTTTCGGGAAGTTCTTGGAGAGCGGGAGCGGTTCGAAGAGCAGGTTTTCCTTTCACTGCGCATAAACTGCGGACTTGCCATTGAGTTTTTACGAAAAGGCAATACATTACCCAATGAGATGATGAAGGCCCTCGGGACAATG
Organism: Chlorobium sp.; assembly: GCA_013203905.1. Taxonomy (GTDB): domain Bacteria; phylum Bacteroidota; class Chlorobiia; order Chlorobiales; family Chlorobiaceae; genus Chlorobium. The sequence continues at coordinate 26,868 of JABMPC010000056.1, read as the reverse complement.
CAAGAGCGGGGCTGGATTACGCTGAAGAACGATGTCCTGTACCTTACGGACGACGGTTTTCTGTTTGCCGATCTCATAGCGGCCGAGTTGATTCCGTGACCACCACCATACAATCCTGTTCATGACTAACCGGGTTCTCAACCGTTCCATAGCCGCTCTGCTTTTTCTGGGTGCGGAACTGCTCTATCTGGCCACCATGGCTCCCACCTTTTCCTTCTGGGACTGCGGGGAGTTCATTGCAACGGCCCGGACGCTCGGGGTTCCCCATCCTCCCGGAGCACCGCTGTTTCTGCTTCTCGGGCGCCTCTTCTCCATGCTGCCTGTGCCGGTGGACATCGGGGCCAGGGTAAACCTTATCAGCACGCTGGCAAGTGCCGGCACCGTCATGCTGACCTATCTGATCATTGTCCGCCTGATTGCTCTGTATCGCACGACCCCCCAGAATGACTGGGACGGGGCTGAGAAGGTCTCTGCTTTCGGTGGCGCCGTCATCGGCGCCCTTGCGCTTGCTTTTTCTGATAGTTTCTGGTTCAATGCTGTTGAGACGGAGGTCTATGCACTCTCCTCATTGTTTACTGCCATGGTGGTCTGGCTTATCCTTCGCTGGCATGAGGAGTATCCTGAAAAGGGTCATGAACGGTGGCTTCTGCTTTCCGCCTATATGATAGGTCTGTCGATAGGAGTGCATCTTCTGAGCCTTCTTGCGGTTTTTGCAATCGCTCTGGTCTATTATTTCCGGTGCTTTGAGGTGAACCTTAAAACATTCAGCGTTCTCGTTCTGGGTTCTTCGACACTGTTTTTCCTCATATATACCCTTATCATCAAGGGGTTGCCGGCGCTTCTCCAGGTGGCGTCGTGGGGGGGGCTCATCCTCTTTCTCGCCATTCTTGTCTATGGGGTGTATTATACCCAGAAGCACCGGATGGCGATGCTCAATACGGTGCTGATGTCGGTGATGCTGATTGTTATCGGATATGGATCATACGGGCTTATTTATGTAAGGGCGCAGGCGTCTCCCCCCATCAATGAAAATAATCCTTCAACGCCTGATGCTTTTTTCTCCTATCTGAACCGTGAACAGTACGGCGAGATGCCCCTCTTTCCCAGGCGCTGGTCGCCTGAAGCTGTCCATCAGTATTATTACGGTCGCTATAAGAGTGATCTGGACTATTTTCTGTCGTATCAGCTCGACCGTATGTATTTGCGCTACTTCGGATGGCAGTTTATTGGCCGCAGTGATCAGCGTGAGGGGGCAGGCGTCGACTGGTCCGTGCTCTGGGGAGTTCCTTTTTTTGTCGGCTTTGCCGGGGCGGTGGCCCATTTCAGGAGGCAGTGGAAGATGGGGCTGGTTGTCACCGCGCTCTTTATTCTGACCGGGGCCGCACTGGTGGTGTATCTGAACCAGACGGAGCCGCAGCCCAGAGAGCGCGATTACAGTTATGCGGGCAGTTTTTTTGCGTTCGCCCTCTGGATAGGCATTGGTGTTGAAAGCCTCTGGTATCAGCTTGCTGTGTGGCTGAAGAGCCACGGGAAGAGAGGCCGGCTTCTGCTCTCCGTGCTGACGGTGACGGTTCTTGCGCTGCTTGTGAACGGGCGTATGCTGCAGGCCAATTACCGGACGCACGACCGTTCAGGGAACTTTGTTTCGTGGGACTGGGGGTGGAACATTCTGCAGAGCTGCGAGCGGGACGCCATTCTCTTTACCAATGGTGACAATGACACCTTCCCTCTCTGGTACCTGCAGGAGGTGGAGGGGATACGGACAGATGTGAGGGTGGTGAATTTGAGCCTTGCCAATACAGGGTGGTATCTGCAGCAGCTCAAAAATTCCTCGCCCCGGGGTGCCCGGCCGGTTCTGTTCAGCCTTACCAATGAGGAGCTGGAGGCTATAACCTATGTTCCCATGGATTCAGCTGCGGTTGAACTGCCCTCCCGGCCATCCGCCCGACTGCTGGAGCGGGAGTCACGGGAGCACGGGCTCCGCCTTCCTTCTATGCCGCTTGAGAGTATACCCTGGAAAATCAAGCCCGGCCTTATCTATGGAGGCCAGGGCTACCTCCGGCCGCAGGACATTGCCGTGTACGATATTGTGCTGAATAATTTCGCCGATCGGCCAATATATTTTGCCCTGACGGTTGACCCCAACGCTATGATGGGGCTTGAAGGCTATCTGCGCCTTGATGGTCTGGTTTCAAAAGTGGTGCCGCTGAAAAGCGCCGACCCGATGAGTTTTGTTGATCCTGTAAAGCTCTCCTCCAATCTGCTGCAGGTATACAAGTACCGGAATCTTGCCGACCCTGCGGTGTTTCTTGAAGAGACATCCCTGCGTCTTGCCGCCAACTATTCACCACTGCTTATCCGGCTTGCCCTTGATCTTGCCGATGAGCCCATGAAGAGCATTGCGGTGCCGGTGCCGTCCGGCGGCAACCGGACCCTGAAACGGGGGGAGCTGGCGCTGGAGGTTCTTGATACCGCAACTCAGCTTCTTCCCCCCGGGCGCTTCGGGTTGAACGCCGAGCTGGCGGGTTCTGCTGTTGCCCTTTATTCCCGACTTGGGGAAAAACAGGGAGCTTCCATCTATATTGCGTATCTTGAAAAACAGGGCTCCCTTACAACGCCCGCCCGTAATCCGAGGCTGTTTTATGCCATAGCCAGGGCTTACCGGGCGGTAGGACGGATGGAGGAGGCCGGAAGGGTTATTGATAGCCTCGGTGCGGCACTTCATGAACCGCGGCTTCGTCAGGAGTTTGAAACAATGAAGGAGTGAACCCCTATGCAAAACAGTCTTCATGCAAGTGCGGTTATAGACCGCGGCGCTGAACTCGCGGAGGGCGTGAGTGTCGGGCCTTTTACGGTCATCGAGAATGATGTCAGCATTGGCGAGGGTACCGCTATTGGTCCTCATGTGCATATAGCTTCCGGAGCCCGTATCGGAAGCGGATGCCGTATTCATGCCGGTGCCGTGCTTTCTACGGAGCCTCAGGACCTGAAGTTCAGCGGCGAGAAGACAGAGTTGTTCGTTGGTGACCGCACTGTTATCAGGGAGTGTGTTACCCTGAACCGCGGTACCATGGCCAGCGGCAAGACGGTTGTTGGTTCCGACAATCTGATCATGGCTTATGTGCATGCCGGTCACGACTGTGTTATCGGCAGCAATGTGGTGATTGCCAACTCGGTGCAGTTCGGCGGTCATTGCGAGGTTGGCGATTATGCTGTTGTAGGTGGGCTGGCAGGTGTCCATCAGTTTGTACGCATCGGCCGCTATGCTATGGTCGGCGGCATTTCCCGTGCGGCTCTTGATGTTCCACCCTTTGTTATGGCGGGAGGTCACGCTTCGTTCCGCTATGAGGGGTTGAATGCAATAGGGCTGAAACGGCGGGGTTTTTCTCCCGAAAGCATCACTCTCATCAAAGATGCCTACAGGGTGCTTTTCCAGTCGGGGCTCCTTCTTGGCAATGCTCTTGAAAAGGTTCGCACTGAATTTCCCAAAGAGCCGGAAATTCGTGAAATTCTCGACTTTTTTGATTCTGGCAGGCATGGCCGGAAATTCATCAGACCTTTTAACAGTTAATAGCTAACAAGGAACGGCGTATGTCCCAATGGGCAATCGGCATTGATCTCGGGGGTACGGCCGTGAAGGCTGCTGTGGCTGGTCGCCAGACGGGTGTGCTCAGCACCTCTGTGACGCCAACCGATACAGCGGATGGGCCAAAGGGCATTGTCCGCCAGATTTCCTCCATTGCCGGTGACCTCTACCGGAGTGCTTCGGTAACGCTTGACCCTGCTGATTTTTGCGGCATCGGGCTCGGAGTTCCGGGGGCTGTCGACCGCACGGCGGGAACCCTCAGTTATCCGCCGAACCTTCCCGGCTGGGAGGTGGTTGCACTTCGTGATGAACTTCAGAAAGTGCTGGAAGAGGGCGCAGGGCTGAAGGCTCCTGTGTTTCTCGATAACGACGCTAACGCGGCGGCTCTTGGCGAAGCGGTATACGGTGCTGGACGGGAATTCCGGGACTTTCTTATGGTGACTCTCGGCACCGGCGTGGGAGGCGGGATTGTGCTCGACCGGCAGCTCTACCACGGCCCCAGCGGCACTGCTGGTGAAATAGGGTTCATGATTGTTGATTTTGAAGGGAGCAGTATCCATGCAGGCATTCGCGGCACCATTGAGGGGCTTATCGGTAAGGAGCGGATTGTGGATCTTGCCCGCCGGATGATTGCCGCAAGTCCATCGGGTTCTTCAGTGGGGGAGTTCTGCGGCAATGATCTATCGCGTCTTTCCCCTCGCCATATTGAAACGGCGGCGCTCAACGGCGACGAAGTGTGCCTTGGTGTGTGGGAGCGGGTTGGAGCTATTCTCGGGACCGGTCTGGCAAATGTGACGGCGCTGATGGATATCAGGAAGTTTGTGATAGGCGGTGGAATTTCAGGTGCGGGCGAACTGCTGTTCAAGCCCGCTCTCAGCCAGCTGCGCCATTCCACACTGCCCTCAATGCATGAGGGTCTTCAGCTGGTGCCGGCTGCACTGGGCAACAGGGCCGGTGTGCATGGTGCCGCAGCTCTCTGTTTCAGCGAATCCTGAACCGGGTTGGAAAGAGGCCATGTTTGACCAGCTTCTTCATCTGCTGCTTCCCAATGTGTGCGCCGTCTGCAGCCGGCTTCTCATGGAGGACGAGTCGGGTTTCTGCAAAAGTTGCCGTGCGGAATTCGATCCTTTTGCGCTCTCAACAGAAGGCGAGGGGATGCTGAGAAGCACAATAGCCGCTCGTTTCGGTTCCTCTTTTTCATTTGAACGGGGGTGGTGCCGCTACCTGTTCCACAAGAAAAGTCCACTGCAGAGCGCCCTCCATTCCATGAAGTATGGAGGGCTCTTTTCCCTTGGCAGGGTGTTCGGTCGCGAGCTTGGCGAACTGGTGGCGGCGAGCGGAAGTGCGGAAGGGATTGACTGTGTTGTTCCTGTGCCGCTTCATCCGCTGAAGAAAATTGAGCGGACCTATAACCAGTCAGAAGTTATTGCCCGGCCGCTTGCCGAACAATTAGAGAGGCCTATCTTGGCCCGTGTACTGCGGAGGAATCACTTCACCCGGTCGCAGACAGGGCTTTCTGCGGTAGAGAGGAGAGCAAATCTTGAGGGGGCGTTCAAGGCTGAGGGAGATGTGCGGGGGATGCATGTGTTGCTTGTTGACGATGTGGTGACCACCGGTTCAACAATGGCAGCCGCGTCCGGAGCCCTTCTCGAGGCCGGAGCCGCCCGGATATCGCTTGCCTCGGTTGCACTTGCACTGAAGGAATAGGATCAACAATGGAGCTTTTTTACATCCCCCGGGGAACCCTTGCCGATGAAACCGCTTCATTTCGTATTGAAGGGGACGAGTTTCACCACATTGCACGGGTGCTGAGGAAAAAAACCGGCGATAGGCTGAGGGTTACCGATGGAACCGGGAGGGTTGCGGAGGTTGAAGTAGTCGCGCTTACCAAGAGGTGGCTGGAGGGTGAGGTTCTCAGCCGAAGTGTGGTGCCCCGTCCAGCCACCAGAGTGACAGTTGCCCTCTCCATGCTCAAGGCTCCCGCACGGTTTGACATGTTTCTTGAAAAGGCGACTGAGCTTGGCGTTGACGCCATTATTCCGATGATTTCGCACAGAACGGTCAGTCAGCCATCCGGGGAGAAGCTTGCCGGCAAACTCCAGCGCTGGAACAACATCATCTTGTCGGCGGCCCGTCAGTCACGATGTTTTCATCTGCCGGAACTCATCGGCCCGCTTTCCTTCAGAAGCGTGCTGGCGCTTGAGGGATATGACAATCGGCTGATGCCCTATGAGGAGAGTCGGGAGGCGCCAAGAGTGCGCTACAGAGGGAAAAACACCCTTTTTTTGATTGGCGGCGAGGGGGGGTTCACTGGTGAAGAGGCGGAAGAGGCTCGCGCGAAAGGGTTCAGCACGCTTTCTTTGGGCCGCTCAATTCTCAGGGCTGAAACAGCGGCACTGTTCGCTGCGGCCATGGTCCGTTCGCAGCTTCTTGAAGAGGAGCGCGGGGAGTGGCTGTAAGCAGTATATTGATGGTGAAGAATGATACAGGAAAACGAAATGAACAGCACTATGAGCACTCTTAAGCCAAACAGGATCATCCTTCTTGTTATTGTCCTGCTTATCTCCGCCATGTTTTTTGTCATGATCCGCTATTTCCTCATGGCAATTTTTCTGGCCGCTATTTTTTCGGCACTTGCCATGCCGCTCTACAATTGGATGCTTGTCAGGGTTGGCGGGCGTAAAAGCCTCGGTGCAGGCATCACGATGCTGATCATCTTCATTATGGGCTTTCTTCCTCTGCTTGCGCTGCTGGGGATTGTGGCTATGCAGGCTGTGGAAATCAGCCGTCAGGCGGCCCCATGGATACGACAGATAATTGAGCCTGCGTTTCTCGACCAGCAATTAAAGGCGCTTCCTTTTTATCCGGAGATGGTGATCTATCGTGAAGACATTATGCAGCGAGTCACCGAAGTTGCCTCAAAAACCGGATCAGTGGTGTTCAATACGCTTTTTTCGTTTACCTATTCAGCCGTCAACGAACTGTTCCTCTTTTTCATTTTTCTCTATACCGTGTTTTTTTTCCTGCGCGACGGCCGGATGCTACTGGAAACCATACTGTACTATCTGCCGCTGTCGGATGCTGACCAGCATCGTCTGCTCGACAAATTTCTTTCCGTGACACGGGCCACGATTAAAGGAACCATGATTGTGGGTGTGGTACAGGGGACTCTTGCCGGTTTGGCGCTCCATATTGCCGGAATTGAAAGCGCTCTGTTCTGGGGAACCATGATGACGGTACTCAGTGTTGTGCCCGTGCTCGGTCCGCCTCTGATCTGGGTTCCTGCAGCCATCTCCCTTGCTCTCGTGGGCCATTACCCGCAAGCGCTCGGTGTGCTGTTGTTCTGCAGCATTGTCGTTGGCCAGATAGACAATATTCTTCGCCCGATTCTTGTGGGTCGCGACACCCGATTGCACGAGCTGTTCATTTTTTTTGGAACGCTTGGCGGTATTGGTCTCTTCGGGCTTTTCGGTTTCATTATCGGCCCAATCATTGCAGCCCTTTTCATGACGGTCTGGGAGATGTATGGGGACGCTTTCAGCGATTCCCTGCGTGATATCAAGGGCCGGTCAACAGTCAGCAACGATGAGTGTAAGCAGCAGTGAAAGGACAAGAGAAAGGCGGCCATTGGCCGCCTTTCTCTTGTCCTTTCACTGCACTCAATAGCTCAGTTGTTTCTGACAACCTCTTCAGCGGCAAAGAAGAATCCTGCTTCAATGACAGCGTTCTCAGCTGAGTCTGAGCCATGGACGATGTTTTCGCCCTTGCTGTCTGCGTGGAGTTTGCGGACAGTGCCTTCAGCGGCTTCAGCCGGATCGGTGGCTCCAATGAGTGTGCGGAAATCTGCCACGGCGTTCTCTTTTTCAAGAATCATCGGTACGCAGGGGCCTGAAGACATGAAGTCAACCAGTTCGCCGAAAAAGGGGCGCTCGCGGTGGACGCCATAGAACTCGCCGGCGGTTTCCTTGGTGAGTCTGATTTTTTTCATGGCAACCACGCGGAAGCCTGCGCGTTCAATCTGGTTGATGACGGCTCCGATAAGCTGCTTTTTGACACAGTCGGGCTTGAGGATGGTAAGGGTTCTTTCCATTGGAGTGAGATACATTAAAGTGTTTGCTAAAAAAAATCGCCTGCGAAGATACAAAAAAAGTTGGGGGCTGCCTCATGCCTCGTCAATTCTCAACAGCAGATCCTTCATCGGCTGGTAGGTGATGGGCAGAAAGTCGCTGTATGCGAGGAGCACCTTGCCCTCTTCATCAATGAGCACATAGGCCCGCTGAGCCATGCCCAGAAAGCCGAGTGCTCCGTATGCTTCTGCAGTTTTTTTGGAGCTGTCGCTGAGCAGGGTGAAGGGGAGCTGGTTTTTCGCTGCAAATGTTTTGTGCGACTCAGTGCTGTCGGCGCTGATGCCCAAAACGGTAATGCCGCGTTGGGTGAACTGGGTGACATTGTTTCGGTAGTCGCATAGCTGTGCTGTGCATACCGGCGTGTCGTCTCCGGGATAAAAGATAAGCAGCACTTTTTTTCCCTTGAAGCTGGAGAGTCTGACCATCCGTTCCTCTGAATCGGGAAGGGTGAAGTCGGGAGCCTGTGTTCCTTCTGCAATCATATGTCGCCCTGTTTTCGGTTTATGGAGTCGGCCGCTTCGGCATTGAACTCTACAAGAATGCGTTCTACCCTCTGTCCGTTCATCTTGATGACCCGGAAACTGATGCCATGCCACTGCAGCGAGTCGCCGACTGAAGGGACCTCCCCGAGACGGGTCATCATGAAGCCGCCCATCGTATCGTAGGGAGCATCTTTTTCTTCTGAAAAGTCGTCGGGTTCATGCTCGAATGCGCCGAGGAAATCGTCAACGGGCACAAGGCCGTCAACAAGCCATGTTTGCTGACTGCGACGCACAATCCGATGTTTATCCTCTTCACTGTCATCGGCTGGCACATCCCCCACAATGCTTTCAAGCACATCGGTCAGGGTAATGGTACCCTGTATGGATCCGTGCTCATCGATAACCAGAGCCAGGTGGGCCCGATTTTTTTTGAACAGCTCCAGAACATGAAATGCCGGGACCGATTCGGGTACAAAGAGCGGGGTTTTCATTGAGGCGCGGATGGCATCCCGGAGCCCACCCTTGCCTGTGAGCTGAAAACTGACCAGGTCAACAGAGCGGACAATGCCCAGAAGGTTATCGAGGTTTTTTTCGCCAACCGGGAAGCGTGAGCGGCCGCTTGCCAGAATGACTGTATTGAGTTCCTCGTCGCTGTTGTCAAGGTCGAGCCAGTCGGTTTCACTCCGCGGGGTCATCATTGCGCTTGCCTGCTTGTCGCTCAGACGGAATATCCGTGCGACCATGTCGTATTCAACCGACTCGAAAACCCCTTTTTTCGCCCCCTGCCGTATCATGAGCATCACCTCTTCATCGCTTACCTGAGGCTTTTCACCGATTTTGACACCAAGCATGCGGAGCAGCATGTCGGTAGAGCCGTTGATAAGGCTGACTACAGGAGCGCTCAACCGACAGAGCAGATCAATTGATGCGGCTATTTTCAGAGTTATTTTTTCGGGGTGCTGCAGAGCTATTTTTTTTGGCGCCAGTTCACCCGCAACCAGCGTCACAAAGGTAACGGTGACGACCACTGCCGCCAGTGCGAGCTGTGTGCTGTAGGGGGCAAGCAGCGGAACTGCCGCCAGCAGGCCACTGATCGGTGCGGAAAACGCCATGCCGCTGAAGGCACCGGCAAGGGTGCTGATGAGTGTTATGCCAACCTGAATGGCCGAGAGAAATTTCCCCGGATTTTCAAGTAGCTTCAGGGCTATGTCGGCCGATTCATGGCCTGCGTCACGGAGCTCGTGCAGGCGGCTTGCCCGGGATGAGATAATGGCAAATTCAGCCATTGAGAAAAAACCGTTGGCGGCAATCAGCGAGAAAAGAATACAGCCTTCAAGCAGGTAGGAGTCCATTGTTTTCATTGAGTTGAAGAGTCGGCGTCTTGTGTTGGAATATAGCCATCTTCGTGAACATGAGGAGGAGATTCGGGTGCATGCGGGGTTAGAAGGGCTGGGTGAATTTTTTTCGGGCGTTCTCTGTTGTTTTCTGGAGCTGTTTGGCGGGCGGCGTTGTGTTGTATATTATTATAGTCATAATCACCTCTGACAATCCTTTTATCGCAACAATGCCATGAATTTTCATTGCCTGCCTTTGAGGCCGGGAATGGCTGTACTGGGAATGTTTCTGCTTTTTGCCGGATGCACTTCCAAAGAGAATTCGGGGGAGACCCCTTCAGAAATCTACACCAAGGCTTCCGAACTCGGTAGCAGCGGCCAGTATGCCAAGGCCATTGAGCTGTATGAGCGTGGGCTGGCGCTTGAATCTCTTGCCCCCCCTTCCCAGGGGGCACTGCTTGCTCTTGTTGCCAAACGCGGACTGGAGGGGCTGACGGGGTCGTATGATGCGGCTCTGGCAACAACCGGGGTTCTTGAGGGGCTTGGGGAGGGGAGTGTGCCGGACTCTGTGCGCACGGCAATTCTTGTGGACAAGGCGGAGTGGCTGGGGGAGCTGGGTCGGTTCGCCGAAGCGGCTGATGCTCTTCGGGGAGTGCGCAATCCAGATTCCGCGGTACAGATGCGGCTCGCCGCATTGCGGCTTCAGGCTGGTGATGCGAAAGGTGCGGAGGCCCTCTACCGCCCGATGACTCTGTGGCGAAATCCGTCTCCGGTGCGCATTGGGGCGTGGGCAGGCCTTTTACGATGCAGGCTGACGGACCCGGATGCTGTTGGTGAGGATGCGGAAACGGTGGCTCAGAAAATAGTTGCGGAGTCGGGGCGCGTGCTCAGGATGAAGGGGGAGCCGGCAGTGCGCGCCCGCGCCCTTCGTGCAGCAGCCTTAAGTCTTCAGCTTCTTGAACGACATCAGCGGAATGCAAGTTTTCTGCTGTTCAGAGCCCTCAGTCTTGCAGAGGGGTCGAAAGAGAGATTGCTGTATCAGGTGCTGCGTCTGGAGTCAAATGCGGTGATAGTCCGAAAAGAGGAGCCCTTCCGAGAGGCCGCAGCCTATTTTGAGCAGCATGGTATGTTGTATGCACGGGCTTTGGCGCTGTTTATGCTCTCGGAGGCCGGCGCTCTTACCGACAATGAGCGCATCAGCGCGCTGGAGGAGGGGTTTGCGGCGGCATGGCAGAGCGCCCCTCCCTATCCCTCGCCCGCCATGCTTGCCCGGGAGAACCGTGCGGCGCTTCAGCTCAATGGTTTTCTTTTGAAGAATCCGAGAATTTTCGAGCTCTTTGATGCGGCTCAACGGATGGGGATGATGCGCCTCAGCCGTTCACTCATTCGGGGCGGTGAGGGGTTCATGATTGGTGGCGGGAATGCACCGGAGGTTGAGGCAGAGGTCCGCAGGTTGCTTGTTGAAATTTCAGGTCTCTTGCAGCGCAAGGCAGATATGGTGGACAGGGCGGCAGGACTTGAGAAGATCCGGGCGACTGATCAGGCTCTCAATATGAAGCGGGGCAGGCTGTTTGAGCTGCTTCCCTCTGTGAGGGTTCTTGAGCCGGCGATAGCATCAGCCCTGGCGCTCAATCCGGTGACTCTCCGAACCGTGCAGGAGACTCTTGGCGAGGATCAGGCGATTGTGCGTCCCGTTTTTTCCGACAGTCTTGCTGCAGTGATGGTGGTTGGAAAGCATCATCTTCAGATTGTCGGAAGCGTTGCTGCATTTGATTCGCTGCATACTCCCGGCATTGCGGTGGCAGGAATCAGGCGGGAGTTGGCTGATGGGCCGGGACTTGCTCCCCTCAAGGGTGGGGAACGGGAGTGGTTTGAGCGCGCACTGTTCCGGCCGCTTCTGGCGGCTGTTCAGCCTTACAGCCGTCTCGTGGTTGTGGCTGACGATCCGATTCCCTTTCATCTGCAGTTTCAGGATGACGACCGGATCAAGACACACCGGTTTTCCTACCTTCATTCATTCAAGGAGTTCGTGATTATGCAGACCGCTGCGGTGCTTCCTCCCGGACCATCGCGCATTGTTTTTTACGCTGCGCAGGACGATGACGGGCCGATTCGCCACAAACTTTTTTATCCGCATGACAGGGTTTTTCTTGTCTGGAAGAGCTTCACCAAAGAAGAGCAGGAACAGTTGCGCGATGAGATAGGGGAGGAAATGCGCAGCACAGTTTCAGGCACATTGGCGTTGCAGAAACTCAGAGAAGATGGGGAATCGAAATGGTTGTATCTCTCCTCTTATGGAACAGACTGATTGCGGTTAGCCCACTTTTTCTGATACAGCGGATGTGAGTTTTTGTTTACAGAATAAAGAGAGTGAGGGGGAATAAACGACCATAAAAAAAAGGGTTTTTTTATTTTTTTTGTATTTTAATCGTAAAGGATTGTAACGCTTTCTCCCATCGTAGTAGCAACCGGGATGTGTGGTTATGTCAACCCCCCAAACACCAGAATCAGCACTGGCGAGTATAGTCGCGGAACTCAGGGCGGCCAGAACCGCTCGGAGCATGTCGATTCAGGATGTCAGCAACCTGCTGAAAATTCAGGAGAATCACCTCTCCAATATTGAGGAAGGAAATTTTTCTTTTCTTTCGTGTGCATATGTCTATGCATATATAAAAGAATATGCACGGGAGATGGGCGTTGGTGATGCCGAGAGACTCGATGTCTGCCGCCGGGAGCTGGGGGTTCTCATCGGGGTGAAAGAGACCGGTCTTACCGATTATCTCCAGTCATTGTCTCTCCCTGGTGTGTTCCGGAACAGTTGGCTCTACGGTTTTCTTCAGGGATTCCGGAAAAAGAGCGTTGTTGTTGTTCTCACAGCGCTTGCCGCAATTTTTGTTCTTGTTGCCGGAGCTCTTTCCCTCTCTTCAGGCGGTGGTGAGGAGAGGCTCTCTTCAGCTGTTGTTGCTGATTCAACTGCTTCAGCCGGTTCGGTAGCTGAGGCGGTAGAACAACAGGAGAGCCGTGAGCCCCTCCATTCACAAAAGATATGAGGCTCACTTGTGGCTTATTCGCCAGAACCATTTGGTCACGCGGCAGAAGAGCCGCATCTTTTTTTTTCTAAAACAAGATTAAAAAGGTCATGTTTTAGGGGAATTTATTGTTCTCCTTTTGTAATTGGTTATTGTAATGGTCTTTCTCTTGAGTGTCGCGAGCGAAGTGCGCAATAGCGCAATAAATAAAGAGGGGCGACTTGTTCTGTTGTTTCTGGAGTTCACAATTGTCATGCCCTCCTGTGCTGTTCTTCCCTTAAAAGCCTTCGGTGTTGTGATGAAAGCAGTTTATTGGGTATTATCCATTTTTCAAAACCGGTACGGAGGCCAATGCCTATGAGAACCCTCTTTGACAGCATTACTGAAACAATAGGCCGTACACCCCTTGTACGCCTGAGTCGGATGAGCGCAGGGTGCAGGGCCGAGGTGCTGGTGAAGCTTGAGTCCTTCAACCCTATGTCGAGCGTGAAGGATCGTATAGCGGTATCGATGATTGAAGATGCTGAGCGCTCAGGAAGGATAGGTCCTGAAACGACTCTTGTAGAGCCGACAAGCGGAAATACCGGAGTGGGACTGGCATTCGCCTGTGCGGCTAAGGGCATTCGGCTGATGCTGGTGATGCCCGACAGTATGAGTGTGGAGAGACGGCGACTGATGCGGATTTTTGGTGCTCAGCTGGTGCTGACTCCCGGTTCGGGTGGGATGAAGGGAGCCATCGGAGAGGCTGAAAGGCTGCTCGAAGAAATTCCCGGAAGTCTCATGCTGCAGCAGTTCAGTAATCCTGCCAACCCGGAGGCGCATCGCCGGACGACTGCGGTAGAGCTTCTTGCTGATACGGGGGGTGCTATTGATGTGTTTGTGGCGGGAGTTGGAACCGGAGGCTCAATAACGGGCGTTGGAGAGGTGCTGAAGGAGAAATGCCCGGGAGTGAGGATTGTGGCAGTGGAGCCGGAGGATTCGCCGGTGCTGTCTGGCGGGCAGCCGGGCCCCCATAAAATTCAGGGCATTGGAGCGGGGTTTGTGCCACCGGTCCTGAACAGAGATGTTTTTGACGAGGTTGTGAGGGTGAAGGATGAGGATGCAGGGGAAGCCGCCCGACAGCTTGCCCTTAAGGAGGGGATTCTTGTTGGGATTTCTTCAGGAGCGGCCCTGAAGGCAGGGCTTGATGTTGCCCGTAGGGAGGGCATGGAAGGAAAAACAGTGGTTGTGTTGCTTCCCGACAGCGGAGAGCGGTATCTGTCCACCTGGCTGTTTGAGGAGGACTGAAAAGGTTTTTTTAATAAAGTATGATTGAAATGCCATGAAGGTATATTTAGACAATAATGCCACAACGCCTCTTCACCCGGAGGTGAAGAAAGAGATGGCGGCGGCGATGGATATGTTTGGCAACCCGTCCAGTATGCATTCCTGGGGCCGGGAGGCCCGGGCTAATGTTGAGGATGCACGGCATAAGGTTGCCGGGTTCATAGGGGCTGACGACCAGGAGGTGGTGTTTGTGGGAAGCGGCTCGGAGGCGAACAATACGGTTCTTTCGCTTTTTGTCTGTGCTTCCAGCCAGTGCATTCCCGGTACCTCCATGCGCAATTCCATCATCACCACGAAAATAGAGCACCCATGCGTTCTGGAAACTTCTGAGTGCCTGATGCATCGAGGGGTCAATGTTGAGTATCTCGATGTTGACCAGTACGGCCGGATAGATCTCGATCAGCTGAAAGGGATGCTGGGAGATCATGTTGGGCTGGTGTCGGTGATGATGGCCAATAATGAAATCGGCACCGTGCAGGATATTCGGGCAATCACTGAAATGGTTCATGAGAGCGGAGCATACATGCATACCGATGCGGTGCAGGCGGTCGGCAAGATTCCGGTTGATGTAGGGGAGCTGGGCGTTGATTTTCTGACAATGTCGGCTCACAAGATTTACGGACCCAAAGGGGTTGGCGCTCTCTTCGTCAAGAAGGGGATTCCCTATTGTCCTCTGATTCGCGGCGGTCACCAGGAGAAGGGTCGGCGGGCCGGAACTGAAAATACCCTCGGCATTCTCGGCATGGCACGGGCTGTGGAGATGCGTGCGCTTGAAATGCACGACGAGGAGGCTCGGCTTCTGAAGATGAAAGCGGTGCTGCGCAAAGGTATTGAAGAACGGATTGACGATATTTATTTCAACGGACATCCCACCGAGTCCCTTGCCGGTACCCTCAATGTTTCTTTTCCCGGTGCGGAGGGTGAGTCCATCCTTCTCTATCTGGATCTTGAGGGGATAGCCGTTTCAACCGGTTCGGCATGCGCGTCGGGCTCACTTGACCCTTCACATGTACTTCTTGCCACGGGGTCGGATGCGGAGAGGGCGCACGGTTCAATCAGAATCAGCATGGGCCGGGAGACTACCATGAAAGAGGTGGAATATCTTCTGGATGTTCTGCCGGGAATCATTTCAAGAATCAGAAACATGTCAACGGCATACATAAAAGGAGGAGCACATGCTGCAAGCAGGTGAATGGGCATACAGCGAGACACTGAAAGAGCATTTCATGAACCCGAAGAACATCATGCAGGGCGAGGATACCGATGCGTTTGATGGCGTGGGCATGGAGGGCAACCTGCAGTGCGGCGACCAGATGATGGTGGTTATAAAGGTTGATGGGGAGAGGCAGGTCATTACAGACTGCCAATGGAAAACCTATGGATGCGCCAGCGCGATTGCCAGCACCTCCATTCTCTCGGAGATGGTGAAGGGGATGACGCTTGAGCAGGCCTTCAATGTGTCGCCCAAGGATGTCGCCAAAGAGCTCGGTGGTCTTCCTGAGAACAAGATTCACTGCTCGGTGCTGGGTGACAAGGCGCTTCGTGCGGCCATTAACAACTACTATGTGCGCAATGGGATGGAAGACAAGGTGATGGAGGAGAAGGCCAAAATTGTTTGTCAGTGCATGAACATTACCGACCACGACATTGAAGAGGCTGTGCTTGAAGGGGCGAGAACCTATTTCGAGCTTCAGGAAAGGACGAAGCTCGGAACGGTATGCGGCCAGTGCAAAGATGAGGCTGAAAGCCTGCTCGACAAGTTCAAGCATCTCCATTTCGGGGCTTGAGGCCATAGTATGAAGAGTGAGACGGGACGGTCGTTTTATATCCACACCTTCGGCTGCCAGATGAATCAGGCGGACTCCTCAATCATCACCGCCATTCTCATGGACGGGGGATATGTCGTTGCCGGCAGCGAGGAGCAGGCGGACATCGTGATTCTCAATACCTGCGCAGTCAGGGAGAATGCCGTCGAGCGGATATCCCACCATCTGCAGTTTCTTCGGGGGGCAAAAAGGCGGAACAGATCACTTCTTGTGGGTGTTGCGGGTTGTGTGCCGCAGCACCTTAAAAGAGAGATGCTGGAGATGTTTCCGGTAGTTGATTTTCTTGCAGGCCCTGATACCTATCGGAACCTGCCTCTGCTGATACGCGATGCGGTGGAGGGAAAACGGCCCGCAGCGCTTGATTTCAGGATTGAAGAAACATATGGGGGCATAGAGCCTTTTGGCGAGGTCGGGGTGGGTGCTTTTGTGCCGGTTATGCGGGGATGCAACAACATGTGCGCATTCTGCGTCGTTCCTTTTACGCGCGGCCGTGAGCGAAGCCAGCCTTTTTCTGCAGTTATGGATGAAGTTCGCCGGATTGTGGCGGGGGGGTATCGTGAAATTACCCTGCTCGGCCAGAATGTGAACTCCTATGCCGACTTGGAGGGAGGGAAGGATTTTGCTTCGCTGCTTCGCGCCGTCAGCCTGGAAGCCCCCGGCTGCCGTATACGCTTTACCACTTCACACCCCAAAGATATTTCCCCCGATCTGGTTGACGCCATAGCCGAAAGCCCGAACATCTGCAGCCATGTTCATCTACCGGTCCAGTCAGGTTCTACAAGGGTTCTTGAGCGGATGAATCGTGGTCACGGCATTGATGAGTACCTTGAAACAGTTGCCCTTCTTCGAAGTCGCATTCCGGGGGTCTCTCTGACAACCGACATCATTGCGGGTTTCTGTGGTGAGGAGGATGAGGACCATGAGGCAACCCTCACTCTTTTGCGCAAGGTCCGTTATGACACGGCCTTCATGTTCTATTACTCTCCGCGCTCTGGAACTGCGGCATGGAAAACTCTTGAAGATACGGTGCCGCTTGCAGTGAAGAAGCGGAGGCTTCAGGAGATCATTGATCTTCAGCTGCTCATTTCCGCTGAATGCCTGCAGAACTCAGTGGGTTCGGTGGTGGAAGTGCTTGCCGAATCGGAAAGCCGCCGTTCCCCGGAGCAGTTGATGGGGAGGACGGAAACCAACCGCGCCGTTGTCTTTGACCGGGGGGAGGCCCGTCCGGGTGACATGGTCAGGGTTCAGGTTTTGAAAGCCTCGTCGGCAACACTTACCGGAGTCAATAAAGGGGTGCTGCCTGCGTTTTAATCTTGAGGGGTATTTGCTTACATTATTGAATAAGTTTTTTTAATGTAACAGCCCCTTTAAGGCTTTAGGAGTGCAGTACCTCATGGCCACATCTCCCGCCTCCGGATTCGTCAACAAACTCAAGGCACATCTTGAACTGCTTGATCCTGTTACCTGGATCAGCGTGTTTCCCGGTCTTGCATGCGGCGCCATGGCTTCGGGTTCAATGCAGGCGACTCCTCACGATTTCCTCATCCTGCTGGCTGTTTTTCTGATGTACGGTCCGCTCGGTACCGGTTTCAGCCAGTCAGTCAATGATTATTTCGACCTTGAGCTTGACATGGTCAATGAGCCGACCCGGCCGATTCCTTCGGGACGGCTGACCAAGAAAGAGGCGCTCATGAACTGCATTGTCGTGCTGCTTCTTGCCATGGGGATAGGTATCTATGTTGGTCTTGATGCCGGCGGACTGCGCGGGATGGTCATCATAGGCATGATTTTTTCTGCCCTTTTTGTTGCTTACATCTATTCCGCTCCGCCCCTGAAGCTGAAAAAGAACATTTTCGCCTCCGCCCCCAGTGTTGGTTTTTCGTACGGGTTTGTCACCTTTCTTTCGGGTAACGCTCTGTTCAGCGACATTCGTCCTGAAATTGTCTGGCTTGCAGCCCTGAACTTTTTTATGACTGTTGCGCTGATCATACTCAATGATTTCAAGTCAGTTGAGGGTGACCGTGAGGGTGGCCTCAAATCACTGCCCGTCATGATCGGCTCCAGAAACACATTTCTGGTTGCGTTCGCCATTATTGATGCAGTTTTTGCTGTTTTGGCCTGGCTCTCTTTCTCCTGGGGATTCATGGTGCCGATGGTGCTCGTCATTCTTGGCTTAGCAATGAATGTGTACATTCAGGCTCAGCTGCTGATGGACCCCAAAGGGGGCATTTCATTCATGCAGGGTGCTGTTGATGACGGTTTCGGCAATGCTATTGGAAAGAGCGATGTGCATGAACACAACAGCTTTCTGAGATTTCAGGTGGCCAACAATGTGCTTTTTCTTGTCAATAACCTGATCATTGCAGGCATGATTGGCATCAAGTACATGCAGGCATAATTTTTCAATTCCTCTTCATCAAGCCCCATGGATACACTTCAGCATAACGCCCTTGCAGCGCTGCTCTCGTTTGCCTATGTGTTCAGCGTCCCTCCTCTCATGGATTATCTGGTGACCAGGCGCGGTCTTCCGCGCGACATCAGCCGCAAAATCACCCATATCTGCGCCGGCTCGGTCATTGTGTTTCTTCCTCTCTTCATTGACGGCGACTGGACGCAGTATCTCAATATTGCCGTGTTTGCCGTCTGGGCGCTGCTTCTCGTGCAGAAAGGGCTGTTTGCCGCCGAGGACGACCAGGCGGTTAAAACCATGACCCGCACTGGCAACAGGAAAGAGCTTCTGCGCGGCACACTTTACTTCGTCGTAGTGGCAATGATTTGCGGTACCCTGTATTACAAACAGTTTGAAGGTGTGCTGGCCATGGCCATTCTTGGCTGGGGCGACGGTCTTGCGCCGATTGTAGGGACGCGCCTTGGAAAAATCAAGTATGAGGTTATGAGTCCCAAGACGGTAGAGGGTAGCCTTGCATTTTTCGCGGGAGCTGCAGTGGCGGGGCTCTTCTTTGTACAGCTGATTGTGCCCGAGTCGTTTGACGCCGGCAAAATCATTCTGATTGCTCTGATTGCGACTGTGGTTGAAGGGGTGAGCCCCAGGGAGGTTGACAATATTGCCATCCCCGTAACCGTCATTGCTGCGGCCAGCTTCCTGTAACATGAACTTCTGAACAGGCGTCGATGGCGGCCATCTATTTCATCAGCGATATTCATCTCGGTCTCCAGAACGAAGGGGAGGAGAGGGGGAAACTGGAAGGGCTCGGGCGCCTTTTTTCTTCCCTCAGAGAGGGAGATGCCCTTTACATGCTTGGCGATGTGTTTGATTACTGGATGGAGTTCCGCCATGTGATTCCGAAAGGATTTGCGGAGTTTTTCTGTCTGCTTTCGGGGCTTGCACAACGGGGAGTCCGGGTGACCTATCTGCCCGGCAACCATGACTTTTATCTCGGGGCTTTTTTTGATCGGGAACTGGGAGTCAGAACCCTTGAAGGGCCTCTATCATTCGAGTTTGAGGGGCGGCGGTTCATCGCGGCCCATGGGGATGGTTTGGGTGAGGGAGATGGTGGCTACAAGTTTTTTGCCCGGTTTGTGAGGAACCGGTTTAATCTCGGCCTGTTGACCGGATTTCATCCGGATCTGGCTGTCGGGCTGATGAAATGGCTTTCCCGCCTCAGCCGCACCCATAAGCCGGGGAACCGGGTGATGGAAACGGACCGGTTGCTGGAGTATGCCGAGTCGCTCGCCCGGCAGCAGGAGTTTGATTATTTTCTTTGCGGCCACAACCATTCGGGCGGCCTGAAGGAGTTGAAGCGAAAGGGGTCGTACTATGTCAACCTCGGGTCATGGATTGAGGGGGGAACGCCTTACGGGGTATTTGAAGATGGAATTTTTCAACTGAAAGAGTCATAACGCAAAACAAGACGACAATGAGCAATTCAAGCAGGGTGCTGAAATTGGGACTGCCGAAAGGAAGTCTGCAAGATTCAACAATAGAGCTTTTTGGTAATGCCGGGTTTCATTTTTCTGTCCAGAGCCGGTCATATTTTCCCTCAATTGATGATGATGAGCTGGAAGCCATTCTCATAAGGGCTCAGGAGATGGCGCACTATGTCGAACTTGGGGCTTTTGATGTTGGTCTGACCGGAAAGGATTGGATAATCGAGACAGGAGCCGATGTTGTTGAGGTTGCAGACCTGGTCTACTCAAAGGCCTCCATGCGCCCGGTGCGCTGGGTCCTTGCGGTTCCGGAAAATTCCCCTGTCAAGTCAGTCAAGGATCTTGAAGGAAAGCACATTGCCACTGAGGTTGTCAACATCACCAGGCAGTACCTTGAGTCGAACGGAGTTACAGCTGCGGTTGAGTTCAGCTGGGGTGCTACGGAGGTGAAGCCTCCCGATCTTGCTGACGCCATTGTGGAGGTGACCGAAACCGGTTCTTCACTCCGGGCAAACAAGCTTCGCATTGTTGAAACCATTCTTGAGTCGAACACCAAGCTGATTGCCAACAAGAGCTCATGGGACGATCCATGGAAGCGCGAAAAAATTGAGAGTATGGCGCTGATGCTGCAGGGGGCAATCAATGCCCAGGGCAAGGTGGGGCTGAAGATGAATGCCCCGAAATCCTCTCTGGACTCTATTACCGGAATGATTCCTGCACTTCGCCAGCCGACGGTTTCACATCTTGCCAATGACCAGTGGGTAGCCCTTGAGGTCATTGTTCAGGAAAAAGAGGTCCGCAAGCTTATCCCGGAGTTGAAAAAAGCCGGTGCTGAGGGTATTTTCGAGTACGACATCAACAAGCTGATCGACTGACTCCCCGTATTTCCCCAGAGCTTTCGCTGCCCCGGTCGGCCGCGGGAGCCGGGGACTCTCTGGAGCTTTCTTTCTTTTTTTGCCGTCCATGCTTCTATTCTACCAGCTTCTGGTTCTCGGTGCTCTTATTGTGCTGGGGGCCATACTGATTTCCAATCTCATTGAACTTCGTCCGCTCCCTCCGGTTCTGGAGGGCAGAGAGAATAACGGGCCGATGGTATCGGTTATGGTTCCAGCGCGCAACGAAGAGGAGAACATTGTGCGCTGTATTGCTTCGCTGCAGGGGCAGCGGTACCACGATTTTGAAATTCTCGTTCTTGATGACGGCTCAACCGACCGGACACCCTGCCATCTGCGCCAGCTTGAAGCTGCCGGAGATGGCAGGGTACGGGTATTTTCAGGTGAGCCGCTTCCGGACGGATGGCACGGAAAGAGCTGGGCCTGTTTTCAGCTTGCACGCCATGCCCGTGGCGATATGTTTCTGTTTACCGATGCCGATACGGCGCATGAACCCGACTCAATTGCCCGCTCGGTGGCAGGAATTCAGGAATCAGGGGCCGACATGCTTTCATTAACGCCCTTTCAGGAACTTGGTTCGTTCTGGGAAAAGGTTGTTGTGCCAATGGTCTATGTCGTTCTTGTCTCCTTGTTGCCAATTCGGCTTGTCAAGAGCAGTCGGCGGCCATCGCTCTGTTTTGCCAACGGTCAGTTCATTCTTTTTCGCCGCGATTTCTATACCCGCATAGGTGGACATGAGGCAGTGCGCAGAAACCTTGTTGAGGATGTGTGGCTCTGTATGAAGGTGAAGTCATTGGGCGGTCTTGTTGCGGCGTTCAATGGAACCGACACGGTTAGCTGCAGGATGTATCGGAACTTCCGGGAGGTGTGGAATGGGTTTTCCAAAAATCTTTTTGCCGGCCTGAGCTACAGTATACCGGGTCTCGTCGCTATGATTGTCTTCACCCTGATGCTCTTTGTTGCACCTTGGATAGTTGTGCTTTCTTCCATGGCGTCAGGCTCATTCGGGCTGGCAGAGTTTCAGCTGCCTCTCCTTCAGATTGCTCTCGTGATGTTCTGTCGTGTGCTGATAGCGTTCCGGTTCCGGCAGTCGGCCGCTTTTGCGCTTCTTGATCCGCTCGCAAGGCTGGTGCTTGTCGCCATAGCCCTGAATTCGTTTCGTATCATGGCGTGGAGTGGCGGTGCTGAATGGAAAGGGCGCCGATATAAATTTTCGTGATTGGCGGGTATTTGGGTGAAGGGGATAATTTTTTTTAAATTCTACAGGTATTTTTGTGCACGGGCAGACTCGCGAGGAGTTGCGCCTTTGTGTGCACGCAATAATTAAATGAACGCACCATGGGTTTTCTGTCAAAAATGTTTGGAAAAAAAGAAGAGGAACTGGTCTTTCCCAAGGTCAAGGAAGATGAGAATCTCAAGGCAACCCTTGAGGGACATCTTGACAGGGTGCTCGGAGTGCGTTTCAGTGCGGATGGCACAAAAATAGCCAGCGGCGGGTTCGATGAGCTGGTCATGCTGTGGGATGTTGCCACAGGAGCAGTCATTCATACCATGAAGGGTCATGAAACCTGGGTAGAGTGCATTGATTACAGCCGTGACGGACGATGGATTGCCAGCGGAAGCACCGACAGCACCGTCAGGATATGGGACGCCGCCACCGGTACCTGCAGCCATGTGTGCAAAGGGCACGATACCGCGGTTCGCATGGTCTCTTTCAGCCCCGACAGCACTACAGTGGCCAGCTGCTCACGGGATACGACCATACGCCTCTGGGATGTAGAAAGCGGCACACAGAAGGCGTTGTTCAATGGACACAAATCATATATCGAGTGCCTTGCCTTCAGCCACGACGGTACGAAAATCGTCAGCTGCGGTGAAGAGCCGGTTATCAAAGTGTGGGAGGCAGCAACAGGAAAAAATATTGCAAATTATGTGACAGGTGACAAGCTTTCGCATACGGTAGCTTTCAGCCCTGATGACCGTTTTATAGCTCTGGGTGGGCGTGACGCAAAAGTGAGGATTCTTGATGCAACCACCGGCAGTGTGGTGCATGTGCTTGAGGCTCACGAAGATGCTGTTCGCGGACTCTGTTACAGCCCTGATGGAACTATGGTTGCCAGTGTGGCCAATGATGAGTCGGTGAGGCTCTGGGATACAGCCACAGCCAAACTGCTCCATACCTACCGGGGCCATGTGCTTGAGGTGCAGTCTGTGGATATTTCGCCTGACGGAAAGATGATTGTCAGCGGCAGCGACGACCGGAAAATCAAGATCTGGGGAGTCACGACGACTCCCTGAGCAGTCTCGTTTCAGTCCCCGGACTCTTCCTGCGGCTGTTTTTTTGCATTTTTTGCTTTAAAAAGCAGTGCAAACTGCAAATCCCGCTTTTGGATTCACTGGAGAGTGAGTACATTATGTATGAGGGTGTAAATAAAGTGCGCCCTCAGGCAATGCCGGATCTCCCGGAAAACATAATAAGAGGACATAATGGAAAATCAGGTTGAAGGAACCGTCAAGTGGTTTAACGAGGAAAAGGGATACGGCTTTATCCAGCAGAGCGAGGGTAAAGATGTATTTGTGCATTACAGTGCAATCAATGGTTCCGGGCGAAAAACCCTGGTAGAAGGGCAGAAGGTCACCATGGAGGTTTCTCAGGGTGATAAGGGGCTTCAGGCAGGAAATGTCACTCCTCTCTGAAATACCTTCTTTAGCAGCACCAGTTCCCCCTTACAGCAATAATCACAAGAGGCGATGGCCGAGGCCGTTGCCCTGCGTGAGCTTTGTGCCGGCTATCAGTTAGGCTGTCTTCATGTGGCGGTTCGTTCTGGTATCTGATGAGGACACTGCGGCCTGAAAAGGCGGGTGCATTCCCTTCCATACAACCATCTGGTGATGAACAGCGCGTCGGAAAGAAAGATAGAAGTCTCTGCCGATGATGTGGTTCTCAGCTTTATGCGCTCATCGGGTGCGGGCGGTCAGAATGTCAACAAGGTGGAGACTGCTGTATATCTCTCGTTTGATATTGGGGCATCGTCGCTTCCGGACGCACTCAAGCAACGGCTTCTGGCTACCCGTGATCGCAGAATATCGAAAGGGGGAGTGCTTGGTATCAGGGCGCAGCGTTTCCGATCACAGGAGAAGAATCGCGAAGATGCCTTCCTGCGCCTTCAGGCGCTTGTTGATGGGGCAGCTGTTGAGCCGGCAGTAAGGCGGCCGACCAAGCCAAAGCGAAGCGCCGGTGTGAAACGGCTTGAGAAGAAGGGCCGGCAGAGCCGGAAAAAAATGCTTCGTGGTCGTGTTGACCCCGACTGAGCCTCCTCCCTACAGGAGCGTTCCGCCATTCTGATTTTCAGAGCCGGCAACGAAGGTGTTTTTGTCGTCAAGTTTTGCTTTCATGAGGCTGACTTCAGCATGAAAGTTGACCATTTCCTTGCGGGCAATGGTTCTGGATGAAGTTGTTCCTAAAGCGGTGAGCGGGTTGATGTGTTTTCCCCTATGGATGATCCGGAAATCAAGATGTGGCCCGGTTGAGTTGCCTGTGGAGCCGACAAAGCCGATGACCTGACCCTGCTTCACTCTGGCGCCCTGGCGCGTTGCGACTGCAAAGCGGCTCAGGTGAAGATACTGCGAGTGGTCTCCTCCTGCATGGGCTATAGTGACCATGTTGCCGGCTCCGCCTTTGCGCCCCTTGAAGATAACTCTTCCATTGGCAGTGGCTTTAACCGGTGTCCCGCTTGGTGCCGCAAGATCAACCCCTCCGTGAAAATGCCTTGTCCTGAAAATGGGATGTGTTCTGTAGCCAAATCGGCTTGAGACTCTTCTGTAATTGCAGGGTTTGGCAAAACGGGAGATCCTTTCAACCGAACGGCCTTTTTCATCGTAATATCCCTCAATCCCTTTTGCATCGGTGTAGCGATAGGCCCGGTAGGTTCTGCCAGACAAAGTGATTTTAGCTGCCAGAATGGTTCCGGTGCTGATAAAGTCGTCACCCAGCCATTTTTCTTCAAACAATGCCTGATATTGTGTACCGGGAGAGATATCACGACGGAAATCAACCCTTGTACCAAGCAGTTTTTGCATGCCGGGAAGCAGTCCCCTCCGGCCTTTTGCCTGCAGTGAGCGGGCAAGGCTGTGCTCTACCGTTCCCTCAAGAGAGACGGTGCGCGTTTCATAGTCTCTGATATCTTTGTTGACGCTGAACGGGCCTTCTTCTATGTCCCGCTGTACGGTAATTGTTGTTGCGCGGTCCTGAAAGTATGAGAAGCGTATGAGGGAGCCGTCTCTGGTTTTTTCCGTTTCATAAATTTTACCGGGTCGGAACGAGCGGATGCTGAACGCTCCCTTCAGCTGTCCGGTTATCTGGTGGATTTGCTGCGGTGAAAGACCTTCGCTCTGGAGAATGCTGTAGACGGATTGGCCATTTCTGACAGTTCCCTTGGTGATGACGGGGGCTTTTTCTTGCGGGGTTTCTTCAATGGTGACGGTCTGGCTGTCGCTTGTGACGCCGAGTTCATCGCTATAGTGACCGGAATAAGGTATGAGGAGGGAGAGGGAGAAAAAGATGAGGACAGCGCTTCCAGTAAGGAGCGACAGCCAGAGTGACGGGGATATCTTTTCTTTATATTGTGCTGCCAGACGGGCGAAATGCCTGACAAAGGCCTGTAGTTTTTCCATTATGTGTCAATAAGTATATCGGCGGAAAGATGGGGGCCGAGTATTACAAGGGGTTTTTTTAAGATACCACTTTTTTATGTTGATAGAAACCCCTATGGTGACGCAATTGTTGGAATGGGCTTAATTTCAGTAACCAGATAAGAGAAACTGCATGATCGGAACAAATGAAGAGAGACTGGTGGAATTTCTCCTCCAGTGCCAGCCGGGACAGCCGCGGACAAGAGGAAACTGGGAAGTCGACCATCAGGGCGTCCCGTTTCTTCTTCCCTCGATAGGAGGCATTACCCTGAACATCCAGGCCGGTGACGGGGCATTCGGATGGGAGGGCGACCATATTGAGCCCGGAGTGAGCTGTACTGCCGACACCCTGAAGCCCTTTGAGCATCCCAATGTGGGGTTGCAGATGTATTCCTGCGCCGGCAACCGCGCCACCGTCATGACCGGTGATGCGAAAGGTGCGGAAGGAACGGTACTTGGCCACCATGGTGGTTCCGAGCATGTGATTGTTGATTTTTCCCGTGATGTCAAGGAGAAGCTGCTCTACAGCGACACCATCATCATCAGGGGGCGTGGCCAGGGGCTGAAACTTGTGGATTATCCGGAAATCGCCTTGTTCAACCTCGACCCCCGGCTGCTGCATGCCATGAAAATCAGGGAGGCTGAGGACGGTGTGCTTGAGGTTCCCGTCACCACCATGGTGCCGCCGGTATGCATGGGCTCCGGTATCGGTTCGGCGCATGTGGCGAAGGGTGATTACGATATCATGACGAGCGATCCGGAAACGGTTGAGCGGTTCGGACTTGATAGAATCAGGCTGGGCGACTTTGTGGTTCTCATGGATCACGACAACCGCTATGGAAGGGCTTACCGGAAGGGAGCGGTCAGCATCGGTATTGTGGTGCACAGCAACTGCCTTGAGGCGGGTCATGGTCCGGGTGTGACGACGCTGATGACAGCGGCCTCTCCTCTGATCCGTCCTGTTGTGGACTCCGAGGCAAATATTGCCGACAGGCTGGGGTTCGGTACGCAACTGAAAGCGGGGTGAAAAAATCAGGGAGGGAAAAGGTACCAGCGTTTCTCCCGGAATTTTTTCCCCCCTTCCCGTGTTCCATTACTTCCCCCTTTTTTGGTGAATGGCCAAGAGCTTGGCCACAGAAAAGGAGATGCTATCATGGCACTGAAGCTGTATGGAAGGGACCCTATGAAGATGTTTGAAGATGTGTTTACCGACAAGGTGTCGCCGTTTTTCACATCAATGATGACTCCGGCCTTCAAGGTAGACATCAGTGAAGATGAAAAGGCGATTTTCATTGAAGCTGACATGCCGGGAATGAAAAAGGATGATGTGTCGGTGACTATGGAGGATGATGTGCTCTCCATCTGTGCAGAGCGGGAGCACAGTGAGGAGGAGAAGAAAAAAGGATATCACCGCATTGAGCGTTCATGGGGAAGCCTCAGTAGAAGTTTTACTGTTGGCGACAATGTTGATTCGGAGCACATTGATGCGAGTTACGACAACGGAGTGCTCAAAATCGTCGTTCCTAAAAAGGAGGTTGAGCCGAAGCGGGGTGTTGAAATTCCCGTCAAGTAAGTATGGCAGTCTACACGCTAAAGCAGAAAACCCTCCAGATGGAGGGTTTTCTGCTTTCAGTTCCTGCTCTGTCTCAGCAGTTGCGTATGGTGGAGTCCTGACGGTCCTTGAT
>JABMPC010000055.1 GCA_013203905.1 Chlorobium sp. | reverse complement strand
GCCTGGCGGGGGAGAAGGTCAAGAAGGTTTCTGACGAAGCTTTCGCTTTTGGGGAAATCAAGAGTTCGTATTGAGGCGCCGCCATAGGTTGCGTCTCCCAGAATCTGGTGGCCAAGGTGCTGCAGATGGGCTCTGATCTGGTGCGTGCGGCCGGTATGCAGGGTGAGAGAGAGCAGGGAAAACCAGTGCAGGTCTTCTTCAAGGCGGTAGTCGGTTATGGCTGTTTTGCCTTCCTCTCCTTCATAGGGGAAGTTGGCCATCACCTTTCTGTCTTTTCTGGAACGGCCGATATTGGTCCGTATCGTCCCCACTGGGGTGGCGGGAACTCCCCATACCAGCGCCTTGTAGATTTTCACCACTTTGCGGTCGGCAAACTGCTTCGCCAGGCGGTGCAGTGCTGTCGGGTTTTTGGCTATGATGATGAGGCCGGAAGTGTCTTTGTCGAGCCTGTGGACAATCCCCGGCCGCAGTTCGCTTTCATCAAGCGAGCCGGCACCCTCTCCTATATGGTGGAGAATTGCATTGGCAAGAGTTCCTGTCCAGTTGCCGAAAGCCGGATGCACAACCATTCCCGGCTCTTTGTTGATCACCATCAGATCGCTGTCTTCATAGACAATGTCAATGGGGATGTTTTCAGGCGCAAGCTCGGGCGCGGGTGGCCGGAGGAAGGTCATCTCAATAAGGTCGCAGGATTTGATGCGGTAGTTTGATTTGACCACTTTGCTGTTCACAAGAACCCGTCCATCTTCAATGGCTTCCTGAACCTTGTTTCTCGTGGCATTTTCAACCTGCCGGGATAGGTACTGGTCAATGCGCATCGGGGTCTGTACCTTGCTTACCTGGAGTGTGATTTTTTTTGGCTCAAGATCCTCACCCCCACTGCTTTCTGATTGGGGATTGACTGGCTGATTTTGCATTTTGGACTACCTGCTCGAATTGGGTGAAAGTAGCCGGAAGTATACTAAAACCTTGCCATATATCAGCCATGGATGCAATGAGTGAATCTTCAGCCATACAGTATGATCTTGCCGTTATCGGTTCAGGCCCGGGGGGCAGTGAGGCTGCCATGCTCGGAGCCCGTGCGGGCCTGAAGGTCTGCATTATTGAAAAGTCCGCTCCCGGCGGCGTATGCGTGAACTGGGGCTGTATTCCCACAAAGGCATTACTCAGAAGCGCGGAGATATTTGATTCGCAGAGAAAGGGGGCCTCCTTCGGAGTTGTTGCGCCTGATCTCTCCTTTGATCTTGCCGCCGCAGTCAAACGCAGCCGAACCGTTGCGGGAAAGATGTCGAAGGGGGTTGCTTTTATGCTCCGCAAGGCTGGTGTTGATTTTCTGCAGGGGGAAGCAGTGTTCCTCTCCTCCACTGAAGTGGATATTGTCCGTGAAGGAGGCCGGAGGGAAAGGATAAAGGCTAAACAGAGCATTATAGCCACAGGAGGTCGTAGCCGAAGCATTCCGGGTCTGGAGCCTGACGGCCGTCGGGTGATTACCAGCCGGGAGGCTCTTGCATTGACCACTCTGCCCGCTTCAATGCTTGTGCTTGGCGGTGGGGCCATCGGTGTGGAACTGGCCTGGTTTTATGCAACTGCCGGCGTGAAGGTGACCATTGTTGAAATGGCGGACCGACTGCTTCCCCAGGAAGATGGTGAAATTTCCGAAGCGCTTCGCCGTTCACTTGAAAAGGGAGGCATCAGGGTGGTGACGGGTGCAAAGCTCGAAAATGTTGCCGTTAAGGCTGATGGGGTTTCTGCATCGCTTTCGGTTGAGGGTAAAGAGGGGGAGAGGGTTGCTGCAGAGTATCTGCTTGTGGCGGTGGGGGTTGGTGGCAATACAGAAGGCCTTGGCCTTGAGGCCTCAGGGGTTGTCGTTGAACGGGGTTTTGTTGTGACTGATGCTTCATGCAGGACCGCGGTTCCCAACATCTATGCCATTGGAGATGTGCGGGGCGGCATGCTTCTTGCCCACAAGGCCGCTCTCGAGGCGGAGATTGCCCTGAGGGCGATACTGGGTGAAGAGAGCGTTCCGCTTCACGACAGCCTTATTCCCCGCTGTGTGTATGCTGAACCCTCAATTGCCAGCATTGGTCTCTCAGAGGAGCAGGCTCTTCTTCAGGGACTTGCCGTTTCGATCGGACGGGCATCCTTTGCCGCATCAGGCAAGGCAAACGCCTATGGAAATCTTGAAGGGATGGTGAAGCTGATTTTCAGTGCAGAGGATGGCCGTATGCTTGGAGGGCACTGTCTTGGCCATGGGGCTGTGGAGCTCATCGGAGAGCTGGCGCTTGCGTGTTCTCTACCGGTCACGGCCGGGCAGCTTACAAGTGTTGTCCATGCGCATCCGACGCTCTCGGAATCCATAAGGGAAGCCGCCATGCAGGTTTCGCAAGGGTAGTGGGGGTGCTCAGGGTGAAAAGCATTTTCGATTGTCTCGTTAAATGCATAAATTCAAGGCTAATCACTGCGAATCATTAAAAACAGTAAGCCTTTTCCTGTGAACGACTTCTCGTGGAACGGGGCGGGGTTATCAACCAAATGATCAATTATGACTCAGACTGAATCATCTGCCAGAAAACCTGCTGCAAAGAAACCGGTTGCCAGAAAAACAACAGCAGCAAAGGCCGCTCCAGCAAAGACCGCACCTGCGGGATCTGTCAAAAAGAAATCCGGTCTTGCGTTCCCTTTTACCGCTATTGTCGGCCAGGAGGAAATGAAGCTCAGTCTGATTCTCAACATCATTGATCCCCGTATCGGCGGCGTTCTTGTTATGGGACACCGCGGAACAGGAAAGAGCACCACAGTCCGCGCTCTTGCAGAGGTGCTTCCTATGATTGACCGTGTAAAGGATGATATTTATAACCGTACCACCGAGCAGTATCTGGAAGGCGAGGCTGACAAAAAGGGGGCTGTGAAAATTGAACCCGCATCGGTCAAGCTGGAAAAGATTCCGGTTCCCGTCGTTGATCTTCCCCTCGGCGCAACCGAGGATCGTGTCTGCGGCACCATTGATATTGAACAGGCGCTGACGAGCGGCGTGAAGGCTTTCGAGCCGGGACTTCTTGCTCAGGCAAACAGGGGATTCCTCTACATTGACGAGGTCAACCTTCTTGACGATCACCTTGTTGATGTGCTTCTTGATGTGGCTGCCAGCGGAAAGAATGTGGTTGAGCGCGAGGGCATCAGCATCCGCCACCCGGCCCGTTTTGTTCTGGTTGGTTCAGGAAATCCGGAAGAGGGTGAGCTTCGTCCGCAGCTGCTTGACCGTTTCGGTCTTCATGCACGCATCATCACCATCAATGATGTGGCCCAGCGCGTTGACATCGTCAAACGCCGCCGCGATTTCGATGAGGATCCCGATGCTTTCATGAAAAAGTACAACAACGAGCAGGTCAAGCTCCAGAAGAAGATCCAGAAGGCTAAGGCGCTGCTTCCTTCCGTGAGCATGAGCGACGAGGTCCTGACCGATATTGCAAGGCTCTGCATGAACCTTGGTATTGACGGTCACCGTGGTGAGCTGACTATTACCAGAACTGCGCATGCGCATGCGGCATTCATGGGTCAGAAAGAGGTGACCATGAAGCATGTCAAGGATGTTGCGGGTCTGTGCCTGCGCCACCGTCTGCGGAAAGATCCGCTTGAAACGCTTGATGCCGGTGAAAAAATTGAACGCGAACTTGCCAAAGTCCTTGGAGAAGCAGAAGCAGTATAAATGATAGCATTTACCGATATTGTAGGAATGGATCTGGCCAAGAAGGCGCTCATGCTTCTGGCCATCGATCCGGCTCTTGGAGGTGTTGTTATTCCCTCGGCTGTTGGGTCGGGCAAGTCAACTCTTGCCAGAGCGTTTGCCGGTATTCTTCCTGAAGGGACACCCTTTGTGGAACTTCCGCTGAATGTCACTGAAGACCGTCTCATTGGCGGTGTCGACCTTGAGGCGACCCTTGCTTCAGGAGTACGCGTTGTGCAGCACGGTGTGCTTTCAAAAGCTGATGGGGGAGTGCTCTATGTGGACTCGCTCAGCCTTCTTGACAGCTCGGCCATTTCACACATTATGGACGCCATGTCGCGCGGCGAGGTGCTTGTTGAGCGTGAAGGGCTCAGTGAAGTGCATCCTGCCGACTTCATGCTGGTAGGCACATACGACCCCACAGACGGGGAGGTGCGAATGGGTCTGCTTGACCGCATAGGCATTATTGTTCCCTTTACCGCCCAGAACGATTACCGTGCCCGCAAGGAGGTAGTCAACATTGTTACCGGAAGAAGGGATCCTGAAGATGTGCGTGATGAACTGAGGATGATGGCGGGATTTCTTGATGCAGCCAGAGAGATGCTTCCGAAAGTCGGCATTACGCCCGATCAGGTTCAGGCTCTGATACAGACCGCTATCAGCCTCGGCGTGGAAGGAAACCGTGTGGATGTTTTCACCGTCCGTGCCGCTCTTGCCAGCGCAGCCCTCAATCAGCGCAGTGATGTTGATGATGAGGATATGAAGCTTGCAATCAAGCTGGTTCTCATTCCCCGTGCCACCCGCATGCCTGAGCGCGAAGAATCAGCAGAGGATATGCCTCCGCCCGAAGAGGAGCCGCCACCGCCCGACGAAGAGTCGGAAGAGGAAGATGATTCCCAGCAGCCCGATTCTTCTGATTCAGATGCAGAAGAGGAAGAGGAGGAGACCCCCGACATGATTGAGGAGCTCATGATGGAGGCTATTGAGACTGAGCTGCCCGACAACATCCTGAACATTTCTCTTGCTTCGAAAAAGAAAAGCACCTCCGGAAGCCGGGGCGAGGCGCTCAACAACAAGCGCGGCCGTTTTGTGCGTGCCCAGCCTGGAGAGATGCGCAGCGGCAAGGTTGCCCTTATTCCTACCCTTATTTCGGCAGCTCCCTGGCAGGAGAGCCGCAAGCGCGATCAGAAGATGGCCGGGCGCCAGAAAACGGCTCTGCTTATCAGCAAGGACGATGTTAAGATCAAGCGTTTCCGCGACAAGTCCGGTACGCTTTTCATCTTCATGGTGGATGCTTCCGGTTCAATGGCGCTCAACCGCATGCGTCAGGCAAAGGGCGCTGTTGCCAGCCTCCTTCAGAACGCCTATGTGCATCGCGACCAGGTGGCTCTCATCTCCTTCCGCGGCAAGCAGGCTCAGGTGCTGCTTCCTCCTTCACAGAGTGTTGACCGTGCAAAACGCGAGCTTGATGTTCTTCCTACAGGAGGCGGAACGCCTCTGGCCTCTGCACTCTATCTCGGCTGGGAGACTGCTAAACAAGCCCGTACAAAGGGCATTACGCAGGTAATGTTTGTGCTGATTACTGATGGCCGGGGCAATATCGGCCTCCAGTCTTCATTTGACCCGAACGCTGAAAAGCCCACGAAAGAAGCGTTAGAAAAAGAGATTGAGGCCCTGTCGCTCTCCATTCAGGCTGACGGCGTTGCCGCCATAGTGATTGATACCCAGATGAACTATCTCTCCCGGGGTGAAGCGCCCAAGCTCGCCCAGAAGCTTGGAGGTCGTTACCTCTATCTGCCCAATGCAAAGGCGGAGCAGATTGTTGACGCCGCACTTAATTTTTAATCGGCTCACTCCCTGTCCCGGCTGACATACCGGAACAGGGAGTGTTGTGCGGGATATCACAAAGAATCCTATCACGAACACACTATCATGTCAACTCCCCGTAAAATAGTAGCCATAGTAGGCCTTGAGCAGTACAACGCAGGCCTCTGGAAAAAGATCAAAGGTCTTCTCAAGGATGACGCCGAACTAACTCAGTGGAGCGATGTTGATCTTGAAAAGCAGAACCCCGAAGCCGCAACGGCAATTGCGGAGGCGGACTGCATTTTCATGAGCATGATTCAGTTCAAGGATCAGGTTGACTGGTTCCGTGAGCAGCTTGAAGCCGGCACGCCCAATAAGACTGTGTTTGTGTTTGAGTCGATGCCTGAAGCCATGTCGCTCACCAAAGTGGGTAGCTACGAGGTTGGTGAGGGTAAGGCAGGGATGCC
Organism: Chlorobium sp.; assembly: GCA_013203905.1. Taxonomy (GTDB): domain Bacteria; phylum Bacteroidota; class Chlorobiia; order Chlorobiales; family Chlorobiaceae; genus Chlorobium. The sequence goes on along the minus strand of JABMPC010000055.1, from coordinate 5,746 downwards.
CGACATGGTGAAGAAGATTGCCAAAATGCTTGTGAAGGGTCGTGATGAAGATGCCATGTACGGATACATGAAGCTGATGAAAATCATGCGTACCATTCTTCCTCTTGTTCCCAAAAAGGCGAAAGACTTCAAGAACTGGCTGCTTGTATACTCCTACTGGATGCAGCCGACGCCTGAGAACATTGCCAACATGTTCCGTCTCATCCTGCGCGAGTATTTCAACGAACCGGTAACGGTTGGTGATATTGTAGATGTGCCCAATATGGGGCTCTATCACCCTGACGCTCCCGCCTATTTCACGGATGTGAAAAGCTTCAAGAGCTGGTCGAAAAAACGGGGCGTGAATTTCGACAAAGAGCAGAAAATAGGCCTGCTCTTTTTCCGCAAGCACCTCATTCAGGAAAAAACCTATATCGATAACACCATCCGTGAGCTTGAAGGGAAGGGTATCAATGTGTTCCCGGCTTTTGTGATGGGCGTTGAAGGCCATGTGCTGCTTCGCGACTGGTTGCTGAAGGAACACCTTGACCTCCTCATCAACATGATGGGCTTCGGTCTTGTTGGCGGCCCTGCAGGCTCCACAAAGCCGGGTATTGCCGCTGCCGCTCGCGAAGAGATTATGGCAAAGCTTGATGCCCCATATATTGTTGCCCAGCCCCTCCTTACACAGGAGTTCCACTCATGGAAGGAGCTTGGCGTCTCACCCATGCAGGTAACCTTTACCTACTCCATACCGGAGATGGATGGTGCTGTGTGCCCTGTTGTTCTGGGTGCCTTGCAGGATGGCAAGGTTGAGACCGTTCCTGACCGCCTTCTGCGTCTTTCAGGCTTGGTGAAGCAGTGGCTCCGCCTTCGTGCCGCGGCCAACCGCGACAAGAAACTGGCTCTTATTGTGTACGACTATCCCCCCGGACTTGGCAAAAAAGCCAGTGCCGCTCTGCTTGATGTTCCAAAAACGCTGTTTGCCATGCTGCAGCGATTGAAAAAAGAGGGATACAATGTTGGTGAACTGCCTTCCAGCTCCGAAGATCTTTTCAAGGCGCTTGACCGTGCAACGGATATTCAGGTTCAGGGGGGCAAGCCCGATGCCCTCAAAATCAACTACGATACCTTCAAGCGACTTACAACACCCGGTGAGCGGGAGCGAATAGAAGAGCGGTGGCAGGGATTTCCAGGCGAGATTGTGCCTATTGGAACTGAAGAGCTCTTTATTGGAGGGATACAGTTCGGCAACATCTTCATCGGTGTCCAGCCGCGCATTGGCGTGCAGGGCGACCCGATGCGCCTGCTGTTCGACAAGAGCAATACCCCGCATCATCAGTACATTGCTTTCTACCGCTGGATAAGCCGTGAATTTGGCGCACATGCCATGGTTCATATCGGCATGCATGGTTCGGCAGAGTGGATGCCCGGCCTGCAGACCGGATTGACGGGTGAGTGCTGGCCTGACGCACTTCTTGGCGAGGTTCCTCATGTCTATATCTATCCGGTCAACAATCCGAGCGAGTCAAGTATTGCCAAACGGCGCGGGCTGGCCACTATGGTATCGCATGTGGTGCCTCCGCTCTCACGGGCAGGGCTTTACAAGGAACTTCCAGCTCTCAAGGATCTGCTTGTCGATTACCGGGAACGGAACCCGTCAGGATCGGATGGCAGAGAAGATGCCGCCGGTGTTGAAGAGGCTATCATTGAAAAGGCCGAGCTGCTGAACCTGACGGACGATTGTCCGCGCCTTGAGGGCGAGGCGTTCGGCGACTTTGTAAGCCGCCTGTACATTTATATGAGTGAGCTTGAAAACCGCCTGATCTCAAATTCACTGCATGTGTTTGGTGAGGCCAGTCCGGAGGAATCGCAGATTGTTACCATCACCGAAACGCTGAAGAACCGAACTGAGGGAGGACGCACCCTACCAAATATGCTGATGGAGGCTTCGGGCCGGAAGGGCAGGTTCGTGAGTTATGAAGAGCTGGCAGCTCTGGCACGAAAGGGTGATGAAGAGGCTATAGGGCTACGGGAGTGGGTGGACCAGGCTGCAAAAGATTTTGTGCAGCTCTCTCTCATGGAACGAAAGCATCCCGCCACCTCGTTCTCTACCCTCACCGGTGGAGCGAAAATATCGGCTGAAGACCAGCCGGTTATCATGAAGCTCATCAATGAGGGAGGGCAGCTGCTCCGGGCATTGCGCGACAATACCGGAGAGATGGAGTCGTTCATCAAGGTGCTTGATGGCCGTTACATACCTTCAGGACCCGGAGGCGACCTTGTCCGTGATGGTATCAATGTTCTTCCTTCCGGCCGCAACATTCACTCCATAGATCCCTGGAGAATCCCCTCCGAAATGGCATTCAAGCGGGGTACACTTATTGCCGACAGGCTTGTAGAGAAACATTTGGCTGAAAACGAGGGCATCTATCCTGAAACCATTGCTCAGGTGCTCTGGGGGCTTGATACCATCAAAACCAAAGGCGAAGCGGTTGCGGTTGTCATACGGTTGATGGGCGGAGAGCCCTCCTATGACGCCTTCGGTAAAATCAGCCATTACCAGCTGGTGCCTCTGGAAAAGCTTGGTCGCCCGCGCATTGATGTTCTGATGCAGCTCAGCCCTATATTCCGTGACGCCTTTGGTCTTCTGATGGATCAGCTCGACCGTCTGGTGAAAGATGCAGCAAAAGCCGACGAACCTGAAGAGATGAACGCCATCAGAAAGCATGTCAACGAGGCTCTCGCAACAGGCGCTACATTTGAGGGGGCAACTGCACGGCAGTTTACCCAGTCGCCGGGAGCCTACGGCACCTATGTGGACGACATGATTGAAGACTCTGCATGGGAGACGGAGGATGACCTCGACGACCTGTTCATTCGCCGCAACAGCAGCGCCTACGGCGGCGAAAGGAAAGGGGAGAAAGAGACCGATATTCTCAAAAGCCTTCTCGGCTCTGTAGACCGGGTTGTGCATCAGGTTGATTCAACCGAGTTCGGTATTTCCGACATCGACCATTATTTCTCCTCCTCCGGATCGCTGCAGCTGGCTGCACGGCGCCGCAACACCCGCTCAACGGATATCAAGCTGAACTATGTAGAGTCGTTCACCTCCGACATCAAGGTGGACGATGCCGAAAAGTCGCTTCGCGTTGAGTACCGCTCAAAGCTTCTCAACCCGAAATGGTTTGAGGGAATGCTCAGCCACGGCCATAGCGGGGCTTCTGAAATCAGCAACCGCGTAACCTATATGCTTGGATGGGATGCGGTGACCAAGAGCGTTGACGACTGGGTCTACAAAAAGACCGCCGAAACCTATGCGCTTGATCCTGAAATGCGCGAACGCCTTGCCAAGGTAAACCCGCAGGCAATCAAGAACATAGTTGGCAGGATGCTCGAAGCACACGGTCGTGGTATGTGGAAGGCTGAAGATGACACCATCAATGAGCTGCAGGAGATCTATGCCGACCTTGAGGATCGTCTTGAGGGGATGTTGGATGATGAGTAGCAGGGGAGAGCGAAAATGGTGGTTATAACAGAAAAAAGGGCGCCCTTCAGGCGCCCTAACTGTTTATCTCAGGTGGCTGTTGAATAGTTCGGAGCCTCCTTGGTGATTTTGACATCATGCGGGTGGCTTTCGCGCAGTCCGGCAGAGGTTATTCGGGCAAACTCCGTTTTCTCCTTCAGTTCATCAATGTTTCTTACGCCGCAGTAGCCCATTGCCGATTTCAGCCCGCCAATCAGCTGATAGACCACCTCCTCAAGCTTTCCTTTTGAGGGAATGCGCCCCTCAATGCCTTCCGGCACATACTTTTTGGACTCGCTGGAAGCATCCTGGAAATAGCGGTCGCTGCTTCCTTCTGGTTCCGACATGGCGCCAAGGGAGCCCATGCCGCGATAGGTCTTGAAGCGGCGTCCTTCGTAGAGGATGGTTTCACCCGGGCTCTCATCAGTACCTGCGAAAATACTGCCCATCATCACTGAGTCGGCACCGGCCGCAAGAGCTTTGGCTATGTCGCCGCTGAATTTGATGCCGCCATCGGCAATGATTGGGGTGCCTGTTTTGGCTGCTTCAGCCGCGCAGTTGATGATTGCCGTCAGCTGCGGCATACCAACGCCAGCAACAATTCTCGTGGTGCAAATACTTCCCGGTCCGATACCAACCTTCACCGCATCGGCTCCGGCAGCAATAAGGTCGCGTACCGCATTGGCTGTGGCAACATTGCCGGCAATAACCTGAAGTTCGGGATAAGCGGTTTTTACAGCACTGACCGTATCAAGTACAGCCTGGCTGTGGCCATGTGCCGTATCAACAGCAATGGCGTCAACGCCTGCCTCAATAAGAGCTTTGACCCGGTCAATCGTATTGGCCTTGATACCGACCGCAGCGCCCACCATCAATCGTCCCTGGCTGTCTTTGCAGGCATCAGGGAACTGCTTGCGTGTCTGGATATCCTTGAATGTGATCAGCCCTTTCAGGTTGCCCTCTTCATCAGTAATCAGCAGTTTTTCAATCTTGTTTGAAAGAAGAGTGTGTTCAGCCTCCTCAAGCCCTACATTCTCACGGGCCGTTATGAGATTCGAGCTGGTCATGATGTTGGCGATTTTCGCCTCAGGAGCCGGCTTCATGCGAAGGTCGCGGTTCGTGACAATGCCCTTGAGCTTCATTTTCCCCTCGTCACCAGACTTTGGTCTTTCCACAACAGGAATGCCTGAAATGGAGTGGCGGAGCATAAGATCAATGGCATCCTGCATGGTTGCATCTTCATACAGAATGAACGGATTGCGGATAATGCCGCTCTCAAACCGTTTTACTTTGGCAACCTCACGGGCCTGCTGTTCAACGGTAAGGTTCTTGTGAATGAACCCGAAGCCACCCGAACGGGCCAGCGCAATGGCCAGACCGGCTTCAGTCACCGTATCCATGGCCGCGCTTACCAGAGGAATCCGCAGGGAAATTGTCTTTGTCAGGCGGGTAGAGACATTGGTTTCCTTGGGCAGAATATTGGAATATGCGGGAACAAGAAGAACATCATCAAAGGTCAATGCCTCATAAAGAATTTTGGTCATGGCCATCTCAAGTTGAATGCGTTTGGGGTAAATAGTTGAGCCAATTTACAAAAAGTGTCAATAGAATGGTAACCCACTTGCACGAAACCTTTTGAAAAATCAATTTAGAGTGTAAATTACGAGCCCTTTGTTTTACAAGGGAGAGGTCGCATAGTGGTCTAGTGCGCTCGCCTGGAAAGCGGGTAGGGTGTAACAGCCCTCGAGGGTTCGAATCCCTCCCTCTCCGCCAAATCGCGTTAAACGAAGCGATTGCTGCGTTTTGCGGTGCTCAGAATCCTCGCGTACTATCAGTACGCTCCGGTTCTTCCGCTCCGTCCGCCTTGCACTCACATCGTTTGACACGATTTGCATGTGTATGGATGACGAGTGTCGGGAGTGATGAAAAATAGTTTTCTGGTGGACAATTGTTCCGGATTCACTATCTTTGCATCCAGTTCTTTACATAAGGAGGATTAGTCTAATTGGTAAGGCAGCAGTCTTGAAAACTGCCGGGTTAACACCCTTGGGGGTTCGAGTCCCTCATCCTCCGCACCAAAACCTGGAGAGGTGGCCGAGCGGCTGAAGGCACCGGTTTGCTAAACCGACGTAGTTCGTAAAGGGCTACCGAGGGTTCGAATCCCTCCCTCTCCGCAAAATCTCAATTTGATTTGGTAATTTTAGGTTTTGTGAAATATTCTAAAAACAACACTTAGGAGGG
>JABMPC010000054.1 GCA_013203905.1 Chlorobium sp. | reverse complement strand
GTTGAGGCATAAACCAGAAAACGGCCTTTCGGCCGTTTTCTGGTGAGCATGCGTCCCCCATTACGCATGCTCCACCTCATTTGCATGAGGCTTTTTCCTATTCCGCTTTAGCGGTGATTATCCATTGTCTTCATCCTCGTCTTCTATGAATTCAACCGGGCAGCAACGGTATTCCTGTGCTTTATCAAGCAGTTCGATTTTGCGTTTCAGGAGTTCATTCTCAAGCTGGCGCCGCTCAAGGTCGAGGTCAATCTCTTTTTTGAGTGATGTTTCGCAGGTATCGCACTCATCAAGACACCCTTTAACGATGATTCCCGGCGTTGGAAGAATTTCCGTCCGCTCCCAAGAGAGTTCAGCAATTATCTTTTCTGACACCTGTCCGGTTTTGCGGTCAATCAGCCCGGCGTCCGCAAGCTCGTTGTCAACGGCTTTCATTGCAGCCTCACGGGCTGCTATGCTGTATGTCGGTTCGCTGAGTTCCGCTGCAGCCGGTGCTGCTGTTGCTGCTGCGTAAGCGAAGGACTTATTGGATGATATGCCCAGTCCCGATTTTGCGGCCTGCTGATGCTCGGCTGCGCTGGTATAGCCTATATGCTCAATTTGCAGTCGATCTTTATTGGCTGCGGTAATGTACTGGGGCTTGACCATAATACGGCCGGTGGTGTCGGGAACGACTTTCTGATATGCACCCGTGGGTACCTTGGGGTCTTCAACGCATCGCTCTATTGCTTTGAGCCTGAACGATACGATCTGGGTTTTGTTGATTTTGTGAAACAGGTAGGTCACGGCGTGACAACGGTTCGGGTTACGGAAGCTGCGAGAGGATGATTCATAATGGGCTTCCGATTCTCCTTCGGCGTGTGTTCGTTGTTCTACTTCGCCAATGGCCGTGGAACTTGCGGCTCTGACGCCGGCTGCCACATAGCCTGATGCAGCGTGGGCATGCTGTGAAATGTTGCGGCTGAAATCATAGGTTGATTGGGAGTCATAGCTCCCCCCGCCCCCTCCGCCGCCAATTTTGACGAACCCAAGGTTGAGGCTGGCGCCACCGCCCCCTTTTGCCCATGAACTTTCAAACGATGAGTCGGCATGAACTTCGTCGCTTGCCGTGATGTCGCTTATGGCCTCAGCCATAGCGTGTGTATAGTAGGACTCTTCCGATGTTGTTTCATGGCGGTAGGAGAGCTGCGACTCAGAGTCGTAGGACCACCGGGTGTGGCGGTCGCTGGTGAAGAGCCGTACCTGTTCGCCAGGCAGAAGGGTTGTGGAGTAAATGGGGTCCCCTATGGTCAGCGGGCCGGTGCATCGCTTGAATTCAAAATGAAGCACCACCTCTACCGGTACCCGATGCATGTCTTTTCCTGCCTTTGCCTGAAATGGTAAACGGTAACGCAACGCAAGCGTATCGCATACTGGCTTTTCCTGCAGTTCGGGGCAGCATTTGAGAGCAGCCTCGCCAGCGCCTCTTGTACTTGTCGCCATAATCGTATCTCCCTCTGTTGGTTTGCAAAGCAACTATGGCTCCTTGCGGGACCATTTGACTGTGACTGAAAACCGTACTGTCAGTTTGTTTTGCTGTATGGGGATGCAGCGCTTTTTTTGTGCAGGAAACGGGGGTTATTCCTGAAGAGCTGTCTCTATCGCAACCTCGTGTGTATTATATATATTTTTTTGACTTCCGTCAAGGCGGTTATATATAAAAATTCATTTTTATTTGCTGGAAGCAGGAAACCTTTGCTTGCTTTCATGATAATGTGTATTTATATTACTGTATAGTGATATAGCGATAAAGTGATATTTTTGGTGCTCTGTCGTGTCAATATTCATTCGGGCAGTCGCTCTGGCTGCATAACAGGAGACTTTCGGTATGGCAAAGAACATTGTTGTTTTGGGTGGTGGAACGGCAGGTACCATTATTTCCAATAATCTGCGAAGGCATCTGCCTGATGAGTGGACGATTACGGTTATAGACCGTGATGACCGGCATATATACCAGCCGGGTCTGCTGTTTGTCCCCTTTGGGCTTCAGAAGTCAAAAACACTTGTAAAGCCCCGCCAGAAGTATTTTTTGCCGGGGGTGACATTTGTGATGGATGAGATCACCCATATTGATCCCGAGAAGAAGAGGGTGAAGACGAAGAAGCATGAGTTTCCGTATGACTTTCTTGTTATCAGCACTGGCTGCAAGGTGGTGCCGGAGGAGAATGATGGACTGCTTGACGCATGGGGAAAGAATGCGTTCACCTTTTATTATCTGGAAGCGGCCGACATTCTGCATGAGAAACTCAAGGAGTTCGATGGAGGAAAGCTGGTGATGGATATTGCCGAGCTTCCGTTCAAGTGTCCGGTTGCGCCTATTGAGTTTGTGTTTATGGCGGACTGGTATTTTAAGAAGAGGGGTATACGGAAAAAGGTGGAGATTGAGCTGGTGACTCCGCTTCAGGGTGCGTTTACCAAACCGAAGGCTTCGGCTGTGTTCAGCAAGTCGGCGAAGGAAAAGAATATCAAAATTACGACGGGTTTTGAGCTGAACCGGGTGGATGGCAAGGGGAAGTACATTGAGTCGGTTCAGGGCGCAAAGGTTGATTATGATATGCTGGTGGTTGTGCCTACAACGATTGGCGACAAGGTTATCAGTGATTCGGGGATGGATGACGGCATTGGCTATGTGCCAACGCACCAGAACACGCTGCAGGCGCTGAAGCACGAGGGGGTTTATGTGATTGGCGACGCTACCAATGTACCGACTTCAAAGGCGGGTTCGGTTGCCCATTACGAGGCCGATGTGGTGGTGTTCAACATTATGGCTGAAATTCATGGGGTGAAGCCGGAGGAGATTTATGACGGACATTCCACCTGTTTTATTGTGTATTCAAAAGGAACATCCTCCCTTATCGATTTCAACTACAAGATTGAGCCTTTGCCGGGCAAGTTTCCCGCTCCCCACCTTGGACCCTTCAGCCTTCTGAAGGAGACCAAGGCGAACTGGTATGGCAAGCTTGCCTTTGAGCCGCTCTACTGGAATGTGCTCTTGGGCGGGCGCCACCTGGGCATGCCTCCTACGCTGGTGATGGCAGGCAAAGAGGTTGGGTGAGTCAGATGAGTGGGTTTC
>JABMPC010000053.1 GCA_013203905.1 Chlorobium sp. | reverse complement strand
GCCCAAAGGGCCGAATCAATCCCTCCCTCTCCGCAAAACCCCGCACCAGCGGGGTTTTGGCTTTCCGGGAGGGATTTGAACCCGAAGGGAGGGTTCGAAAACGGCCAGAGGCCGTTTCGACAGAGCGCATTGCGACTCTGCTTTTTTGTATATTTCTTTCATGCTTCTGGCCATCCACACCACCTGTATCGGCAAGGTTGGCATTGCCGAGGAGAATGGGCTCATCACTAATCTTTTTTTTGAAGGAGAGCTGCCCGTTCCTGAACCATACTCCGAGGCTTCGGCGCTTACCTGTGAGGCGTTTCGCCATCTGGACGCATATCTTAATGGGGATTTGAAAACCTTTTCGTTGCCCCTTTCACCACCATCCACTCTTTTTTCGGCACGGGTTCGTCAGGCACTGCTCCTGATTCCCTATGGCTCTACGGCAACCTATGCCGCCATTGCAATGGCTGTCGGCAGCCCTACAGCTGCACGGGCGGTTGGTACAGTCTGCAGTCGCAACCCGATGCCCATTGTTATTCCCTGTCACAGGGTTGTTCCTTCCGGCTCTGGCTTTGGGGGTTATCGGGGCGGACTGAAGCTGAAAGCTGCTTTGAATATTATCGAAAACAAAGCGGCGACAGCTTGAAATCTCCCTTTATCATTGTATGTTTATGCGGCGGTATCTGTCGGCCGCAGTGTTCTGTTTCTATGGAATCGGCATACCAAAATGAAGCAATTGTATGAGTAAGAGATTTGGTCTTCGTCTATCCCGCCTGCCCCTGGCTGTTTGTATCGGTATTGTTTTTTCGCTTTTCGGCTGCGGTCCGAAAAGCGCTCCCCCACCCGAGCCTCCCGCCCTTCCGGCCATGACACTTGTTGCGACTGACGCCATGGTGGAGAGTTTCTACGCAACAAGGCTTGAGGGCCGGGTTGATGTTGAAATCCGCCCACAGGTGGATGGAACGCTTCAACAGATTTTTGTTGACGAAGGGGCCTATGTCAGAAAAGGGCAGCCGCTTTTTCAGATAGATGACCGGAGCTACCGTTCTGCATATGCTGCAGCACAAGCCTCTGCGGCAGTTGCCAGAATAGAGATGGACAAGCTGGTGCCCCTTGTCGAAAACAAGGTCGTCTCCCCTGTCCAGCTTCAATCGGCAAAGGCAACATATCAGGCGGCAGAGGCTGCTGCCGCTTCCGCACGAATCAATCTGGGTTATACGCGCATAACGGCGCCGGTAAGCGGTTATGTTGGAACCATCCCGCAGCGCATCGGCAGTCTTGTAAGCAGCAACCAGAGCGAGTGGCTGACAACCCTTTCCGATGTCACTGAAGTCCACGCCTATTTCAGCATGAGTGAAGCCGATTTTATGCGCTTCCGCAAACTCTATCCCGGCAACACTCTTCAAGAGAAGCTGAAGGCGGTGCCCCCGGTTTGGCTTGTCCTTGCCGATGGCAGCCGTTTTGACTCCACCGGTTCGCTTGAAAGCATGAGCGGCTCTTTTGATGCCGCCACTGGTGCAATTCGCATTCTCGGTGTGTTTGCCAATCCCGGCTCTGTACTTCGTTCCGGAAACACCGGAAAAGTGGTGGTCTCTTCGTCTTTCACCAATATTCTTCTCGTTCCGCAGGCTGCAACCACTGAAATTCAGGACAAGGTATTTGTTGTTGTGGTTTCCAAGGATGGCAAGATTGCGCGGCGCCCCATTACTGTGGCGGCTTCAACCGGTACCGATTATGTGGTGAGGGATGGTCTCAAAGAGGGTGAGACTATTCTGACAGCGGGATTTCAGCGGATGCCCGACGGCACCACTGTCCGCCCTCAGCTTGAAACCAAAGCAGAGTAAGCGTTATGTTTGAACGATTCATCACAAGGCCTGTTCTTGCTACGGTCATTTCAGTGATCATAGTTATTCTGGGCATCGTTGGTATGACCCAGCTGCCAGTGACGCGTTTTCCCGATATAGCCCCGCCAAGCGTTACGGTGACGGCAAGCTATCCCGGTGCCAGTGCTGAAACCGTGGGCCGCTCCGTAGCCCCTCCTCTTGAAGAGGCCATCAATGGTGTTGAGAACATGATTTACATGACCTCAACCTCCGCCAATGACGGCTCGCTCTCCATCAATGTGTTTTTCAAGCAGGGCACCAATGCCGACCAGGCTGCCGTCAATGTGCAGAATCGGGTTGCACAGGCTACCAGCCGTCTTCCCGAAGAGGTCAACCAGATTGGCGTGTCGACCATCAAGCGACAGAACAGCATGATCATGCTGGTGAACCTCTCAAGCGCAACGGAAGAGTACGACCAGACCTTTCTGCAGAACTATGCGAAGATAAATGTTGTCGATGATTTAGCGCGTGTTCCCGGAGTTGGGCAGGTGTCTGTGTATGGGAATATGGACTATTCCATGCGTCTCTGGCTGCGCCCTGAAAAAATGGCGGCATACAGGGTGAACCCGCAGGAGGTTATGGCTGCCATCAAAAGTCAGAACCTTGAGGCAGCTCCCGGCTCTTTCGGAGAGAGCGGTGGTCTTGCAATGCAGTATGTGATGAAATATCCGGGCAAGTTCGCCTATCCGGGTCAATATGAAAATATTGTGATCAGGGCCAATGCGGACGGCTCTCTGCTCAAACTGGGCGATATTGCCCGGGTCGAGTTTGGTGCATACAGCTACAATGTTCGTGTCAAGTCCAACGGGCTGCCGGGTATTGTGCTTGCCGTTTATCAGGCTCCGGGCTCCAATGCCAACGAGGTTGAGACACAGATTCGAACGGTGCTTGAGAATGCATCGGCCGACTTCCCTTCAGGTATTTCGGTTTCCATTCCGTACAGCTCCAAAAAAGTTGTCGACGATTCCATTGAGCAGGTCCAGCATACCCTCATCGAGGCCTTTCTGCTGGTTTTTCTTGTGGCCTATATTTTTCTTCAGGATTTCCGCTCAACCCTGATTCCGGCCATTGCCGTGCCGGTTGCCATTCTTGGCACCTTCTTTTTCATGAACCTGTTCGGTTTTTCCATCAATGTTCTCACCCTCTTTGGCCTGGTGCTGGCTATTGGCATTGTGGTTGATGACGCTATCGTTGTGGTGGAAGCGGTGCACGCCAAAATGGAGAAGACTCGTTGGCCCGCAACCGTTGCAACCGTGTCGGCCATGAGGGAGATAACAACTCCCATTATCACCATCACGCTGGTGATGGCCTCAGTATTTCTGCCGGTTGGTTTTCTTGAGGGATCGACAGGCGTTTTTTACCGCCAGTTTGCCTTTACCCTTGCCATTGCTGTTCTCATTTCCGCAGTCAATGCGCTGACCCTCAGCCCGGCCCTGTGTGCGCTTTTTCTGGGCGATTTGCATCAGGATGAAACAAAGAGCGGCACCCACCGTTTCACTGGATTCCAGCATCGTTTTTTTACCGGTTTCAACACAGGATTCAATGTGCTCAAAGGGCGTTATCTCAATGTGCTGGCTCTGCTGCTTCGCAAAAGAAACCTTTCCCTTATTGGTCTGGCAGTCATAACTGCCGCAGCTTTCTGGATGTTCAAATCCACCCCCACCGGCTTCATTCCCGATGAAGATAACGGTTTTGTTATTGTTTCTGTCTCCATGCCTCCAGGCGCCTCGCTTGAGCGGACACAGGCAACGATGGACCGTGCCGCAGGGTCGCTTCGAGAGATGCAGGCGGTCAACAGGGTGATTTCGGTTGCCGGCATCAACATACTCTCCAGAAGTTCTTCACCCTCTTCGGGTCTCGTCTTCATGCAATTGAAAGATCTTCATGAACGAGGTCCCGGGGGGGACATCAAGAATGTTCTCGGGTCAATAAACGGCAAACTTTCTGCCATAAAAGAGGGCTCCTTTTTTGCCCTTTCCATGCCGACCGTCCCTGGATTCAGTACCGTTGGCGGCCTGGAGTTCGTTCTTCAAGACAGGAGCGCTGGAAGCCTTGAGGCGTTCAATGGTGTTTCACAGAACTTTATCGGCAAACTGATGCAGCGGCCTGAAATAGCCTTTGCGTTCACCACCTTCAATGCCTCCTATCCCCAGTTTTCGGTTGAGGTTGATGCTGCCAGAGCCAAGAGGATTGGGGTTGATGTCAGTGATCTCATGACCCTTATGCAGGCCTATTACGGCAGTATGCAGGCATCTGACTTCAACCGGTTCGGAAAGTATTTCCGTGTGGTGATGCAGGCAGAGCCTGAGAGTCGGAGCGAACCGTCTTCTCTGAACGGAATTTTCATTAAGAACGCATCTGGTGAAATGGTTCCGGTGGGTTCACTGCTGACTATCAAGCGGGTGTATGGGCCTGAGTCAGTTGACCATTTCAACCTCTTCAATGCCATACCCATCAATGCGGTTGTGAAGCCGGGCTACAGCACCGGTCAGGCAATTGCGGCAGTTGAAGCGGTGTCGGCTTCTACCCTGCCGACAGGCTTTACCTACGACTGGAAAGGACAGAGCCGTGAAGAGCTGGAGTCCAGCGGCGGGCAGTTGGCCATTTTCCTTCTTTCCGTCATTTTTGTCTACTTCCTGCTCTCGGCGCTCTATGAGAGCTATCTGCTGCCATTGGCCGTCATGCTCTCCATTCCTACAGGGCTTCTGGGTGTGTTCATCGGCATCAGGATGGCTGGAATTGACAACAATATCTATGTACAGGTAGCCATTATCATGCTGATAGGGCTTCTTGCCAAAAACGCCATTCTTATCGTAGAATTCGCCATGCAGCGCAGGGTATCGGGCATGTCCCTTTCGGCAGCCGCAATACAGGGAGCAAAAGCCAGGCTCCGCCCGATTCTTATGACCTCGCTCACCTTTGTTGCCGGCCTTATGCCTCTTCTCTTTGTAACTGGCCCTGCTGCGGCGGGAAACCATTCCATCGGTGCAGCAGCTATTGGCGGCATGTTTATTGGTATGGTGCTCGGCCTTCTGGTGGTTCCGGTGCTCTTTGTGGTGTTCCAGCATCTGCAGGAGCGACTGACCGGAACGGCAACTGAAATAGTGGAAGCTGGTGAGTTGCTTGAAGAGAGACTTGTCAACGAACAGAAGAGCAGGGGGGAGCAGTGAAAAGCCGAACAGGAAAAAGAACGGCTGTTGTGGCATGTCTGCTGCTTGTTGCCGGATATGCGCTTTCATCCTGTACGATGAACGGCCAATACCACCGTCCCGACATTGCCGTGCCTGACCGGTATCGGGGGAGCAGTGCGGCAGATACCTCGTCCATTGCCACTATGTCCTATCGCGATTTCTTCAGCGATACAAGGCTGGTTGCCCTTATTGATTCAGCCGTTGCCGGTAACCTTGAGTTGCAGGTTGCGCTCAAAAATATTGATTACGCTCGTGCAAGCTCCAAAGTGGCAAAGCTTGGGTATTTACCAACCCTCAGCATAGGAGCCGATGCAAGCCTCAGCCGTCCTTCGGACAATGGCTCCAGCGCCATTACCGGGGCCGACAAATCGGTTGAAGATTACAGTGCGCAGGGTTCTCTTTCATGGGAAGCCGATATATGGGGCAAGATCAGAAGCCGTAAAAAGTCTGCGCTTGCCGCCTATCTGAAAACCAGAGAGGTTGCCCGAGCAGTTCAGACGCGGCTGGTGGCCGATGTTGCAGATAGCTACTACTCGCTGCTGATGCTCGATGCCCAGCTTGATATTTCCCGAAAAAATCTAGCCCTTGCCGACACGACTCTCCGGATGATACGCCTGCAGTATGATGCGGGGCAGGTTACATTGCTTGCCGTTCAGCAGCAGGAGGCCTCCCGTTCCGCAATTGCTCTTGCAATTCCTGAACTCGAACGGCTGATTGCCGCGCGTGAAAACGCCATCAGCATTCTTACCGGCCATATGCCCTCAAGTGTGGAACGCGGGGAGCCTCTGTTTAAAACTGCTGTGCAGGACAATCTTCCTGCAGGTGTGCCCGCATCTCTTCTGGAGAACCGGCCTGATGTGAAAGCTGCCGAACTGGGTATGCGTGAAGCCCATGCAAATACCGGAGCTGCTCTGGCTTCGCTGTATCCCTCATTTACCCTTACTGCTGAAGGGGGGCTCAATGCTTTCCGCGCATCCGACTGGTTTTCGGCTCCCGGCTCGCTTTTCGGAGTTGTGCAGGGGGCTGTGCTACAACCGATTTTTCAGCAGGGTCGTCTTCGTGCCGAGTTCCGCAAGACTAAAATCAGGAGCATCCAGGCTGAACTGGCATTCCGTCAGACGGTATTGCTCGCTGCAGGTGAGGTTTCCGATGCGCTTGTGCAGCTTAGGGCTCTGCAGGACCGTGAAGTTGAAGCGTCGAGACGCACGGCAACACTCCGGAAGGCTGTTGACAACAGCACCCTGCTCTTTGAGAGCGGTATGGCGACCTATCTTGAGGTGATTACTGTTCAGAATGCTTCCCTTGGAGCCTATCTCGAACTCGCTGAGATTCGTCGCCAGCACCTTTCAGCCATGGCCGAACTCTACCGAGCGCTTGGTGGGGGCTGGGTGCTTTCAGAATCGTGAACGGTTTTTGTCCCATTGCTGTTGGTATATGCCTATTCTGCAATATTGCCGTAAGGGTAAATCGGTAACAGAAGGAGGTTATCATGGAGACAATTCCATACAATGCTACTGTGAAGGGGATGACAATGCTCACCCCTGATTTGATGATTCTCCGGATTGAGACTGATGAATCGAGGCAGGAGTTTCTTGCCGGTCAGAATATGGTGCTGGGTCTTTACGGGTATGCAAAGCGTTCACCAAATTCCGAGCCCGAAGCCGACCAGCTGCCGGACGAGCAGCTGCTACGGCGTCCATATGCAATAGCTTCCCACTCCACGGAAACCTCACTCTTTGAGTTCTATATTTCCCAGGTCAAGTCAGGCCAGCTGAGCCCCCGCCTGTTCAATCTGAATGTGGGCGACCGTCTGCATGCCGGAGAGACCATCAAAGGCGGATTTCTGCTCAATGAAACCCCCGACGGGAGCGACATTATCATGGTGGCTACCGGAACCGGTATTGCCCCTTACATCAGTTTTCTGCGAACACACATTGTTGAACGGCCTGAAAGCAAGATGATCGTCATTCAGGGCGCAGCACACCGCGAAGATCTGGGGTATTTCAGTGAGCTTGTTTTTCTCGAGAAAAGCTACCCCAACTTTTTCTATGTTCCCACCCTTACCGATGCCGACGATGGCTGGGGAGGGAAGCGCTCTGGAATAGAGGACCTGCTGGAACACGATTTTCTCCAGAATGAGTTCAACATCACTCCCGACCCTGAATGGACTCATTTTTTCATTTCAGGCAAGCCAGCCATGGTCAGCAGCATATCCCGCTGGCTGGAGCAGTTCGGCTACAGGCGCCACCATCCCGATAACCCGGGCGAGTACTATATAGAAGAGTACTGAATCCCCGGGGCTCTCAATTCCACCTGCTGGCATTGCAGGACTGTGCTTCATAATGGAACTATTCTGTTTCATAATGGGCCGCTTCTGTTGATGCCGACTGTATGCCCGATCATTCCAAGGTACCTCAAGAATGGCTCTGGACGGCATTGGTACAGGAGTTGCAGTTATCATACTGTGATCCCTGACTGCACAAGCGTTCAGGGATTTGAGAATCAGTTTCCCGAACACAAGTAAACGATCATATCGGTGTTGAAACAGTTATTCTCTTCAAACAGAAGAACTCCTGAAAAAGAGCCTTTCCGGGATGTGGCGGGAGATCAGAACGGCCTTGAAGAGGACTTTGACCTTGATTTTGATATTCCATCAGTTGAAGATCTACAGAAAGAGGTTTTTGTTTCGGATATTCTGCACAAAGACAATGGTTCATCAATGAATATTCTTGCACAAGGGGCTGTACTCAACGGCAACATCACTGTTGAGGGAGAACTGAAAATCTATGGCAAAGTACTTGGTGACATTATTTCATCATCAAGCGTGCTGATCGGGGAATCAGGTCTCGTAGAAGGTAATGTCAAGGCCGTTGGTATGGAGGTGGCGGGAACATTCAGAGGAAATGCAGAGGTATCAGGAGAGTTTCTTGTTTCTTCAACCGGAAAAATATTCGGCGATCTTGTCATTGGAACAATCAATGTCAACGCAGGAGCGACGATGAATGCTTCAATAGTGATGACCATTCCCGAATCACCATCCTACAATATGGTTGGGGGTGAGAGCCAATCCACTGCCGTCAGCATCTCGCAATACAACGGACAGGATGTTCATTCCTAAACACCCGCCGGAGAGGCAAGGGGAGTAAAGCTGGCATCAGTTTGCTATATTCCTCTTATTGAAGTGTTTTCGGCTCCGTAACTTCTCCAGCCCCCCTCTCTATGCAGAACACTATCGTCATTGTTTATCTTTTCACTGTTCTTGTTGTCGGTATTCTTGCCGGTCGAAAGATAACCGGGCTCAAGGAGTATGCTGTTGCAGGGAAATCATTCGGCGCGATGGTTATTTTTGCCACCCTGTCAGCATCATTCATCGGTGGCGGTTTTTCCATGGGCAATGCTGAAAAGGTCTTTCTGATCGGCATTGCCAACATTGTTGCTCTCTGGGGATTCAGCCTCAAGGAAATTCTTGTTGCGCTCTACATTGCTCCGAGAATGAAAAAGTATCCGGACGCTATTTCCATAGGCGACATTATGGAACCCCATTATGGAAAGGGTGCGAGGATATTCAGTGGGCTGTTCGGTGTTGCACTCTGTGCGGGAATTCTTGGTGCACAGGTCGGTGCCATGGGATACATCTTCAACCTTTTTCTCGGCATTGACCGTACGAGCGGCATTCTCATCGGCTGCAGTATCGTCATAGCATATGCAACCATTGGCGGCATGCGTTCGGTTATCTGGACCGATGTGATGCAGTTTATCGTGCTGTCGGTGGGCATTCCTCTTACCCTGTTCTATGGGATCCAGTTTGCCGGAGGATGGGAGAGCATGATCCAGCGCATTCCGCCTGCCCATCTGCAGCTCCCCTCCAGCCCGGGGGCGATTGCAGCCCTTGTCTCTCTCTTTTTGACATTCGTTCTCGGTGAAACCTTGGTTCCGCCCTATGTCCAGCGTCTTCTTATTGGTAAAACAGATCGGGATGTAGCAAGAGGAACGCTTTTCAGCGGGCTGTTTTCAATCCCTTTTTTCGCCGTGACAGGACTTATTGGCATTGTCGCCCTCTCGCTTGATCCCGGAATCAACCCTAACCTTGCTCTGCCGTTTGTTGTTCAGGCTTCTCTTCACCCGGTACTGCAGGGTATCGTCATTGCAGCAATCATCTCCATCATCATGTCTTCAGCCGATTCTTTCCTCAATGGGGCGGCAATAGCCTTCAGCAATGATCTTGTTGCCCCTTTGCGCAGAACGCCGCTGGCACCCTCTGCTGAACTGTTTCTGGCCAGGGCAACGACGCTTGTTGTGGGAGTTGCAGCGGTTGTTTTCGCCCTCTCAATTGAAAGCGTTCTCGATATTCTCATCTACGCCTATAACTTCTGGGCACCAACGGTAGTTGTTCCGCTTGGTGCTGCTATCCTTGGGTTCAGGGCAACAAAAAGCAGGTTCATCGGAGGTGCCATAGCCGGAATTGCAGCGGCGCTTCTCTGGAGCAGCGTGCTTCACGCTCCTTACGGGATTGAGGGTCTGGTAATGGGATGCTTTGCCAACCTGACGGTGTTTTTTCTCATTCCGGCCGATAGAGAGACAGAGGAGGGGTGAGGGGCTGTTAAGTACGATGGTACACAACATCTGTGTGCCGCTTCGGTTTGTTGTGTTTGACTTACAGATATTTCAGTACATTTTACTATATAATGTGAAGGTTTGCTTGTGACGGGCGACCCGCTTTTTAACCAGAACATAAGGATACCTGTATGCCTGACTTTAATTTCTTTACGATTCTGATTCTTCTTGTGCTCTTTCTTGGCTCTTCGGTAAAGATTATGCGTGAGTACGAACGGGCTGTGGTGTTTCGTCTGGGAAGGCTTCTTGGTGCAAAGGGGCCGGGAATAATCATTCTTATTCCGGGGATTGACAAGATGATCCGTGTTGACCTTCGCACGGTGACTCTCGATGTGCCTCCTCAGGATATCATCACCCGCGACAATGTGTCGGTGAAGGTGAGTGCGGTGGTCTATTTCCGGGTGCTTGATCCCGTGAATGCAATCATCGATGTAGAGGATTTCCATTTTGCCACCTCGCAGCTGGCGCAGACCACCCTGCGAAGCGTGTGCGGACAGGGGGAGCTCGACAATCTACTTGCCGAGCGCGATGAGATCAATGAGCGCATACAGTCCATTCTTGCCAAGGATACTGAACCATGGGGGGTGAAGGTAAGCAAGGTTGAGGTCAAGGAGATAGACCTGCCTGAAGAGATGCGACGCGCTATGGCAAAGCAGGCCGAGGCGGAGCGTGAGCGCCGCTCGAAAATCATCAATGCCGAGGGCGAGTTTCAGGCGGCACAGCGACTTGCCGATGCGGCCAATGTCATTTCTTCTGCTCCTTCGGCCCTGCAGCTCCGGTATCTTCAGACCCTCAAGGATATTGCCCAGGAGAACAATTCGACAACAGTTTTTCCTATTCCTATCGACCTGTTCAGTGCATTTCTTGACAAGGGGAATCGCTCGTCGTCGTCCACTTCAACTTAATCTGTTCAGCCATGTTCAAGATCAGAACTATTCTCTGTCCGGTTGATTTTTCGGATGCTTCGAAGAAGGCTCTGCAGTATGCACGAGAGTTTGCTTCAGGCATGGGGGCTTCGCTCCTGCTGCTCAATGTGGTTGAGCCGCGACCGATGGCGGTTGACATTTCGCTGAACTATGTGCCGCTTGAGGAGGATCTTGAAAAAGCAGCCAGCGAGGATCTTGATGGGGTGCTGAAGGAGCTGCGCGCCGCCGGGCTGAAGGCTGAGGGTGAGGTGCGCATCGGCAACCCGTCAGATGTTATTCTCGACTGTGTTGCTGATATGGACATCAACCTTGTCATTATGGGGTCGCATGGCAAGAAGGGCATCAGTCGTCTTCTGATGGGCAGTGTGGCTGAGACGGTTGTACGGAGGGCAAGCTGCCCGGTTCTGATTGTCAAAGTGGAGGAGAAGGAGTTTATCGGCGCCGAGTAAAGGCTTTGACGAGCAGGGAGGCGCCGCTGAAGGGACTGAGCGAGTGGGAGAGCACTGCGGCCTCGATTTCTTTTTTGCGTCTCACTACTGCCGGATCGGCATGGAACTGTTTTTTTAGCTCATTTTCTACCAGCCCTTCAAGCAGCCTGAAGAGTTGCTCCTGCCGGTGAGATTCAAGAATCCCCCGTTCACGCATGAAGGAGAAGTGTGTGGCAATCTCTTCCCAGCTCTCAGCAATCCCGGTTCCCTTGAGGGCTGAGGTCAGCAGTACTTTCCTGTGAAAGCCTTCGTATTTCGGGGGTAGCATGCCAAGTGCGGCTTCAAAATCGGCCTGTGCCAGCGAGGCGCTGCGTTCCTGCTCACCATCTGTTTTGGTTATGCAGATAATATCGGCTATTTCCATGATTCCGCGCTTGATGCCCTGCAGTTCATCTCCCGAGCCGGGCAGCATGAGCAGGAGAATGCAATCGGTCATGTTCTCTATCTGAACTTCCGACTGTCCCACACCAACGGTTTCCACAAGAATGACATCGTAGCCAGCTGCACGGGTCAGCATGATTGTTTCATGGGTTCTCGGACCGCTTCCACCAAGGTGACATGATGAGGGGGTGGGACGGATGAAGGCTTCGGGTCGGGTGGAGAGTTTTTCCATCCGTGCCTTGTCGCCCAGGATGCTCCCTCCCGACCGGCGGCTGCTGGGGTCTATGCAGAGCACGGCAAGTGTGAGTCCTCTGTGAATGATTTCCTCTCCCAGAGCTTCGATGAAGGAGCTTTTACCGGCTCCAGGTGAGCCGGTAATGCCGATTACCATGCTCTCACTCTGTTGTGCAAGGCAGAGGTCGAGCACGGCGTGGGCTTTTTCCTGATGCTCCTCTTTTGACGACTCCACCAGCGTTATGGCGCGGGCAAGCATCTGGCGGTTGCCGGCTATGATAGCCTCGGCAATGTTTTCAGCCTCCATCCCGGATGAGGTTTTTTCTGGTGAGCGGGCCATCAGTTGCCGTTCTGTTTTAGCATCAGGTTGAGAATGCTGATGGCAGCTTCGGCAATGACGGTTCCAGGGCCGAAAATGCCTGCAACCCCGCTTTCGTAGAGGAATGCGTGATCGCGTTCGGGGATGATCCCTCCGGCAATCACCAGAATGTCTTCACGGCCGGCTTCCCTTAGCAGTTCGATAACTCTGGGAATCAGGGTTTTGTGGCCGGCGGCGAGGCTTGAGATGCCGATGAGGTGCACATCGTTGTCAAGTGCCTGCTGTACTACCTCGGCAGGTGTCTGAAAAAGTGGGCTGATGTCGACATCGAATCCTATGTCGGCAAACCCGGTCGCAATTACTTTCGCTCCGCGGTCGTGGCCGTCCTGGCCGACTTTGGCCACCATGATGCGGGGCCTTCTTCCTTCCTGTGCGGCGACTTTTTCAGTCAGCTCCCGCGCTTCGTTGAACAGAGCATTGTTTTCCATGCCGGCCTGATAGACATTGGTGTTGAGCCTGACTGATGAGCGGTACCGTCCGAACACCGTTTCACAGGCTGAAGAAATTTCTCCCAGTGTTGCCCGCCTTCGTGCAGCCTCAACAGCCAGTTCCAGCAGGTTTCCCTCTCCCGATTCCGCGCAGCGGGTGAGTGCTTGCAGTGCATCTTCAACATCGTTGCTGTTGCGTTCATTGCGCAGGGTTTCAAGGCGGAGGATCTGTTTTTCGAGCACTATGGTGTTGTCGACCTCAAGCAGTTCGATGTCGGTAGTTCTGCCCGTACGGTGACTGTTGACACCGATAATGCAGTCCTCCCCGCGGTCGATGCGTGCCTGCTTCTCAGCGGCTGCTTTTTCAATCTGCAACTTCGGGATGCCCTGCTCAATGGCTTTGACCATTCCGCCGGCTTTTTCTATCTGGGTGATGATATCCCATGCTTTTTCAGCGATACTGGAGGTGAGCGATTCAACATGGTACGAGCCTGCCCAGGGGTCGATGCAGCGGGTGATGTCGGTCTCTTCCTGCAGGTAGAGCTGCGTGTTACGGGCAATTCTGGCTGAAAAGGGGGAGGGAAGTGCGATTGCTTCGTCAAGAGCGTTGGTGTGCAGCGACTGAGTGTGGCCGAGCGCAGCGGCCATTGCTTCAAGGCAAGTGCGGGCAATGTTGTTGAAGGGATCCTGCTCAGTGAGGCTCCAGCCGGAGGTCTGGGTGTGGGAGCGGAGCATCAGGGATTTCGGGTTTTTCGGGTTGAACTGTTTCACGATTTTTGCCCAGAGCATGCGTGCCGCTCTGAGTTTGGCAATTTCGGTGAAGTAGTTCATGCCGCTGGCCCAGAAAAAGGAGAGGCGCGGGGCGAATGCGTCAATGTCGAGACCTGCGTCAATACCGGTGCGCAGGTATTCCAGTCCGTCGGCAAGGGTGAAGGCGAGCTCCTGTTCGGCAGTTGCTCCCGCCTCCTGCATGTGGTAACCCGATATGCTGATGGAGTTGAATTTCGGCATGTTCCGTGAAGTGTAACGGAAGATGTCGGCAATGATTTTCATGGAGGGAGCGGGGGGGTAGATGTATGTGTTGCGGACCATGAACTCCTTGAGAATGTCGTTCTGGATTGTTCCGCTGAGCTTTTCGGATGCGACGCCCTGCTCTTCGGCCGCTACAATGTAGAAGGCCATGATGGGCAGGACGGCTCCGTTCATGGTCATGGAGACGGATATGTCTGCGAGGGGGATGCTGTCAAAAAGGATTTTCATGTCTTCGACGGAGTCAACCGCCACGCCGGCTTTGCCGACATCCCCCACAACCCGTTCGTGGTCGGAATCGTAGCCGCGATGGGTCGGAAGGTCGAAGGCGACAGAGAGCCCTTTCTGGCCTGCGGCGAGGTTTTTTCTGTAGAAGAGGTTCGACTCTTCAGCTGTGGAAAACCCTGCATACTGGCGTATGGTCCAGGCTCTGGTGGCGTACATGGTTGAGTATGGCCCTGAGGTAAAGGGGGCAAAGCCGGGCGCGCTTTGCAGGTAGTCAGGTCTGGCGGGTACGGCAGGAGCCGCTCCGGCGAAGATGTCTGTTGATGAAAAATCGGGTCTCATTGTATTTCTGTTTTGCTGTGGTATGCCTCAAGCATTGCTGCGACATCAACTCCGGTGTAAATAAAACTGTCAAGTCCGCCTTCAAGAAGGGCGGCCTGGTTTTCAGGGGGTCTGCCCGCCATGACGGTGAGGGTTTCGGGGCTTAGGGTTTTCAGGAGGCTGAGGAGCCCGGCGGCAGCTGGCTCGTTGTCTCCCATGCAGAGAACGATGATTGCGGGATTCTTTTCAAGAGCCGTGGTACATGAATTTTCGTCGGGAGTGAGATGGGCCTCTGCGGCGATGCTATAGCCGCCGCAGAGGAAAAAGTCTTCTGCGAAGGCGGCCTGTCGCCGGCTTATGGCGGTCTCTGTGGCCATCCAGATAAAGACGGATGGGGTTCTGCCGGTTGCAACCCTGTGCATTTCGGCCTGCAGCCGCAGCATTTCAAATGTGGCGGTTTTGCTGGCGGCAGGAGCTGACAGGATGGCTTGGCGAAGTGCTTCGGAGTTCTTCTGCTGCGTTGCATTCAGTTCTGCTGGGTAGCGGTTGACGCCTACAATTGCTGCTTTCCTGTTGCGGAGCTGTTTTACCTGTGCCTGTTGCCGCTCAGCGGTCATTATGGCGATCGTGCCGTTCTCAATGGCTTTTGAAAGACCTCCTTCAGCTTCAATTGCCGTGAAGAGCTCCCATGCTTTTTCGGCCAGTTTCGTGGTGAGGGTTTCAATGAAGGCAGAGCCTTCGGCTGGATCTCCGGGAGAGCTTTCAGCCGGTGCCATGGAGCGATTGAGACCGGCTTCACGCCCGAGAATAAGAGCGATGTGGCTGGTTATCTGTTCCGCTGCAGCCCTTTCCACTGTGATGCCTTGCTCGAAGGGTTCCAGCTGGAGGGTGCTGTAGCCTCCGAGCATAGAGGAGAGGGTTTGGGTGGTGAGGCGGAGCAAGTTGGTATAGGGGTCAAGCACGGAGCTGCTCAGCCGGGATGTTCTTGCAAAAAGGGAGGGAGTGCTCTGGGATGTGTCGCCATAGGCCTTCAAAAGATGCGGAAAAAGGGCTCTGAGGGCTCTGGGTTTTGCCAGTTCAGTGAAATGGCTTGTTCCGGCAGCCATGATGATGACCATTTCCCGGGCAAGAGTTCCTGCAGGGATGCCTCTTTGGCTGAAGCGGTGGATGGCGTCGCTGGCTCCTCCAAGGGCAAGGGCTATCTCCAGAGCGGCTGTTGCTCCCTCTTCATGGAAGGGGACGGTATCGATGGCGATGGTGCGGAATTCCGGGAGCAGGGTAGCGGTGTGGAGAAGGTCGACCTCTTTCTGGCTGCAGGCGAGTGGGAGCTCTGCAAGCAGTCCGCCCCTGTTGCTGCCGAACGCTGCTGTTTCAACGAGCATTCCCAGCAGAGCTGCATGATTGAAGGTTCCGGAAAACCAGATTGGCACATGTGCGGTATCGACATCCGCGAGAATCCGCTCAATGATGGCAGGGTTGAGGGGCAGATGGCCGGCAAAGAAGAGCTCAAGAGCCGTGGCCCCATCCCGGAGAGCTTCAAGGCAGAGGGTATTGGTCCGGGCGGGGTCGTGCACGGCTATTCTGCGGCAGCTGTGCATGGCGCCTGTTCTGCCTGATGAGGGAACGGGAATCTGCTTGGCGGCGTTCGCGGTGCTGAACCATGGTTCGAGCTGAAATCCGTCGGGGGTATTCCATACTATCCGCTGATAGGGTGTTGTTCCGAGGTCGGCTTCGGCTTTTTCCTGCCACTCTTGCTGGCTGACGGGTGGAAATTCACTGAAGGAGAGGGCGGGTGGAGAGTGGGTCATTGCTGTTGTTTTTCAGTTGTTTGGCGGATAATCCTCAGAAGTTCATTTTTCATATCGTGCGGGTGGGCAATGCGCGCGGCAAATCCCCGCTCCTGAAGCCACCGTGCGGTCTGGAAGGCTTTTGATGTCGGCTGGCCGGTGTACTGTTCAATGACGCGCCTGCCGGAAAAGCCGATGTTGCCTGCATTGTGTTCAATGATGTGTACTCCTCTTGAGCCGGCTCCAATAGCCAGGCCGCCAAGCATCGGGTCGGCAATAATAGTGACAAGCGGAAGGCCTGAATGTTCGACACGGGAGAGTGCGACATGAACTTTCGGTATGCTGACCATGGATGAGCATCCTTCATGCATTCTGGCTCCGCCACCCGTTGCGTGGATGATGAGAGGGTAGTGAAGGCGCAGGGCCTGTTCGGCGGCTCTGAAGAGTTTCTCTCCGGAAGCCATAGAGAATGAACCCCCGAGAAATCCGAAGTTTGCGGCACAGAAAACAACTCCTGTTCCCTCAATTGTTCCGGTGCCGGTAATAAGGGCTGTTGCGGTGCCTGTTTTTTTTCTCGCTTCAACCAGTTTTTCTTTGTATCCGGGGAAGTTGAGAATGTCGGAGTCGGCGATGAAGCGCGTTCGGGGGTCTTCAGAAAAAGACCCTGCATCCAGGATGAGATCACAATAGTCGTGCGCTGATAGCCTCTGGTACCGGTGTCCGCACTCTTCGCAGCGGAAGTTTCCGCTCTGGAGGGCAGAAAAAAGGATGGGGTCGAAAACTCTTTTTCCTTCGCTGTTTCGGCACCCTTTGTGGCGAAGAACAAACCGATTGTTTTCGGGTGGTGTGAAGCGGGTGGAGACTTTCTTTTCAAACAAGGCGAGCGATTCGGGACTTAAGTTTTCCCAGCGGCCGATGGCACTCCACCGTTTGACCCGGTTCGGGAAGATGGATTGCCGCGGTGTCGGGGCGAGCTGTTCCGCTGTGTTGAAGAGGGCGGCGTGGAAGGAGCGCAGGGTAGCCGCTCTGAAGCGGTGTGCGGGCCCTTCCGGCTCCGGGATCAGTTTATCAATGATGCCGTGGTGGAGCGCTTCTTCTGCGGTTATCTGCGAAATTTCAGCGGCAAGAGCTGCTTTGTCGCGTGTGTGGAAAAGAATGGAGGAACAGGCTTCAGGGGAGATGACCAGATAGGTTGCGTACTGCATTGCCAGTACCCGGTCGCAGCCGCTGAGGGCAATGGCTCCTCCGCTGCATCCCCGGTTGATGATGACCGAGATTGTCGGTACCGTGACTTCAGCAAGGGCCTGCATGCAACGACCTATTTTCCAGGCTATCCCTCCGGCTTCCGACTCTTCCGTCGGGTCGGCTCCGGGGGTGTCAATGAGGGTGATGATTATACGGTTCTCGGCTTCTGCAAGCTGTATAGCCCGGAGGGCTTTCACAAAAGCGGCCGGGGTCGGCATGCCGTTGTTCCAGGCCGTCATCTCTTCCGGGTCTTTCATGATTTCCTGCAGCCGTTCAAAGTCGGAGGTCGGGGCAGACTGCTGCCCTATCAGCATGATCTTGTGCCTCTTGTCGCCGCTTCTCAGTTCGGCCCGGTGGGTCTGTATGGTGCGGCTGCCGAAGAGGGTGTCCTCCAGGCACTCTTCCTGCCCGTCAAATACCTCCAGATAATCGGCGGAGCGGGGGCGTTCGGGGTGAAAGGAGAGCTGGTATTTTTCATACTCGCTGAGTTCGCCAATGCATGTGGATGACCAGCTGAATCCTTTTTTTTTCTCAAAAGGGAGATGACAATGCTTCACGCTTCCTGTGGCTTTTTCCCGGTCAGTTCCAGAAGAACTCTGTTGGTGTCTTTTGGGTGGAGAAACAGAATTTCCTTTCCTCCTGCTCCCTGGCGGACTGATCCGAGTGTTCGCATGCCGCTCTCTGTGAGGCGTTCCTGTTCCGAATTGATGTTATCTGTGGCAAAGGCAATATGGTGCATGCCATCGCCGTTTTTCTCCAGAAACCTGGTGATGGGACTCGTTTCGTGTATTGGTTCAAGGAGCTCGATTTTTGTGCCGCCTACAGGGAGGAATGCGACCCGTACCCCTTCATCCGGAACGGTTTCAATGCGTACTGTTTCGGGCGCACAGCCGAGAACGGAGCTGAAGGTTCTCACGGCCTCGTCGAGGTCTGTGACTGCAATGGCAATATGGTCTATGCTTGTTATCATGCTTGTGTTTCTTTTCGTGCAGCGTAACCGATGCTTTGCAGCACTGTTGTTATTTCGTCAAGTATTGCCGGGTCGTCAATGGTTGCCGGAACGGCGAAGGGTTCGCCGTTGGCTATCTTTTTCATGGTTCCCCGAAGAATTTTTCCTGAACGGGTTTTCGGCAGCCGGTCAACAATGACGGCGTTTTTGAACGATGCTACAGGGCCAATGTTTTCCCGTACATATTCAATGACATGTTTGATGATCTGGCTGTGCGGGGTGTCGACGCCTGATTTGAGGACAAGGAAGCCGAGAGGAATCTGTCCTTTGAGGTCGTCATTGACCCCGATGACGGCGCTTTCAGCCACATCGGGATGTTCACAGAGCTCTGCCTCGATGCCGCCTGTGGAGAGGCGGTGGCCGGCAACATTGATGATGTCGTCGGTGCGGGACATGATGTGGATGTAGCCGTCTTCATCAATATATCCGGCATCACTGGTCTGGTAGTAGCCGGGGTATTGGGTCATGTAGTTTTCCACAAAGCGGTTGTCTGCTTTCCAAAGCGTTGACATTGTTCCGGGGGGGAGTGGCAGCTGTATGACAATGTCGCCCATCTGGCCGGTTGGCAGTACCTCCATTTCCTGGTTGATGATCTGCACATTGTAGCCGGGTACGGCCCGTGATGCTGAGCCGTATTTGACCGGCCCAGGTTCGATTCCCTGACAGTTTGCCGCAATGGCCCATCCGGTTTCTGTCTGCCACCAGTGATCTATGACAGGAACATTGAGTTTCTGTTCCGCCCATTTGACGGTGTCGGGGTCGGCCCGTTCCCCGGCAAGAAAGAGGGTGCGAAAATTCGAGAGGTCGTAATTTTTTATGTACCTGCCCTGAGGGTCCTCTTTCTTGATTGCTCTGAAGGCGGTCGGTGCGGTAAAGAGGACTGAGACATTGTATTCAGAGATGATTCTCCAGAAGGTCCCCGGATCGGGGGTTCCTACCGGTTTGCCTTCAAAAATGAGTGTCGTGCATCCCTGCAGAAGCGGGGCATACACAATGTATGAGTGGCCGACAACCCAGCCGACATCGCTTGCCGCCCAGTAGACCTCTCCCGGCTGGACATTGTAGACATTGGACATGCTCCATTTCAGGGCAACCATGTGTCCGCCGTTGTCGCGGACAATGCCTTTGGGCTGACCTGTGGTTCCGGAGGTATAGAGAATGTAGAGGGGGTCTGTTGCTTCGAGGGGAACGCACTGTGCCGGTTCAGCGCCGAGAAGCGACTGTTTCCAGCTGAGGTCCCTCTCTTCGTTAAGTTCGGCTTTTAGCTGTTCGCGCTGGCGAATGATGCAGATTTCGGGCTTGAAGTGCGCCAGTTCAATGGCAAAGTCGAGCAGCCGTTTGTAGTCGACCACCTTCCCGTGCTCAATGCCGCATGATGCAGATACAATGACCTTGGGTTTGCAGTCGTCAATCCGGACGGCAAGTTCATGGGAGGCGAAGCCACCGAAGACTACCGAGTGTATGGCGCCTATCCTTGCACACGCAAGCATGGCGACTACCGCTTCGGGAATCATGGGCATGTAGATGATGACCCGGTCGCCTTTTCGAACCCCTCTTGACTGCAAGGCTCCGGCAAACTGTGCCACAATGTCGCGAAATTCCCTGTAGGTGTAGCGCTCTTTTGTGCTGGTGACCGGACTGTCGAATATAACGGCCAGTTCATTGCCCCGTCCTTCGTCAACATGACGGTCGAGCGCATTGTAGCATGTGTTGGTGACTCCTCCTGCAAACCAGCGGTAAAATGGCGGGTTCCCCCTGTCAAGCACTGTATCCCATTTCCGGTACCAGTGAAGCTCTTCTGCGGCTTCCTGCCAGAAGGATTCTGGGTTGTCGATGGATTGGCGGAAAGCGTTGCTGTAGGAGTGTGTCATGGTGATGATCCTTCAGTGAATGGCATGAAGTTCATGGAACTGCAGAGAGCCTTGTGCGGCGAAAGGCGTAGCGGATACGAGGGTGAGCATCAGGTGGATGAAGATGGTTGCTGGTGGCCGTCATCAGCTATAAGGTAAATAAAATATTTGCCGGAGCGCAATCAACAATTGTTATTTTTTGCCTGCCGGTCTCTCTTTTTCTTCAAGTGGGTGGAGCTGTGAGAAAAGTGCTATCAGCTCTTCTACTTTTAGTGCTTCTGCCCTGAGCTTGAGGGTTTCGGGGGTGAGTGCCGAAAGATCATAGGAGTCGCGCAGATTGTTCAGCAGGGTTTTACGACGCTGGTGGAATGCTGTTCGTACAAACTGCCTGTATGCGAGGGCATTCTCTACCGGGCTTTCGGGTTTTGGCGTCATTGAGATGACGGCGCTGTCAACATTCGGCTGGGGTTTGAACACTTTCCGCCCAACCTTGAAGAGATAGCGTACATCACAGAATGACTGCAGCTGAACGGCCAGAATCCCGTACTCTTTTGTTGATGGTTTTGCGGTGAGGCGGAGCGCGACCTCATGCTGCATCATCAGTGTGGCGGAGAGAATGCTGTGTCGGGCCTCAAGCAGTTTGAAGAGGATAGGGGTGGTGATGGAGTAGGGGATGTTGCCCAGAACCCGTAACGGCCCTTCTTTGGCAAGTTCTTCAAGGTCGAGGTCGAGAACATCGGCCTCAATCATCTGGACAGTAGGGTACTGGCGGCAAATGAATGCCGCCAGTGCCCGATCCTTCTCTACTGCGGTAAAGTGGGGTGTGAGTGTACTGATTTCTTTTGTCAGTGCGCCAAATCCGGGCCCGATTTCAAGAATGCGGTCTGTAGAGAGCGCTCCTGACAGGGCAATGATTTTGCGTGTGATGTTGCTGTCTGTGAGGAAGTTTTGCCCCAGTTTTTTTTTCACCGCTATTTCTGTATGCTTATATTCAATTCGCATCGTTAGGTCCGGGGTGGGTTTGGCCCGCCTGTGAAGAGGGGCGGAAGTGTTTTTACTAATTATATGCTATTCTGACTGCAATGGGAGAAAATAACATCGAGGCTGCCCCCGGGCAATATGTTTCGCGCGGCAACAAGGCAACCAGAACAGGATTTGGCGAAGCCCTTCTTGAAATCGGGAGGGAGAACCCTTCAGTTGTGGCGCTTTGCGCTGATTTGACTGGCTCTCTCAACATGAACCATTTCAGAGACGAATTTCCTGACCGTTTCATTGAAACCGGTATTGCCGAGGCGAACATGGTCTCCATGGCAGCCGGCCTTGCCACGACGGGAAAAATTCCCTTTGCTGCCAGCTTTGCCGTCTTTGCCACCGGTCGTGTCTTTGACCAGATTCGTCAGTCGGTCTGCTACTCCAATCTCAATGTAAAGATATGCGCCTCGCATGCCGGACTGACTCTTGGCGAAGATGGTGCAACACATCAGATTCTTGAAGATGTGGGCATTATGCGCGGTTTGCCGCGTATGAGTGTCGTCGTCCCGGCCGACTACAGTGAGACCAAACGGGCCGCCAAAGCCGTTGCCGCCTATGAGGGGCCAGTCTACCTCCGCTTTGGCCGCCCCAATATTCCGGACTTTTCCCTTGATTCGGATGGGTTTGAAATTGGCCGTTCCATAGAGCTTCATCCCGGAAAGGATGTGACCGTCATTGCCTGTGGTATTATGGTGTGGAAGGCTCTTGAAGCTGCGCGGATTCTTGAAAAGGAGGGTGTTGGCGTGAGAGTTATCAATATGCATACCATCAAGCCGATTGACACGCTGGCCATTGTTCGTGCGGCCCATGATACCGGAGCTATTGTTACGGCTGAGGAGCATCAGGTGCACAACGGCCTCGGGGACGCTGTTGCCGGTGTCTGTGCCCGGAATATTCCGGTGCCGATAGAGATGGTTGCCGTCGATGACCGCTTCGGTGAGTCGGGCAAGCCCGATGATCTTCTGGTGAAGTACAAACTGACCACAGAAGATATCCTTGAAAAAATATACCTTGCACTGCGCAGGAAAGAGTGATCATGAAATATTATGAACCCGTAAATGGGACTGAGCAATGGAGATGCCGAATTTAGGTGATATGATGAAACAGATCCAGCAGGCGGGTGCGAAGATGCAGGATGTGCAGAAGCAGCTGGAAAAAACGGTGACCCACGGGGAAGCCGGAGGCGGTATGGTGAGGGTGAGCGTCAATGGCCGACAGCGGCTCCTCAGCCTTACGATTGATCCCGACATTATGGATGACCGTGAGATGGTTCAGGATCTGGTGCTTGCAGCTGTGAACAGCGCGATTGAGGAGTCTGGACGCCTGTCGCAGGAGGAAATTGCCAAGGCGGCGGGGGGGATGATTAATCCGGCAGATATCTTGAAAAATATGGGCAAATAATTCCTCCGATGCGCTATACCTCGGCTGCGATTGAAGCCCTTATTGATGCGTTTGCCAAGCTTCCGGGCGTTGGCCGTAAAACGGCGCGGCGACTTGCAATGCATGTACTGCAGCAGCCACGGCTTGAGGCTGAACGGCTTGCTTCCGCACTGCTTGATGCAAAAGATCTCGTTGTACGGTGTTCAATATGCCAGAATGTGACCGACAGGGATGCAGACCCATGCCGAATATGTTCCGGGCATGGGCGCGACCATTCTGTGATATGCGTTGTAGAGTCTCCGGTTGATGTTCTTGCTTTTGAAAAAACCGCTCACTATAAGGGGCTTTACCATGTGCTGCATGGGGTGATTTCCCCGCTTGATGGTATTGGCCCTGACGATATCAAGATTCGTGAACTGCTCCAGCGTCTCCAGGGTGAAGAGGGTGGGGAGGTGAAGGAGATTGTTCTTGCGCTCAATCCTACGGTTGAGGGGGAGACCACATCGCTTTACCTGTCGCGGCTCATTGCACCGCTTGGCATCTTGGTGACAAAAATTGCCCGGGGTATTCCTGTTGGTGCAGAACTTGAGTTTATTGACGAGGCAACACTTTCGCGGGCCATGGAGGGCCGTTTGACTTTCTGAACTTATGGGGGAAGCCGGCATTGGCCAGCATCTCCTTGCAATTGAGATGAAGAGCAGTTATGACTGGAGAAAAAAAATCGGTTTTGATTCTTGGTGGCGGTCTTGCCGGCCTTACAGCGGCCAAACGGCTGACCGACAGGGGTTTTGATGTGAAGGTTCTCGAAAAGCTCGGCAGGTATGGAGGAAAGGTTGCCTCGTGGAAGGATGACGAAGGTGACTGGATTGAGTCGGGGACCCACTGCTTTTTTGGCGCATATGGCGTCCTGTATGATCTTATGAAAGAGATCAAAACCTATCACGCGGTGCTGTGGAAGGAACATAAGCTTACCTACACACTTGAAGGCGGTGGGGATTTCACCTTCAATACATGGGATCTTCCGAGCCCCCTGCATCTGCTTCCGGCCATTATCGGGAACCGTCATTTCTCCTTCGGGGAGATGGCCGCCTTTTCCCGTTCGCTCATACCTCTTGCCCTCCACCAGAACCGTTACGCTCCGACACAGGACCATCTCAGCTTTGCCGAGTGGGCGGAGGAGAAGAAGTTCGGAAAACGCCTGATGGACACCATGTTCCGGCCGATGTCGCTTGCGCTCAAGTTCATTCCGCCGGAGGAGATATCGGCTAAAATCATTCTTGATGTTACCGAAACCTTCTACCGGATTCCCGATGCTTCCCGCATGGGTTTTCTGAAAGGGGCCCCTTCTGAATATCTCCATAAGCCGCTTGTTGACCATTCCACTTCACGGGGGGCGGAGTTCCGACGAGATGCGGCTGTTGAGGAACTGCTCTACGAGGGTGGGGAGATCAAAGGGGTGCTGCTCAAAAACGGAGAGATCCTGACTGCTGATTACTATCTTTCAGCTCTGCCGATTCACAATCTCAACCGGGTCCTGCCTGCAGCACTCAAAGAGCATGATCGTTTTTTCAAGGTGCTTGAGCATCTTGAAGGGGTGCCTGTCATTTCAGTTCAGCTCTGGTACGACCGTGAAATCACTCCCGCCGACAATGTGCTCTTCAGCCCCGACGGGGTGATACCTGTGTATGCCAACCTTGCCCGTACGACGCCGGAGTACCGGACTCTGCGTGGGGAGCCCTTCACGGGGAAGAGCAGGATGGAGTTCTGTGTAGCCCCTGCAGCCCCTCTTATGCAACTTTCCGACGCCGAGATTGTCCGACGGGTGGACGAGAGCCTTAGACATTGCTATCCGGCAGCCTCCCGGGGAGCATCTATCCTCAAGTCGACGGTTGTCAGGATTCCCCGTTCGGTTTATGCCCCTCTGCCGGGGATGGAGCAGTACAGGCCAACACAGGTCACGCCGGTCAGGAACCTCTTTCTTGCCGGTGGCTTCTCGCGCCAGCTCTATTACGATTCCATGGGGGGGGCGGTGATGAGCGCAAACCTTGCGGCCGAAGGAATTATGAAGGAGGCTGAAACAGAAAAATATTCCTGAGGACGGAAAAATTGTTATCTTCACAATTCTGATTGAGTTGGGTTGATTCAGTCAGACGATCGGGCCCTTGTAGCTCAGTGGATAGAGCAGTAGTTTCCGGAACTAAAGGTCGGCAGTTCGAATCTGCCCTAGGGCACAGGGAAAGAAGTATCGGGGTGTGGCTCAGATGGTAGAGTGCTGCGTTCGGGACGCAGAGGTCGTGGG
>JABMPC010000052.1 GCA_013203905.1 Chlorobium sp. | reverse complement strand
GGCAGCGCCTTTCCGCTGCATAAACAGAGCAGGTTGCCAACTTAAATTCAGGCCCTTTTTGTCTCGAGGACGGGGTCCACTAAACTCCTCATATTAAAAAAAAAGCTCGAGGCACTTACCGGGGGGCACGAGGACGACTGATCCTTGAGGATCATAAGGCCGAAGTCATTATGTTGATAGAAGAAGCGCATGAAAACGGAGCCCGCTACAGCAAACCTTAACGAAATGAGCACAGCCGGGGTCCGAACAGCCAAAAGTCCAGTGGGGTCTTGGTGATGCTGCATACGGGGCTGGATGGAGTATGGCTGTTCTTTATATAAGTCAGCAACCGTGACTTGGTCTTACCCCTTCCATGCTGTCGGGTTTTCGTGTGGAGCATGAATGAGTTACCTTGTCACATAATGGCAGGAGTCTCATGTTGTGGGGCTCCTGTTTCCTGAATGAATTTATTGTACTCATCGGAGTCTACCATGCTTGTTTATGAACTTCGCGTATCGCTTTTGCATGCCGAGCCTCCCGTCTGGCGGCGGGTTCGGATGCCTGCCGAGGCCCAGCTTCCGCTTGTGCATACATCACTCCAGCTGGTAATGGGTTGGGAGAACCGGCACCTGCACGAGTTTGTAGGGGCAAACCGTTTACACTACGGTGAGGCAGAGGAGGGGGCGTTGGACGCCGGTGTGCTCGATGAGCGTCACCATACGCTCCAGTCGCTGTTTGCGGAGCCGGGTGAGCGGTGCCTCTATGTGTACGATTACGGGGACGACTGGGTGCATGAGATCATTCTTGAGTCGGTCGGTGAGCTTCTGCCGGAAGAGTTCCCTCTGTGTTGCCTTGATGGCTCTGGTGCCTGCCCGCCAGAGGATTGCGGGGGAGTCGGGGGATACGCTGCGCTTCTTGAGAGCCTCGGCGATGGGTTCAATGCCAGGGCTTTTGATTGTGCCTCTTTCAACGATGAGGTAGGACGCTTGTTTCCGCGTGACGATGAGATGCATTCACCTGAATCAGTGAGTGAGGGGATTGCCTTGTTCCTGGGGCTTCGTGATTTGCTCGAGACAGGAGCGACAACTGAGGGTGCGATGTCGGTCATGATGCTTGATGGTTTTTTTTCAGCTCTGGCAATCCATCCCGAAACCATCCTGCCTGACCGATGGCTGCCGTGGGTATGGGATGTCACCGGGAGCGGCCGGGAGCCTGGCTTTGCCTCTAAAGGGGAAGTGGAGAAGGCAATGGGGCTGCTCTTCACCTATTACAACATCGTGGTTGGCAAGCTTGGCGATGAAGCTGCAGGGTACACGCCGCTATTCGATGAGCTGGGCATTAAGGCGGCTGAAGATAGGCCGCTGGCGGTCAGGGACTGGGCTCAGGGGTTCATTTGCGGAGCAATGATCGACAAGGGCGTGTGGGATCGGACCTTTAAGGATGAGCAGGGCAAGATGCTTCTCGCTCCGTTTGCAATGATGGCCGGTATGTTCGATGAGGCGCAGGATTCCCGGGAGCTGCAGGTTGAAGAGATGAAGGAAAAAGTGCAGGACGAACTGGGCTTCAATGTGCTTGACCTTCGGGAGTTCTGGGTGCCCTGGCGCCGTGAGTACCTTTCGCAGCACGGTGGCGGTGGGATGATCCGTTCAGAGGCCCGTGTGGGTCGCAACGACCGGTGCCCCTGCGGCAGCGGAAAAAAGTACAAGCAGTGCTGCGGAAGGTAGGGCTCTTGTTTTAGCTGGGGGTTTAATGTATGTTTTGCTGAAAAACTTCCATTACTGACCAACCTCTCCTGCATGACATTGAAAAAGTTCCGGCAGCTATTGGGCTATCAGGCGTTCATGCTGCTTGGTATGCTGGTGAGGAGCCTTAAGCGAACCCACTCTGTGGCGTTGGCTCATTTCATCGGTGATGTCATATTCCATGTTCTGAGGATCCGCCGCTCTCTTGTTGAGGAGAACATCTCCATAGTCTTTCCCGATAAATCCCCCAAAGAGGTGCGCTGCCTGGCAGGCCAAGTGTATCGAAATCAGGCGGAAAACATCATCGAGGTGCTCCGCCTTCCCCTTGTGCAGACACGAGAGGACGCCGAGGCCCTGATTGAGATTGAACCGGGGGATTTTCTTTTGAGAACGCGCGATAAGGGCAAGGGTGCGGTGATGGTTTCGGCGCATTTCGGCAACTGGGAGTTGCTCGGCCTGTGTACCGGCATGCTCATTGCTCCTTTGACAATTGTTGTCAAGCGTCTGCGCAACAGGGCAATTGACAGGAAAATCAACCAGTGGCGCAGCCTTAGGGGAAACAAGATGGTGTATGCCTCCAAAGCTCCGAGAGTAGCTCTCAGCACCTTGCGTCAAGGGGGGCTCCTTACCCTTCTGGCGGACCAGTCCGATCCTGATGAGGGGTTCTTTACACCCTTCCTTGGCAGGTCCACCTCTGTTTTTCTCGGACCAGCATTCCTTGCCCTGAAGACAGGCGTTCCTCTGTTCGCCGGCATGTGCCGCCGCATAGG
>JABMPC010000051.1 GCA_013203905.1 Chlorobium sp. | reverse complement strand
TCAGAGCTACCACACATTCATGTAGCTCCCGGCAACAGCACCGAAATACTAAAACGGAAAAGACCGCCTCATGAGGCGGTCTTTTCCGTTTTAGTATTTCGGTGCTGTTGCCGGGAGCTACATGAATGTGTGGTAGCTCTGACCGGCAAAGACGATGAGGAACCGGAGGAGAAGCCCGCCGGTAAGAACCATGACGGGGGCTACATTCGGGTATTTGATATGGACACCTGCCGCTTCAAGGAACTCAAGAAGCAGGGGAACCAGAAGTCCTGCACCCACAAACAGGCCCCAGAACCAGTAAGCGTATGGTATGCCTGCCATTGCGGCGCTACCGCTGATGAGGTGCATCATGGCGCCACTGCTGTTGGCAGAGCCCGTAAGACCTCCGAGCACAAAGAGTCCGATGGTCACCAGTTCGATCCAGATGGCGTTTGCGTCAATCATGCTGTAGATTGGCTTTTCTTCTTCGGGTGCCAGAAGGAGCATGAGTGCGGCAGCGGCAGAAATACCCGAGACAAGGAAGAGCATTCCCAGTATCGAGCTCGACCAGAGCGGCCGAGCGGAAAAGAATGAGAGCAGGATGCCTGTATAGATGCCAATTCCGACGCCGATATGGGCATTGATGAGGGCGACGATGGTCATGTGGTCCTCAGTCCAGTCGAGCACTTTGTGTACGATCCCGACATCAAAAGTCCTGAGCTGGCGCTTGTTTACCAGCATGGCCTGGAGTACGGCCAGCGGGAAAAAGGCCACCAGAATCCAGCTTCCCGCCGACATCGGTGAGGTTGGTTGCACCGTGGTGTAGAATGCCCAGACATAGAGAGGATGGGCAAGGTCGAGAAAGAGAAAAATCATGCCGATGGCAAGAAGAAGAGGTGAAAGGGCTGAGCCTATGCGTATTGCGAGGCATGGACAGCCATCTCCCGAGTCCTTCGGTCCGATGCCGAATTTCCGTTTCAGGACAATCATGATGGATGTGATAACCAGAAGGCCTCCTGCCATACCGCCGAGAAAGAGGTAGAGGGGAATGTGCCACTCCCATATATGGAGATGGGGAACCACATTTGGATTGATTTTGGTCGATATGAGTTCAGTTGCAGCAGTTGCAGTCATGGTTATGCTCCGGGTTTATTGCTTGCGGAAATCCAGAAAAGGCTCGGTCCTGTGCCGGAGTGTTCTTTCTGCCGGTAGACAACCTTTCCTGCCATGAGTTTCTGTGCTTCTTCGTCGGGGTCATTGAAGTCAACCAGGTTCAGGCTTCCGGTTGGGCAGACTGAAACACATGCGGTTTTGAGCCCCTGTTCAATGCGGTGATGGCAGAGCGAGCATTTGTCGGCAAAGCCGTCCGGGTGCACGAAACGGGCATCATAAGGGCAGGCGGCCAGACAGGCTTTGCAACCTGTGCAGAGCGACCGGTTGATCTGTACTGTCCCGTCTTCGGCGTAATGCGATGCACGGGTTGGGCAGTAGGTGACGCAGGGGGCATTTTCGCAGTGCTGGCAGCGCTCTGAGCGGTTTTCCATGCTCAGATTAGGGAAGTTTCCCTTTGTTTCCTGTACCACCCAGTCGCGGCAGTAGCCTTCAGGAACCGCGTTTTCCGATTTGCACGCATAGACACAGGCCGAGCAGCCGACGCATACCCGTGTGTCTATGACCATTCCATAGTTTTTTTTGTTCGCCACAGGTTATGCCTCCTTAATGAATGTCACGAAATTATTCTGAAACCCGACCGACCCGATTGCGGGATCGATATCGGTTCTTGAGATGAGCTGGTTGTGCGAGGCTCCGCGTTTGTAAGCCCAGGTCATTTTCGCGGCGGTATGGCCGAAGCCGTGCACCATGAAGACCGCGTCGGGACGAATTCGCTGGGTTACCTTTACCTTGACGGGAAATTCGGAAACGACGCCTGCCTGATTTTTCAGATGAACATACTCCTCGTTTTTCAGGCTGTGTCTGGCAGCTGTCTCGGCGTTGACCCAGACCTCGTTCTCCTTTGCAGTGGCAACATCACCGAGAAAGCGGTTGTTGGCAGTTCGTCCGAAGGTGAGCATGGGCTTGCGGCCTGTGAGCATCCTGTAATAACCTTCCGGAGCCTCGGGCTGCGGAGTGTAGTGGGGAACTGCGTCGAACCCTGCTTTCCTCAGAAGGGATGAGGCAAGCTCTATCTTGCCGCTCGGGGTCTTCAGGTTGAGCGGCTGACCCGCTTTGCGGTAGAGGTCGCTTTCGGGACGGACGATGACGCCGGTTTTCTTGATCTCTTCAAGCGAGCTGCCGTTGAGGCGGAGGGTTTTGTCGAGCCCCTCTTCAACGGTTGCCGGGAAAGCGCCATGGATGCCCCACTTGTCGGTGATCATTTTGGCGATCTGGTTGCCGGGCTTCGAGTCGTACATTGGCTCCACCGCAGGCTGGCGCAGTGCGACGAACGGAGTCCGGTATTTTCTTCCGGCGTCAAGCGCATCGTAGCGCTCGAGATAAGTGCATTCAGGAAGTACCACATCGGCGTAGCCGGTGACCTCGGCGGGCAGAACATCGACAGCGACCATGAAGTCGACCTTCTGGAGGGCTTCGATAGCTGTCTTGCGCCCGAGCGTCATGGTCTCGGGGAGGTTGACGCCGTAAACCATCAGGGCTTTTATCTCTCCCGAAATGGCCTGTTGTATTACCTCGTGCGATGCTATACTGTTGGATGGCTCATCCTGCGCAAAGAATGGGTAACGGCTGTAGACATCCCTCTCGTAAGGGGGATGGGCGTGTCCGGCCGGAGGTTTCTTCAGGGAGAATTTTTCATAGTCGATGACGCCGCCGGGCATCTTGAAGTTACCGACCAGTGCGTTAAGGATATGGATGGCCCGTATACGCTGCAGTGCGTCGCCGTACCAGTTGGTGCGCCTTCCGCTGTGCACTAATGCCGCCGGAGCGTTGAAGGCAAACTCGCGGGCAACGGTTCTGATTGCCTCGGCGGGGATTTCGGTGATTTCGGCCACTTTCTCCGGAGTCATCTTCCGGACAGAGTCCCAGAGTTCACCGAATCCGACGGTATGCTGCTGCACGAAGGATCGATCGTAGAGATTTTCGCTGATCAGCACATGCATCAGCCCCTGCATCATGGCAATATCGGTGCCGGGTTTTATTGGAAGCCAGTGCTCGGCCTTGCCGGCAATCGTTGAAAAGCGGGGATCGAATACGACTATTTTGGCGCCGCGGCGTATGCCATCGGAAATCTCCTGTACGGCGGTGTTATGCATGTTTTCTCCGAAGTGGGTGCCGAAGAAGATCATGTACTTGCTGTTCTTCATGTCGAACCCTTCGGGAGTGCCGCTTGGATAGCCGTAGGTCAGTACCGAGGCCTGACGGGCCGGGCCGCAGCAGAGGTCGAAGGAGGGTTTTGAGAACTTGTTGACACCTATCTGGGAGAACATCTGCTTGAAGAAGGAGACCCCGAATCCGTGGTGAAGCATGGCTATAGCACCAGGGCCATACTTTTCATGGATTCCGTAGAGTTTTTCAGCAACAACGCCGGTTGCTTCATCCCAGCTGGCCTTGCGGTAATACTGCTTTCCCCCTTTGGTTTCACGGATCAGCGGGTGCCGGAGCCGGTCGGGATCGTAGAGCAGTCCTATTCCTCCTGTTCCTCTGGGGCAGAGTTTCCCCTGGCTGAGAGGGTGGTGTTCCGATCCAGTGATTTTGTAGACTTTTCCATCCCGTACATGCGCTGCAATTCCACAACGCCAGAAGCAGTGTTCGCAGAACGAATGGACAATCCGGTCCCCATTTTCGCCTGAGCCTGACTGCCCCAGACGGGAAAAGGCCTGCCCGGCTGAACCGGACATTGCTGCAGACCCTGCAAGGAAGAGTGACGAAATCTTTATGAAATCCCGGCGGCTGAAATTCTGCCAATGATCCATGTGTGGTTCTCCTTACTGAGTTTAATGAGGTCGGTGCTGTCTCTCGATGAAGCTGCCGGAGGTTGGAAGCGATGCTGTGCCTGTATTGGGCGGCGAAGGATTACTCTCCTCACCGATAAAACGAACTAATAATATAGGTCAGCAGGCAGAATTATCCAACGCCATTTTCGCTCTGTTATGTAGCGGGTAACTCTATTTTTTATAATGACTTCCCTTGATTTATTTTTATTGGTTTTATGCATATATAGTCATAAGGATATATATCTCTTCAGTGTCTGTTAACGCATGCTGTTCGTGCTTTTCGGGAGATGTCTTCCGGTAGTATCCTCTTTTTTCTTTCTTTGGCATCACAATTGTTGTTTTACTGATAAGGGGCTGTGGAGATTTTTCGGGATGGCGGGGTTTTCTGTTTTCAGCTGAATAGTGTAACTTTTCTTCAGACTTTTCCCCGACAGGCTCACTTAACCATAACAAAGGCAATGAAGTCAAGCTATTATTTTATTGGGGCGACGCTTTCCATTCTGCTCTCCATCTATGTCTTTCTTTTCGGTACATCGGCGAACCACGAGCAGGTTGGCATCTTTATCGGCCTCTGGGCTCCGACCATCATGGGGCTCGGGATATTCAATACACTGCTCGGGATTCTTGATGAAATGTGCTGCGCCCACAGGCGAATTGAGGGCAGGCAGAATGAGGCCAATGAGCGGTGAAGCACTCCTTTTCCATTCTGCTCGTTGGAGTTGGCGGCTTTCTTGGTTCTGTCATGAGATATCTTGTAGCGCTGGCCTTTGCTCCTGCGGACGCAGGGTTTCCGTTCGCAACAATGACGGTCAACATAGCCGGAAGCTTTCTGATCGGCTTTATCAGCGAACTGGCTGTTTCCACCTCAATGGTTTCTCCTGAGGCGAGACTATTGCTCGTGACTGGTTTCTGCGGGGGGTTCACCACTTTTTCGGCATATATGTATGAAGATGCCTCGCTTGTGAGGGAGGGCCAGCTGCTCTATGCGGGGATGTATCTTGCGGGAAGCATAATTGGCGGGTTTGCTGCGCTCTACTCGGGCACTCTTGCCGCAAAACCATGGACATGATGTTGCTTGAGAACAAAGAGTTGCTGAGGGTTTTTGTGGGTGAGCATGCCCGTTTCGGTCACCGACCGCTCTATGAGGAGATTGTGCGCGAGGCGCGTCTTCAAGGAATGGCCGGTGCTACTGCCCTGAAAGGGGTGCTATCATTCGGCCACGATCTTTCCATCCATACCTCAAAGCTGATGGAGCTTGCACCGGATCTTCCAATGGTTGTGGAGCTTGTTGACGATCCGGAGAAGGTGGATCGCTTCATTCCGGTGCTTGAACAGATGGTGCATGATTCCGCCTCAAGAGTCATGATTACCCGTGAAGCGGTCCGTTCTGGAATTATTGAATAGCCCGACCAATGCGCATCTCGTTTTGAGGGGAAAGAAAAAGGAGGCCTTTCAGTCTCCTTTTTCTTTCCCGTCCGGTCTGCTTTACCGGTTACTTCGTTGCAGCCTGAAGGGCGATGTAGTTCGCCTTGACTGTTTTTTCCAGATCGGCATCAGTGTGCACCGCGCTGGTGAACATTGCTTCAAACTGCGACGGGGCGAGATAGATCCCCTGGTCGAGCATTGAGGTGAAGTAGCGGCCGAACATTTCCGTATCGCAGGTGATTGCGCTGTCGTAGCTTTCCACCGGTGTCTCGGTAAAGAAGAGGCAGGCCATTGAGCCGACCCGGTTCTGGACAAAGTTCAGTCCGAGCTTCTGCATGTTGTCCCTGAAACCGGCTTCAAGGAATGCGGCTTTCCGCTCAAGTTCCGGGTAGGGGTTCTCATCTTTCAGAATTTTCAGGGTTTCGATTCCGGCCGTCAGTGCCAGCGGGTTGCCTGAGAGTGTTCCGGCCTGGTAGACACCACCGAGCGGGGCTATATTTTCCATGAGGCTCCGTTTGCCGCCGAATGCACCGACCGGCAGTCCGCCGCCGATGATTTTGCCCATGGTGGTGAGGTCGGGGGTAATGCCGTAGAGCTCCTGTGCACCACCAAGTGCCACGCGGAACCCGCACATCACCTCATCAAAAATCAGCACAATTCCTTCGCGGTCGCACAGGTCGCGCAGTGCCTGAAGGAACTCTTTTTTTGCGGGGATGACGCCCGTGTTGCCGGCAACAGGTTCAATGATGATAGCGGCAATATTCCCTTTGTTTTCGGCAACAAGCAGCTCAACAGAGGCAATGTCGTTGTATTTGGCATTCAGCGTGTCTTCGGCGGTTCCTTTCGTGACGCCGGGGCTGTCGGGGGCCCCAAGGGTAAGTGCGCCTGAGCCGGCTTTGATGAGGAAGCTGTCGCCGTGGCCGTGATAGCAGCCTTCAAACTTGATGATTTTGTCGCGGCCGGTGCATCCTCTCGCCAGACGGACAGCTGACATGGTTGCCTCGGTGCCGCTGTTGACCATTCGGACCATTTCTATGGAGGGAACAACCTCCACAAGCAGTTCGGCGATTTCAATTTCCATTTCAATCGGAGTACCGAAGCTGGTGCCGATTGTTGTCAGGGTGCGTTCAAGGGCTGCGGTGATGCGGGGGTGCATGCTGCCAAGGATGAATGGGCCCCACGAGCCAACATAGTCGAGGTAGGTGTTGCCGTCAACATCGGTCATGTAGGCGCCCTGGCCCTTTGCCATGAAGATGGGATTGCCTCCAACGGATTTGAATGCCCGTACCGGTGAGTTGACTCCTCCGGGGATAAACTTCTTGGCTTTTTCAAAGAGTTCAGCTGATCTGGTGAGTTTCGGCATGTCGGTCAATGCGGTTTTGAAGTGAAACAAGGCGATGCTGGAAAAATGCAGATGTAAGCATAAGATAGAAAGACTCCGGGAGATTATGAAATCTCGAATCGGGCGGGTGCTATTTCATGAGAATCTGGCTCACAATGGAGCGGTTACGACCGTTTGCACTGTGCTCAAGGTGCAGTGATGAGTAGTCCTGAAGCAGAGCGGAGAGGGATTCTGTGTCGGCTGGTGCCGCATGCGTCTCGGCCGGAACAGTCGGCCGCATGGTGCTGAGAGAAAGGAGCAGGGCGGCGGCTTCCGCTGTGAGGCTTCGTGCGTTGCTTGTCCCTGACGGCAGACTGCCTGGAAGGGCAAGGCCTCCGGGATTCATGATGAAGAGCAGTCCTTCGGCAGGTCGTTCCTGCAGTGATTCACGAAGATCACAGCCGCTGAAAATACATTGACGCAGTTCCGGCTCAAAGCCGAGGATGGAGATGAACCGAAGAAGAAACCATGCATAGAGTAGGGGGAAATTGCCCCGCTCGCGGCAGATTTCGCGAAGCGCCGTTTCAAGGAGGGTGAACAGCGGCAGGTTTTTTTCATCCCGTTCCGTGGTGCGGTTCACCAAATCAATCATGCGGTAGAGTGCGCCGAACCGTTCCATGTCGGCCTCGGGAACCATGGGGCAGGCAAGCAGGGATGCATCACTGAGTAGCTGCACATCCCTTTCGGCTTTCCTGT
Organism: Chlorobium sp.; assembly: GCA_013203905.1. Taxonomy (GTDB): domain Bacteria; phylum Bacteroidota; class Chlorobiia; order Chlorobiales; family Chlorobiaceae; genus Chlorobium. The sequence goes on along the minus strand of JABMPC010000051.1, from coordinate 77,960 downwards.
AGATGACGCAGTCAAGCAGGTTGCCGGCAGTGAAAATGCCAGCAAGACGGCTTTTCGGGTTGCGGCCCCCTTTGAGAATAACGGTGAGCTTTCCGAATTCACGGGTGAAGAGGGTACAAAGTTTTGACTGGTCGCGATATTTGATTTCCCTGAGAACGACCGCCCGGGTTTTGACAATCAACAGAGTCTCTTTTTTATTTTTTGAAATATGCCTATATAACAATACAGCTCCTGCAGGAGTCGCGCCTGCCGGGGGAGAAAAGAGTACAGAACAGGAATTACAGAACAATTAAGGAGGACGATCAATATGCCAACCTATCAGTACCGTTGCACAGATTGCGGGAATGAGCTGGAAGTGGTCCAGAAAATGATGGACAATGCTCTGACGAAGTGCCCGAAATGCGGGAAAGAGACTCTTGAGAGGGTCATCAGCGCAGAGGGCGGTTTTGTGCTGAAGGGTTCGGGCTTTTATGGCACCGACTACAACTCTTCAGGCTCAAAATCTTCCGCCGCACCTGCCGCTCCGGGCGGCTGTTCCACCGGCACATGCCCTTTCGCCAAGTAGCGCCTCCCCCCTGTTGCCAGTCAAGCCAGAAGACCTTCCCCTCAGCAGGGAAGGTTTTCATTTTTCTCTGTCGAACAGCCCCTCAAATTCAGGCGCTCCCTTTTTTTCGGGAGGGGCCCAGGGGTTCTCGGCTGCCCTCCATGCAAATTTCGGCAGGTTGATACTTTCCTCTCCCCTGAAGCTTGCCGGATACTCAGTCCCTTCAGCATTTCCTGTCACCTTCATTGTATGCATCCTGCCCTCACGGAATATCATTCTGATTCTGTCGCCGCTTGAGTAGTTGATGCCTGAGGGCTTGCTGTTTTCGTCATAGAGATGAAAGAGGCTTTCGGCCTGTCCGGTAACGGTGAGGCCTTCAATACGAGAGTTTTCGCCGATAAGCGCCACAATTTTTTTTCCGCTCATCTGGTCGTAACCCACAGGAGACTGGATGAGGGTGTCGGGGGAGGCATAAAAGGCATTGCCATGCAGTTGCATTTCGTCAATGGTCTGCTTTCCTCCTTTCTTTTCAGACTTCCTGAAATGAAGGAGGATAATCTCTCCGTTGACCTGATCTTTGCCCTTCCATCCGACCGCATCGTCATAAAACCAGAGCTGGCTCTCTTCATTGTTGAACATTCCCTTTTTCGAGCGGACAGCAAGGGAGTTGTCCTTCATTCGACCGCGCACATTACCGCTCAGCTCAAGCACTTCACGGTCGGGGTAGAAGACCCCGTCGTCACCGAACACCTCCATGCTCCCGTCGCTGATGCTGACATCACCGTTCATGATAATCCGGTTCTGACCATCATAGTCAGTCGTGCGTCGGCAGGTCATGGTCAGCTCTCCCTTCACCATTTCCACATTGCCTATCGCAGCCCGGTATGGGCCGACTGCGTCTTCGCCTCCTTCTATTATGTCGGCATGGCGGAGAATGATTTTACTGTTTTCCGCGTGGAGTGTATTTTGACTCCCGGAAGGGTTCAGTGCCAGCTGCAGCAGGGTAAGCCCTGCGGCAAGAAGTATTGGTGAAAAGAGTCGTTTCATCGGCTTTTGGATGGTGATGTCCTCATAAAAATACCCTACACTGTCGGGATGGTGTTTTATTAATGTAACCAAAGGTTTCCACGCTGTGAAAAAAATTGTCCTTGCTGCCGGAGGCCCCTCGGGGGCTATGCTCCTTGCTCCGCTTTTCTCCGCACTGAGCAGTGCCGGGAGGTTTGAGTCTGCCGCCATTATCGGCGAGCCCCTTCATCCTGAAATTGCAGAGTGTTTCGGTCTTTCAGATCCGCTTCTCTGCGTCTCCTGCGGGAAGCCGGCAAGGCTCTCAAAGGCTGTTGCCTTCATGGAAGAACGGTTGCTTTGCATGGAGCCCGATCTGGTTGTTGTGCTCGGTAGCGACATGGCCGCTCTTGCCGCTGCTCTCGGTGCCGCGCAGCTTGGGCTTCCTGTTGCCGCTGCTGACGCTGGACTCCGTAGCGGGGATCCTCAAGAGCAGGCTGAAATGAACCGCAGGCTCATTGACACCATTGCCGACATGCACTTTGTGAGCGAGCACAGCGGCCTGTACAATCTGGTCAACGAGGGGCATGACGAAGAGCGGCTCCTCTTTGCTGGCAATCTGGCCATTGATGCATTGGCCGCTTTGATGGAGCGGAGCGGTGCCCCGTCGGCTGCAGAGCGATACGGCCACGGGCCGAAAACCTATGCCCTGCTGCTGCCGGGCAGCCAGCCGGCCCAGGCCCCGGGCACTCTGCTTTCAGAGCTTGCCGCCATTCTTCCTGTCATTGTTCTGCAACCTGAAGAGGGCGGCTTGGAGTTTGAGCTTCCTCTTGGGGCCCGGATGATTGAGCGCCCCGAACCCTCCGCTCTCCTTTCTCTCCTTCGTGATGCTTCAATGCTGCTGACTGCTTCGGGTGAGCTACAGGCTGAGGCTACGGTCATGAATGTTCCCTGCCTCACCATGCGGGAGAGGACCGAGCGGCCTTCAACGCTTGAAATAGGCACCAATACGCTTGTGGGGACGGATACTGAAGCGCTTCTCCATCAGGCGCGCCATATCCGGAATGCTTCGGCCGAGGAAGGGAACCGCTCAAAAATCCCTGAAAAATGGGACGGCGCTGCAGCAGGGAGAATGGTGGAAATGCTGACCCACATTATTATTGCGGACAAATAGAGGGGCTCTGTGGCTCCTCTAAAGAGAGTTCTCTTTAAGCAGGAAGAGCGGGTTGACGCTTATGCCATAGAGATAGGTGCCCCAGTGCAGATGAGGGGCGGTGGAAATTCCGGTATGACCGACCCGCCCAATCTCTTCTCCTCGCTGAACAGGGTCTCCCTCCCGGACAGTGATGGCGTTCAAGTGCAGATAGACCGAAGTCAGCGCATGGCCGTGGTCCAGAATGACGGTGTTGCCATGCACCACGAACCCTTCTTCAACTGTTCCGGCAAGGATGACGGTGCCGGAGGCCGGCGCCAGAACCGGCGTACCCGATGGCGCTCCAAAGTCAACTCCCTTGTGATAGCTGGTTGCCGCCCCTCCGTTGTATGAGCGCTTCCTCCCGAAAATGCTGCTTATTTCTGCGTTGCAGGGAAGGATGAGGGGACCCGAATTGAGCTTTTCGGGTGTGATGGTCCGGAGCGCAACCCGAACTCTTGTTTTTTCGGTTTCTGTTGCGCGCAGACCCGCTTTGGTGCCTCTGAGGGTGATGTGCTGCACGGGCAGGCTGCTCGCTTTGATAGTCACCTTTTGGCGCCGCTCTCTCTCTCTGTCTTTCAGAAGAAACGCATAGCTGCCGGGGGCGGAGAGGTTTTCAACAGGGACCATTGCAGTCCATCGGCCCTCTTTTTCAGGAAACATCTGCCATTTTCGTTCCATAAAAAAGAGCGTGGGTTCACTTTGGGCGCCCTCCGCCTCAACAATGAAGAACTCTCCCTGTGTGCGCTCTGTTTCCTTCACCCTCAATCTCAGTGCTCCGTCGCCGGCCATGGCCGACATGTCAAAAAGAGAGAGCGGGAGAAGCAGGGCAAAGAGAAAGGTGAATCGTTTCATTGTCGGTATCGGTATCGGTTTCAGTTCAGCTGAAAGACAGATGATGCATGGTGGAGCCCAGATGGTCTCGGAGAACAAGAGAGCCTTCAGTGAGCTCTCCGGTGCAGCAGATTCCTGCCGGCAACACGGCATAGTGGATGCCCTTTTCAAACGCATATCCGCCCGGATGGTAGTGGCCGCTGAGGCAGGCCGTGACGACTCCGGACTCTTGAAGCATCCTGCGTACTTCGGCATGGTTCCAGAGCATGCCGTGCCGTTCGTCCGATGTGTCGGGGTGGAGCGGGAAGTGGCAGAGCACAATGACCCTCTCCTGTTTTTCCTTCGCTTCACCCAGTTCCCTCTGCAGCCATGCTTTCTGGTTTGAGCCCAATGCTCCGCACCAAAGAGGGTTTTCTTGTCGCAAAAGATATCCCTCAAGCGCCGCCTTGTCTTCCCCCGTTGCCGGCGGGCGAAGGACGGAAACCTCCATGCCGTCCAGCGCCAGCCATCTGAACCCTCCCGCGTGAAATCGGTAGTAAGGAGAGGCAAGGGCGAAGGCCTCCTGAAGCGTTTTCAGGGGGAGCTGCAGGCAGTGGTTCCCAATGATATGGCGTATCCCGGCACGGAACTTCCCCAGAATGGCTGTAGCCGCTGCAAGTTCTTCCGGGGCGCGCTGTTTACTCCCCGCTATCAGGTCGCCGAGCTGCACAAGAAAACTGCACCCTGCGTTGTTCAGTGCGTCAACTGCCCGGCTGAGCTTTTCAGTGCCGGCTGTGGTGTTCTCCCCCTCTACGCTGAGGTGGCTGTCGGTGAGGATGCCGAAACGGAGAGGAACGCCTTCACCCATTGTTTTTTCCCCTAATCTCCGAATTCGGAGAGATAGGCGTGCATAAAGTCGTCAATGTCGCCGTCAAGGACGGTCTCAATGTCAAAGCGTTCATGGTTGGTCCTGTGATCCTTGATTCTGCGGTCATCAAGCACATAGCTCCGAATCTGGCTTCCCCATTCAATTTTTTTCTTTTTTCCCTCAACCTCGCGCTTCTTGGCATCTTCTTCTTCCCGCTGGCGCTGGTAAAGCTGAGCCATCAGCATTTTCATAGCCCGTTCCCTGTTCTGGAACTGGGAACGCTCCTGCTGGCAGCCGACCACGATTCCCGACGGGACATGCTTGATGCGCACGGCTGTTTCCACTTTGTTGACATTCTGCCCCCCTTTTCCGCCGCTCCGGAAGGTTGAGAGTTCAAGGTCCTCCTTGCGTACCTCTATTTCTACATCGGGAGGGGCTTCGGGGTAGGTGTAGACGCTGGCGAACGAGGTGTGGCGGCGGGCGTTCGAGTCGAATGGAGAGACCCGTACCAGCCGGTGGACACCGTTTTCGGCCTTCAAGTAGCCGTAGGCGTAGGGACCCTGTATTTCCAGCGTTGCAGTTTTGATTCCGGCGCCGTCTCCTGCCTGATAGTCGTCGGTGTATATCTTGAACCCTTTTCGTTCAGCCCAGCGCATATACATGCGGTAGAGCATTTCAGCCCAGTCCTGTGCTTCCGTTCCGCCAGCTCCCGCATGGATGGTGATGATTGCGTTGCCCTCATCGTCTTTGCCGGAAAGCATGTTACGGAACTCAATGGCGTCCATCTCCGCTTCAATAGAAGCAATTGAAGCATCAAGTTCTTCGCCGTAGCTCTCCTCACCGAGCTCATCGGCAAGTGTGAGCTCTTCACGGCAGGATGCGGCATCCGCGGCCATTTTTCTGTATCCCTCAACCCAGCTCTTGTGGCTGTTCAGCTCCTTGAGAATACGGTTTGCCTCTTTCTGGTCGTTCCAGAATTCCGGGTTGGAGGAAACTTTTTCGAGGTCCTCTATCTGTTCCTGTCTGTAATCGACTTCAAAGATACCCCCGTAACTGGTCCAGGCGACGGTCTATCTCCTGCAGTCGTTCTTTCTGTGGTTCAAACATTGCGGCTGTTGCTGTTCTTGTTAGTTGGGCGGAAGAAGTTTTCCACTGCACTTGAAAAGAATGATTTTTTTGTGATAAAGCAAATGGTGTTCAAATTTGTGTTCACTTTATCTATTTTCCTTTCTGTATGGTCAATACGACAGGCTTCGCCGGAGTGCCCTCCTTTTTTCCCTGGGGCGCCCTGCCGCCAATGATTGAGCAGTGCCACCCGGGAATCTCCCGGCCACCTATAGACTCTTTGTTACGATGCAAAATACCTTTCTACGAGCCTTTCCCGATTGTACTTCACAGCAGTTTGACGGCCGCAGCAGGGTGGTCATTGAGAATGTTTTGCCTGAAATTGATGGGGGGTGTTTTCCTGCAAAGGGCGTGGAAGGACAGAAAGTAAGGGTTGAGGCTGATGTTTTTGTTGATGGCGCCGACATGCTCCGCACCGAACTTCTGGTTCGCCTTCAGGGGGAGAGCGAGTGGGATATCTTTCCTATGGAAGAGAGCGGAAACGACCGGTGGAGTGCTGCCCTCACAGCAGGTTCTGTGGGTATGCATGAATACACCATCCGTGCCTGGGTGGACCATTTCGGCACCTGGCGGCGTGGACTTGGGAAAAAAGTTGATGCAAAGCAGGATGTGAGGCTTGATCTTGAAATCGGCGCCCTTCTTGTTGACGCCGCTGCAGTAAGGGCCTCTTCGCCAGACGCCAAAAAACTCAAGTCGTTTGCCGCAGCCATGCGCGCCAAAGGCCGCGGTAAAGGAGTTGTTGCAGCTCTTGACAGCGACCTTCTTCTTCTTGTGGAGAAGTATCCGGATCGCTCCCTTGCCTCCGTTTACGAGAAAAACCTGCCGCTCCATGTTGACAGGAAAAAGGCAGGCTTCAGTGCCTGGTATGAATTTTTCCCCCGCTCCTGGAGTTCCGTTCCCGGAAAGCACGGCACATTCCGTGACTGCATGGAGGCGGTGCCCTTCATTGCCGGCATGGGATTCGATGTCATCTATCTTCCTCCCGTTCACCCGATAGGGACTACGAAAAGAAAAGGAAAAAACAATGCTCTGGTGGCCCAGCCCGGAGAGCCGGGAAGCTGCTGGGCCATCGGCAGCCCCGAGGGGGGCCATAAGTCGCTTCACCCTGAGCTCGGCACCATGGAGGACTTTACCGCCTTTGTTGCGGCGGCCGAGGCGGAGGGGATTTCCGTTGCGCTTGACATTGCCTTCCAGTGCTCTCCCGACCATCCCTGGGTGAAGGAGCACCCCGACTGGTTCCGCTGGCGTCCCGACGGTACAGTGCAGTTCGCCGAGAACCCCCCAAAGAAATACGAGGATATTCTTCCTATTGATTTCGAGACTGCCGACTGGCAGAACCTCTGGACTGAGCTGAAAAGCGTTTTTCTTTTCTGGATCGATAAGGGTGTTACGATATTCCGGGTTGACAATCCCCATACCAAGGCGTTCGGGTTCTGGCAGTGGGCAATCGCCTCCATTCAGGAGGAGTGCCCCGAGGCCCTGTTCCTCGCTGAAGCCTTTACCCGGCCGAAACTGATGGCCCGTCTTGGAAAAGCCGGTTTCAGTCAGTCGTACAGCTACTTTACCTGGCGCAATACCAAAGAAGAGCTTCAGGAGTATGTAGAGGAGCTGACCTCAGAGCCGCTTCGTCATATCATGCGCGCCAATTTCTGGCCTAATACTCCTGATATCCTGCACGAAGAGCTGCAGACTGGCGGGCGTCCGAAATTTATCATCCGTCTTATTCTGGCAGCTACCCTCTCCTCAAACTATGGCATGTACGGCCCGGCCTATGAGCTCTGCGAGCATCTTCCCCCGGCACCCGGCAAAGAGGAGTATCTGGATTCTGAAAAATATGAGATACGGGAGTGGGATCTTGACCGTCCGGGCAATATCCGCGCCGAAATCACCCGTATCAACCGTATTCGCCGCGACAATCCGGCGATGCATGAAACCGCCAATATCTCCTTTGTTCGCATTGAGGATTCCCCGGGCCATGAGCATGAGTGGCTGATGGGTTATGTCAAGCGTTCCGCTGATGACTCGAATGTGGTGCTTACCGTGGTCAATCTCGACCACAGAAGAGTTCGCAGCGGCTGGATGCGTTTTCCTCTTGAGCAGTTCGGTCTCTCCCATGAGCACAGCTTCAGCGTTGAAGATCTCTTTAGCGGCATGAAATACGAGTGGAACGGGGAGTGGAATTTTGTTGAGCTCAATCCTGCAACCATGCCGGCTCATATTTTCCGCGTCACCCTTGGCTGATGCGGCACTGTTTTGTTTTTTTGAAAATTCCAGTCACTTTACCTGTTCAACCCCACCATGTATCAACCCGAACCGCTCTGGTACAAAGACGCCATTATCTACGAGGCTCATGTCAAGACGTTCTTCGACAGCAACAATGACGGAGTAGGAGATTTTAAGGGGCTTCGTCTGAAGCTTCCCTACCTCGAAAGCCTTGGCGTAACGGCCATCTGGCTGCTTCCTTTCTACCCTTCACCCCTGCGCGACGACGGATACGACATTGCCGACTATATGACCGTCAACCCCGACTACGGGACGCTGGACGATTTCAGGGAGTTTCTTGAAGAGGCCCACAGTCGCGGGCTGAAGGTGATCACCGAGCTTGTGGTCAACCACACATCCGACCAGCACGCATGGTTTCAGCGGGCTCGCAAGGCGCCTGCCGGCTCTCCTGAGCGGGATTTCTATGTCTGGAGCGATGATCCCAATACATATTCCGAAACCCGCATCATCTTCCAGGATTTCGAGGCTTCGAACTGGACATGGGACCCGGTTGCAGGGCAGTACTACTGGCACCGGTTCTACCACCACCAGCCAGATCTCAACTTTGAAAACCCCGAAGTGCATCAGGCGCTTTTCGATGTGCTTGACTTCTGGCTCGGCATGGGCGTTGATGGTCTGCGGCTGGACGCCGTTCCCTATCTCTACGAGGCTGAGGGGACCAACTGCGAGAACCTGCCGCAAACCTTCGAGTTCCTCAGGAGTATGCGCAAGCATGTTGACGAGCACTATCCCAACAGGATGCTGCTTGCTGAGGCTAACCAGTGGCCGGAAGACTCCGCAGCCTACCTTGGCAATGGCGACATGTGCCACATGAATTTCCATTTTCCCCTCATGCCGAGGATGTACATGGCTCTGGCCACTGAGGACCGTTTCCCCATTCTCGACATTCTTGAACAGACCCCGGAGATTCCCGAGGCATGCCAGTGGGCATCCTTCCTGCGCAACCATGATGAGCTGACGCTTGAGATGGTGACAGACGAGGAGCGCGACTACATGCGCCGCGTCTACGCCAATGACCCGAAAGCCCGCATCAATCTCGGCATCCGCCGCCGGCTCGCTCCCTTGATGACCAACGACCGCCGTCGGATTGAGCTGATGAACATTATGCTCCTTTCGCTACCCGGCACCCCGGTGCTCTATTACGGCGACGAAATCGGCATGGGCGACAACTACTACCTTGGCGACCGTGATGGCGTGCGCACCCCGATGCAGTGGAACAGTGACCGCAATGCCGGATTTTCGCGCTCGAACCCCCAGCAGCTGCTCCTTCCGGTCATCATCGATCCCGAGTACCATTACGAGGCGGTCAATGTGGAGGTGCAGGAGAGTAATGTCAACTCGCTGCTCTGGTGGATGCGCCACGCAATCGCCACCGCTCGCCGCTACAAGTCGCTCAGCCGCGGTTCAATTGAGTTCCTGCAGGTCAGCAACCCGAAAGTCCTGATATTCATCCGACGGTTCGAGGATGAAACCATGCTGTCGGTCATCAATCTTTCCCGCAATGCCCAGGCCGTTGCCATAGACCTTTCAGACTTTGAGGGCTACACTCCTGAAGAGGTGTTCAGCATGAACAGGTTCCCGAAAATCCGGAAATCGCCATACATGGTGGCTCTGGGCTCTTACGGATATTTCTGGTTGAACCTGGTCCCTGAAATGGATGGTGCCCTCGCACGGCCCTGTATGGACACCCCGTTCGCAGAGGTCGCCAAATGGCCCTCCCTGTTTTCCGGCAGGAGCCGCGAACGCCTTGAAACCTCCATTCTTCCCGGCTACTACCGCGCGAGCCGCTGGTTCGGCGGCAAGGCCCGCAATGTCATGCGCATCACCATCATTGATACAATACCGGTGGAGGGGATGGCGCTGGCAAAGCTGCTTGTGAGCGAAGTCCGCTACTCAAGCGGCGAGAACGATCTCTACCAGCTACCCGTCTGTTTCACGCCTCTCGCAGCAGTCTCTCCCTCTGACGACAACTTTGCCAAACGAGTCATTGCCCGTGCCGTTGTCGGCGGTGAAGAGGGATACCTGTGCGATGCAACCTTTGAGAACGAGTTTCTCAGCCGCCTCTTCAGCATCATGGTTGGTCGCAGCAAGTGGCAGGGCAAGGCCGGTGCTGTTTCCGGACTGAAAGGCTCCGCAATTGAGGACTTCCTCGACTTGACCGATGACAAAGAGCCCGAGCCGGTTTTGATGGGTGTAGAGCAGACCAACACCTCAGTGCGTTTTCACGATTCGCTCTGTCTCAAGCTCTATCGCCGTATTGAGGTTGGGGTTTCACCCGAAATCGAAATGTGTGGCGCGCTGACTGAAAAAACTTCGTTTGAAAGTCTTCCTAACTACCTCGGTTCGCTGAACTACGACCAGGGCCGTTCCGCCCGTTACTCCATAGGTATTCTCCAGAACTTCGTGCAGAACGAAGGAGACGCCTGGCAGCTTTCGCTCGGTCAGGTACAGCGGTATTACGCCGATGTGCTCACAAGAACTGCCGGGGGTATTGAGCTGCCCGAGATGGAGCGTCTCAGCGGCACACCCGTCGCCGTTCCCGAAATCATGTATGAACTCATTGGCGAAGCCTATCTCGGCATGATTGAAAAACTGGCCGAGCGGACCGCAGAGATGCATCTTTCCCTTGCGTCGCTCAGCACCGATCCTGCCTTTGCCCCTGAAGCCTTCACTACGCTCTATCAGCGCTCTATCTATCAGGCAATGTGTGAGCAGGTCAAGCGGGCAATGATTCTTATCGGTCAGCTGATGCCCTCCATGGAGCCCGAACAGCGGGAGCTCTGCTCTTTGCTGGTGAAAAACCAGAAAACGATACTCCAGCAGTTCGAGCCCATCCGCAAGGAGAAGATCGATACGCTGAAGATTCGCATCCACGGCGACTACCACCTCGGCCAGGTGCTCTTTACCGGTAAGGATTTTGTCATCATAGATTTCGAGGGTGAGCCGGCCAGGCCGATTTCCGAGCGCAAAATCAAACGCTCCGTTTTCCGCGACATTGCCGGAATGCTCCGTTCGTTCGACTATGCGGCCTTCAATGTGCTTCACTTAAATGAATCAGTGGTACGCCCCGAAAACCGCCACGAACTTGAGCCATGGGCCGACCGCTGGAGCAACGCCGTCGGGCAGCACTTCCTCGACACCTACTTCGAGAAAACGGCTGGCAGCAATATTGTGCCTCAGAAGCCCGCCCAGCGGGAGCACCTGATGAACGCCTACTTGATGAACAAGGCGGTATACGAACTCAACTATGAGCTCAACAACCGGCCGCAGTGGGTAGGTATTCCCATACGAGGCATCCTGAAGATGCTTAACATATAACACCCTCACAAGGGCCGCTTTTGAGGGCGACCCTTGTGGTTTTGCTTCCAGTCCAATGGAGAATGAGCATTTTCTTCAGCTGCCGGTCACGGGCCGATATCTGTTGCGACCCTCTCCGGTTGGTCTGCCCGCCCCCCTGCTGGTGGGCTTCCACGGATGGGGAGAGAGGGCTGAAGATGAACTCCGGCTTCTCTCTTTCATTCCCGGTTCAGAGCACTGGAGCTGCTGCTCCCTTGAGGCGCTTCATTCCGTTACCCTTCGGGACGGAAGCGCGGGGAAGAGCTGGATGAGCGCTCAAGAGAGAGATCGGCACATTGAAGCAAATACCCACTATCTTGATGCCCTTGTCGACGCAGTGCAGGCAAGGTGTCAGCACGATGGCCGGCTGGTCTATCACGGGTTTTCACAGGGAGCTTCGATGGCCGTGAGGGCCGCCCTTCTCGGCAAACATAGGGCGATGGGGGTGATGATGGTCGGTGGCGACATTCCGCCTGAAGCGGAGCGTCTCGACCGGTTGGGGCGGGTGCATCTTGCAAGGGGGAAGCGCGACCCGCTGTATACGGAAGAGAGGTATCTGGCAGATTTCCGCCGTATGCAAACAGCCGGAGTGGACTGTGACGGGGCCACTTTCAGTGGTGGCCACAACCCGCAGGGTGAGTACTTTGATTCAGCGGGAAAGTTTCTCCGCCCCCTCCTCTTTCGCCTTCCGCCATAGTCCGTCCAGCTCTTCCGGACTGAAGCTCTGCCACTCCCTGCCCGAAGCCTGCACCGCCGTTTCAACGGTTTCAAACCGCTGCATGAACTTGTTGGTTGAATGACGCAGTGCGTCCTCCGGGTTGGCGCCAATGAATCGGCTGTAGTTCACGAGGGTAAAAAGAATGTCGCCGAACTCCTCCTCCCGGTTCTCGGGCGACTCTGCCGCCTTGAGCTCCCCGACCTCCTCAGTCAGCTTCTCTAGAACCTCGTCGCCCGCGGGCCAATCGAACCCCACACCGGCCACCTTCTTCTGCACCCGGTAAGCCCTTAGCAGTTCCGACATCGCCTTGGGTACACCGTCGAGAAGGCGTTTGCGTCCCTCCTTCATTTTCAGCGACTCCCAGTTGCGCAGCACGGCACCTTCGGTTTCAGCTTCTGTTTCGCCGAACACATGGGGGTGGCGGTTGATGAGCTTAGTGGAGAGGGCGTCGAACACATCGCCAAACGAGAACTTTCCTGACTCTTCGGCAAGCAGCGCCTGGAAGGTGACATGGAGGAACAGGTCCCCAATCTCCTTCTTCAGTTCTTCATCGTCCCCCTTGTCAATGGCATCAACCAGTTCATAGCTTTCCTCAAGCAGGAGGTGGGCGAGCGACTGCGGGGTCTGTTTCCTGTCCCACGGGCACTGGGTCCGCAGCAGTTTTACCAGATTCATCACGCGCAGGAACTGTTCGGCAGGCGTCCGCTGCCGTTGACTGGTTATGTCGGCCTTTAGCAGCTCAATGTCTGTTTTGTCATTCATGATTCAAGGGGTTTGAAAAGAGAGGCAATGCAACTGGAGTGAAGTTAGCATTTCTTGGGGGTATATTCCTTATACTTGTCCATGGGAGCGCCTGCTCCCGGAATGTCCGAAACCACCGATCTCTACTCTTATGACGACTCCCTCTGCCATGCCTGAATTTCCCATTGCTGCCATAGCCACCCCTGTCGGCGTCGGGGCACTTGCAATCGTTCGCATGAGCGGCCGCGGAGTTCTGGAAATTGCCGACCGGGTGTTCCGGAAAAAAGGGAACCCGGAGTTCAGTTTCACGGAAGCCGATGGATTCACTGCCCATTTCGGCACCCTTTCAGACATCCGGGGAATGGTGGATGAGGTCATCGCCCTCGTCTTTCGGGCCCCCTCCTCCTTTACCATGGAAGATATGGTCGAGTTTACCTGCCACGGTGGTCCCGTTGTTGTGCGCCACCTTCTTCAGGCCCTTCTCGACAATGGATGCCGGCTCGCCGAACCCGGAGAGTTCACCCGCCGTGCCTTCCTCAACGGGCGCATCGACCTTCTGCAGGCCGAAGCCATCGGCGAAATGATACACGCCCGCACCGAATCAGCTTTCCGTACTGCCGTTACCCAGATGCAGGGCAGCCTCTCCCGCCATCTTCAGGAAATGCGCGCCGGCCTCCTGCAGTCGTGCGCTCTTCTCGAGCTCGAGCTCGATTTCAGCGAAGAGGATGTAGAGTTCCAGAGCCGCGACGCTCTCCGTCTGGAGGTTCAGCGCCTCCAGAGCGAAATCTCCCGCCTCGTAGACTCTTACCGCGAAGGGCACCTTCTTACGGAGGGCGTTGCCACCGTCATCGCTGGCCGGCCAAACGCCGGAAAATCCACCCTTCTCAACGCCTTGCTCGGCCAGGAACGGGCCATCGTCAGCCACATGCCCGGTACCACCCGCGACTATATCGAAGAGTGCTTTGTCCACGAAAAAACCATGTTCCGCCTTACCGATACCGCCGGACTCCGCCACTCGGACGAGGAGGTTGAGCACGAGGGAATCCAGCGAAGCTACCGCAAAATCTCCGAAGCGGACCTGCTCCTCTACATTATCGATAGTTCCTCCGGCGATTTCCAAAAAGAAGCCGTAGCCGCCCTCGAACTCCGCCAGAGCCATCCAGAAGCGCGGATGATAGTGGTCGCCAACAAAACCGATCTTGCGCAAGATGCTGCAGGAACTATTGCAATGCTTCAGGCCGAAACAGGGTGCCCCGTCATTGCCATGGCTGCGTCAAAAGGCGAAGGTCTCAGTGAGCTTAAAACCACCATGGCCGGAATGGTTGAAGGGCTCGACAAACTCCATGAAGCCAGCGTTCTCGTCACCAGCCTCCGCCACTACGAGGCGCTGCGCAACGCCACCGACTCGCTTCTTAACGCCCTCCAGCTCATCAGTGACACCGAAGCCACCGAACTCATAGCCTTCGAACTCCGTTCAGCACTCGACTATGTCGGCGAAATCACCGGCAAGGTAGTCTCGGAAGAACTGCTCAACACGATATTCAGCCAGTTCTGCATCGGGAAGTGAACCCTAAAAACTAGGGGACGTTGTTGATTAACGCAAATAGCAAGAAGAAGCTCTTTGCCCTGATTGCCCGCAATGCCTTCAGGGCCAGAGCATACTATGGCCTTCCATCATACCAGGTTATCGAAATAGGCGTCCAGGTTTCCATATAGCCCCTTACCCCTTTTGGCTTGGTGCTCCCTTTTGACCGAGTAAGTACACTCAGTCATGAGTGTCCCCAACTATTTGTCGTTGATGAGCATCGAGGCGTTGTTGCTGTCGCCGAGGATGATGACTTTTGAGTTGTTGGTCTTGACAAGGTTCTGCATCACTTTTATCTGCTCGTATTTCAGGAGCCTGTCGTTGAGTGACGCCGAGATGGTGCGCTGGTAGTCGGAGATGCCTCTTGCCTCAACGCGCTTGCGCTCGGCTTCCTGGGTCTCTTTCTGCAGGACGAACTGCATTTTCTGGGCTTCCTGTTCGGCGTTGATCTTGGCTTCAATGGCCATCTTGACGGATTCGGGCAGGGAGACATTGCGTACCAGCAGGTTTTCAAGAACAATGCCGCGGGTTTCGAAATCCGAGCGGATGCTTTCGAAGATGTTTGCCTGGAACTCATCGCGTTTTTTCGAGTACAGGTCGATGGCGTTGTACATCACTGCGTTGTCGCGGATTCTGGTTCTGGCGGTTGGACGGACGATTTTGTCGATGTAGGTGTTTCCCGGACCGATCTCGCGGCGAATGGCCGGGGCCTGCCGGGGGTTGACGTGGTAGAGTACGGTCATGTCTATGGTGACCTCAAGGCCGTCGGCACTCAGCACCCTGATCGGTCCGTCACTCTGCTGCGAACGCTCCTGTTCCGAGCCGGACATGGTATAGCTCTGGGTTGTAATGTCGAACAGCTCGACTTTTGCCAGAGGGTTGATGATGTTGAGCCCGCTGCTGAGGGCTGCGGGCTGTACCTTTCCGAAGAGGCTTTTCACTCCAACCTTGCCGGGCTCCACCATTCTGATGGCGGAAGAAAAGATCCCAAGGATGACAACCAGTATTCCTGCGATCCGCAGGATGCCCGCCATCCTTTTTACTGCAATGTTGTTTGTCGGGTTTGTCATGCCGAGAACAAGAAGGGTTATTCCGATAATGATGAGAAGGCTCATGAGGTGCAGGGGGTTTGGGTTTGAATGAACGAGGTGCAGGGTTCTGATCAATGTAGCTTTTAACAGCAATAAAGGCGATTTCGTTCAGAGGATTGGCTGATGAGCTTATGCGTTTGCTTTCATTGTCCGATGCTCCACTGGCTTCAGGAACGGTCAATCTGGTGCAGGATTTCACGAAGTGTTTCTGTGGCCGTCAGTTTGTCTTCATCGGATGCGGCGTGATTTTTGGATGATGTCGCGAAACGGGTTTCCAATAAACTACAACCCGCTTCCGGTTGTTTGATTTGCTGACCAGTACATTTTACGAAGTTTCTGCTGCTTTCCCAATACTCTTTTTCTTTCAGCGATAATCCCTGCTGCAAGGTCCTGATGCATCTGTTCCGGGGTCACATATCCGATGCGTGAATGGTAGTGTTCCGTGTTATACCAGCGGAAATACCCCCCGAAAAAGTCCATGACAACTCCTTCATTCAAGTGCGAAAACCTGCCCGGATATACCGGTGCCCGCTTGAGACTGCTGAAGAACGACTCGATGAACGGGTTGTCGTTCGGAGTTCTCGGCCGACTGAACGTCTGCGTCAGTCCTAAATCCGTGAACATCTGCTTGACATCCTTGGCTTTCATCTGAACTCCCCGGTCATTGACGACCACGGGTAAGTTCTCTTTATCGACATCGAGCAATCCCTCGGCAATGATGGCGTCATCGATCAGTCCCATAGCCTCTTCGTGGTTATGGTACCTGCTGATTCGCCAGGCAACCACTTTCCGGCTCCATTCGTCAAGCATCACATAGAGGTACCAGAACACCCGTAGCACATCGGTTTTGATGTAGCTGACATCCCAGCACCAGCACTGGTTCGGACCCGTCAGTTCGTCCGGCCGGTCTGGCTTGTTCCTTCTGGTGCTGTTCCGTACTCTCCCTGTCCTGTCGTCACCGAGTCCGTTTTCCTGCAGTATCAATCGAACGCTGGATGCGGACAGGTAGAATGCGTTGGCCTCGGCTCCTTTGATAGCCAGCAGCTGCAAGGAGTAGTCAACCGTATCTTCTCGCCCGGCAAAGGACAGTACTGCATCTTTCTCAGCCGGCATCAATGCGTGCGCGGGCTGCTGGGGACCTGGTTTTTCATAAGCCATCGATCCGTTCCGGCGCAGCCGGCACTCCCAGCGCTCAACCCTGCGGATACTGATCTGCAGCAAGCTGCAGGTGGTGTGCCGGGCAATCCCGGACCCTTTTGCCGTATCGATGATCTGCAGGACTTCCTGTCGGGTCTCCAGTGGCAGTCGGCCTTTTGGAAACGGGCCCTCTATTCCAAGTGCACTTTTTTTTTGAGGGTCGTGAACATCACACTGAGTTCGGCCAGAGCCTTTTCTTTCTCTTCGAGCTCCCTCTTCAGCTGGTCACGCTCCTCAACAGGGACAACCGCAGCTTTCTTCCTGCCAGGTCGACTCCTGCTCAGGCGTTCAAGTGCAGCCTCCTTGACCTCCCTGCGGATCAGCTGCAGGTCTGAAGAGTAGAGGCCATGCTTTCTGAGCACTTCACCGATTTTGACACCGGACTGTTCGCACTCCTGATAGATGCTCCATTTCTCTTCTGCCGACAGCCGACGCCGTTTCCTACTGTTGTTTTCCATGTCGTGTTCTCCAAGGTTGTGGAGGCAGGCATATGTTGGTTTTCAGAGGGGCCGCTGGAGAGCGGTTTCGCTCCCGCTCCACCGCTCTCCAGCGGCCCTCCATTCATCCAATAATATAGCCTATTGAAACCTTGTGTTTCACGACATCAATTCACAATCGCGGGGGATGCGGCATTATAGAAGCTTATGATGGCTCTCTGGCCAATGCCGATTGGCGGATACTCCTTCCGGGTGAGCATTGGCATGAGCTCAAGGAGTTTTTGGACCGCCTCCATCTCCATGCCGTTGATTCTGCCGATCACCTCTTCGGAGATTGCTTGTGCGTCTTCTTTTTCCAGCCCGGCAGCATAGGCGGCGCTCTGCACGGCGCCGTACTGGAACCCCACAACTGCGAACACCACATCCCTTTCCGTGCTTTTTTCCAGTTCAGCCGGGCATTGACCAATCACTTCGGCGAGGAACTGCAGCGCCAGTTTTGTTACGGAATCTCTGCTCTCCTGTTGATTTTTCTGCATGGGTGTTGAGGGTTGCGGGTTACATGCCGTTCAAGAGGTTGTGGACCTCCAGGAGGCCGGTGTCGATGCTGTGGTTCATTTTGACCGCCTTGTTGAAGGTTACATGCACAATCCGGTTGTTGTCGAAGCCGATCATGATGCTTTTCTGGTCGTTCAGGAGGGCGTCGACGGCGGCAATGCCCATCCTTGTTGCGTTGATCCGGTCCCTGGCTACGGGGCTGCCTCCTCGCTGGATATGGCCGAGGATCGATATGCGGACATCGAGGTCGGGGTGATCCCGGCGGATCTGTTCGGCGATGTGCAGGGCGCCGCCGGCCTCGTCGCCTTCGGCTACCATCACAATGCCGCTGGATTCTTTGTCGCGGTAGCCTTTCTCCAGGAATTTCTGCAGTTCGTCGTGCTGGGCTTTCGATTCGGGGATCAAAATGACTTCAGCTCCGCAGGCGATTCCGCTGTTGAGGGCGAGGAGTCCGGCTTCGTGGCCCATGACCTCGATGAAGAAAATCCGCCCGTGCGAGCGGGCCGTGTCCTTGATTTTGTCTACCGCGCAGACCACCGAGTTCAGAGCTGTTTCATAGCCGATGGTATAGTCGGTTCCGTACATGTCGTTGTCGATGGTGGCGGGAATGCCGACGAACGGGATGTCGCATTCCTGCGACATGACCCAGGCGCCGGTGAAGGAGCCGTCGCCGCCGATGACGATGACGGCATCGATTGCAGCGACCTTCAGTTGTTCCTTGGCCTTGCGGCGTCCTTCGGGCGAGCGGAACTCCTTGCAACGGGCCGTTTTAAGCATGGTTCCGCCGAGCTGCAGGATGCCGCTGACATCGGTTGACTGTAGGGGGATGAAATCGCCATCAATCATTCCCTGATAGCCACGGAGGATGCCCACGGCCTCCCGTCCTGCGGCAATGGCCGCACGCGTTGCCGCTCTGATTGCGGCGTTCATGCCAGGAGCGTCGCCTCCGGATGTCAGGATACCGATTTTTTTTATTCTGCTTGATGTGAACGAGAGTTGGTCGTTATCGCGTTTGCTTGTCATTGTTACCATTGGGGGATGAATGGTTTGCGCTTCCCGAAGTTGCGGCCGGCCTTTTATGGCCTTCCGGCATAAGGTGTTTGTTGGTGGGTTCGGACCCGCTAGGCCATAAGGTGCATTAAATACATCGAAATCAAAAAAGGAAACTAGGGGGCGTTGTTGATTAACGCAAATAGCAAGAAGAAGCGCTTTGCCTTGATAGCCCGTAATGCCTTCAGCGCTAAGGCATACTATGGCCTTCCCTCAGACCCGGTGATCAAAATAGGCGTCCGGGTTCCCATTATAACCCCTTTCCCTTCTTGCTACTCCCTTTTGACTGAGTAAGTACACTCAGTCATGAGTGTCCCCAACTATTTGCTGGCTGCCTCTTTTACCTTTCCGGCCAGATACTTTATGAACTCTTCGTTCTCGTTGAGGCAGGGGATGAACCTGACTGATTGAATCGGGCTGGCTTGCGCTTCCTCCTTTCCGTGACGGAGGATTTCGGTTCCGTCCGAAAAATACCCGACACTGAACACATCGGCGCTGGTGATGCCTGATCTTGCGAGCGCACTGAGCGAATTCAGAAGGGAGGGTTCCGTCCATGTTCCTCCGACCTGATGGTTGAGGTAGGCGATGCTCACATGCTTGTATGAATTGCGCGGGTCGTTTCTGACTGCTTCCCGGAGGGCGCGGCCCATTCGGAGGATTTCAGGGTATCCGGTGCTGAACCTTGGTTCGTTTCCTTTGTCGTCTTTGATGAGGGTTCCGTGAAAGGTCAGGAGCAGTGCCGAACCCTCTTCTCCTGAAGCATGGCTGAACAGGTGGTCGAGGTAGATCCGGTAGAGCATGGGGTCATCCCAGAATCCGCAGACGACCACAGGGGGGCGGGCGTTGCCCTCAGCTGCTCTGCGGCTGAGGGCAAGATGCTGCAGGCGGCCTGCTGTCATGTCGCTGTCGACGGGGGACATGGTGACCAGTAGCTGCATGTCGAACCTTGAGGTTTCTTCAAGGAGGTTGTCAACGAACGGGGGGGCGACATGGTAGGCCGCACTGACCTCATAGGAGGTGTCTTCCCCAAGAGAGTGCCGGCGCAACTCGTCCCCGAGCCTCTCTGCCTGCCTTCTGGTGATGTGCTTCTGGGGTGAGCGGTAGCCGCTCGAACGGAACTCCAGCCAGTTCTTCAGCCCGCCGAAGACCGATGCTGCGAGCTGCAGGGGGAGGGGGATGTTCATCACCTCTCCTGCATGGGCGAGGGTGTGGCGGATCATGGAGAAGTTTTCCGGGAAAGAGTCTGTTTCAGCCTCTCCGTGTGCTACCAGAATGACGGCTACCTTCTTCATCATTGCAGGGTTTGTGGTTCAGCCGTAAAGATACATTTTTCCCGTGAGGTCGGGGACTTTTCCCGCTTCAGGTGCGGGTTTGGAAAAGGGGGGACTGCTTGAAGCGTGTATCGTTTGAAGTTGCCTGAGGCTCTGGTCGCGAGTAGCGTTTTCTTCTTCATGGGCTTTCATGTGTCTGATGGTTATCTTTCTGGGGGTCGCTTCATTTTCATTCTGCGAAGTCTCCGTCCATCCTGAAAACCGGACGCATCATGGCTCAACTCTCTGTTTGTGGCATCAAATGGCTCAAAGGGTTCCACCTTCTGGCGGTGGCTTGCTGGATAGGAGGTGCGGTGTCGCTCCTGTCGATGTACTTCCTCAAAGAGGGGGTGAGCGATGGGGGTGTGCTCTATGGCATCAACCGGAGTATCCACCATGTCGACATGTCCATCGTTGTCGTTCCTGGAGCCGTCGGCTCCCTCCTGACCGGGCTGGTGTATGCGATGTTCAGTCGGTGGGGGTTCTTCAGGCATCCCTGGCTGGTGTTTAAGTGGGTGGTGACTGTGTCAGCTATCCTGTTCGGGACCTTTTTCCTCGGTCCCTGGGAGGCCGCTATGATGGAGATTTCCGGCCGCCTCGGCATCGCTGCTCTTTGCGACCCCGCCTATCGCTGGAACCAGACGATGAACCTGATGTTCGGAACCCTGCAGGTCGCCGTTCTCCTTGTCACAGTGTTCGTCTCCGTCTTCAAGCCATGGAAGGGAAAGAAAGGGCCCTCTCCCGGTTCGGAGCTGTAGGCGGGTATGATGGCCTGGCTCGAGGGGTGGTGGCGGGTGAGCGCCATAACGGCGCAGCCCAGATCACTATAGTGGTCGGCTATCCCCGAAAAGCTCTCGTTTTTGCCTCGTGCAGGCGAAGCATGCTTTGCAATCTCATGAGGCTTAGTCTCTGGCGACAACCATTTTGTGCCATTCTTCCGAGCATGACGCTTCCGACTTCCCTGACATCAGGGGAGCTTGTGATATGATTTTGTGGCTCCTTCATGGTATCGGACGCCGCATCTGAGAGCTTTTCAAGAATCAAGCCTGCCTTTGAGGCCTGAAAGTTGCCGTGGCTTTGGGTGCGTTTGCCAAAATACCACATTATCTGCGGGATTGTTCTTCTGGTTCGGGCAGTGCCAAGCCCTGCGGGGCGGGCCCCATTTCAGAGCAGTTGCCACAGGATAGGCAAGAAGGAATGAGCCGTTTGAGGGGATCCCGGAGGATCTCTTCTGCCCCTTTCTTGGCTATCAGCTCTTATGTCCCGCTAATTTGTTTTATTGAATCTTTGCGGGCCTGCCTGCGAGCTGTTTGTATTGTTAACCGTGCCGGAGGGCGCGTTTTTTCTGGGAATTAGACAATGAAGACTTCAAAAGAGAGTGGGGGTGGTGGGGCGGAGCGCGAACCGGGTTGCTTTGAGTGCGGTACTTTGAACTGTTACCGTCGCGCGGGGGAGTTTCCTCCGTTTTGTCCGGGGGAGGCATTGAATGACGGGGTTCTTCAAGGTGTGGTTGC
The DNA here is from genome assembly GCA_013203905.1 of Chlorobium sp. Taxonomy (GTDB): domain Bacteria; phylum Bacteroidota; class Chlorobiia; order Chlorobiales; family Chlorobiaceae; genus Chlorobium. The sequence goes on along the minus strand of JABMPC010000051.1, from coordinate 56,599 downwards.
TGAGTATGGAGGGGATAGCGTTGACGGCCGGGTTTCGAGGGCTGCGGCTGAGGTTGAGGGGTTGTTTTATGGAAAGCTGACCCGTGTGGAGGAGACGATAGAGTTTGCGCGGCGCATTGGGGCCAGAAAGGTTGGTCTGGCGACCTGCGTGGGGCTTATCGGGGAGACGCGATTGTTCGGGAAGATGCTGAAGGCCAATGGCTTTGAGTATCGTGCGGTTCTCTGCAAGGCGGGTTCGGTGGATAAAACGGCTGTTGGGATTCCCGAAGAGCTGAAGCTCAGGCCGGGGAGTTTTGAGGGGTCGTGCAATCCGATTTTGCAGGCCCGGTTGCTGAATGAATGGAAGTCGGACCTCAATGTGGTGATAGGTCTCTGTGTAGGCCATGACGCGCTCTTCTGTCGCCATTCAGATGCCCCGGCCACCACCCTCATCGTCAAAGACCGGGTGCTTGGTCACAATCCGGCTGCGGCACTCTATACCAGCCGATCATATTATAAAAAGGTGATGGAGCGGCGGCCGGAATAACCACCTGCCGTCGCTTCGGCGAGCAGCATGAGTGCAGGATGTGTCCGGCGCCCCTCAGAGGGTCAGCCGCTGATGGAGGTGTCGGGATTAGTTTCGAAGGCCTCAAGTTTGACTTCTCCTGTGCCTGGCTGGATAAGCCCAATGACTTTCGCGGCTTCGCGCGAGAGGTCAATGATGCGCTCGCCGACATATGGCCCGCGGTCGTTGATGCGAACCGTCACCTCACGGCCGTTTTCCGTATTGGTTACTCGTACCCATGTGCCGAACGGGAGAGATTTATGGGCAGCGGTCAGGTCATTCATGTCGAATGTTTCGCCGTTTGCTGTTGTCCGCCCGTGAAATCGGTCGGCATAGTAGGAGGCGATTCCTGTGGTCGCCAGAAAGCATTTGGGTGTGCATGTGACGGATGTGCGGTCCGCAAGGGCTCCGCTGCGCTGTTCTTCGGCGAATGTGGTGTCGCTGGAAGAGGGGTTATTTCGGGAAAGCTGAAGGGAGTTCTGGCAGGAGGTAATGGAGCCGGTGGCCAGGAGGGCCAGAAAAGATGCAATAATAAGTCTGTTGCGTACCATAGCGTTCGGGTTTCGTTGGCGGCCCTTTCGGTATTTTCCTGTAGGGCTTTCAGGATGAATGTTCATCCATATTATATTCATTCGCATTGAGGTCCTAATATACGATAAATAATAATAAACCAAACCGCGACTACTGATGATGAGGGCTGATTGCCGTGAAGATGCTTATTGATAAGCGCTTCGTGTCGATTTTTTTTGTCGCCGCTTCGTTTTATTGTTTGCTTTATTGCGTAAAGTTTGTCGCGCGGAGGATTTTTTTTGATTCTTTCTGGTGAATAAAATCCACCAAGGACGGGTCTGTGGTGTCGCTGGAAGAGGGGGGGGAGAGCTGTGCCTTTTTTTCTGGCGGTAGAGGGGCTCGGGGCACGGGTTCAGGAGCAGAGGGGGTGGCGGGTTCTTTGATTAAAGAACAATTGGCTATATTGACCGCTGCAAAGAGGAGTTTTGCAACGAATGCTTATTTATGCCCAACGCGTCTATCCCCTTTCTGTTTCCCCCCTTCCGCAGTGCAGGATGTACTGTTCAGTTTTTGTTCATGAGTGGGGGCATTGATCACTTTTTCGCACAGTCATGTCCGTAAACGCAGCAGGCCCTGAGAGTCGCACTGACAGCACTGTTCCTGACGGTGCGGGCGGGATGAAAAAATTGGCCGGGATTTCGCTTGCCGCTCTTGGGGTGGTGTTCGGCGATATCGGGACCAGTCCGCTTTATGCAATCCGGGAGTGTTTCCATGGCGATTACGGCATAGCGGCTTCAAATGCCAATATCCTTGGGGTCCTTTCCCTTCTTTTCTGGGCCTTGATCCTGATCGTCAGTCTGAAGTATCTGACTTTCATCATGCGTGCCGACAATGAGGGCGAAGGGGGGATTCTTGCCCTTACGGCCCTTATCATAGGTCAGTGCAAAGAGAAAAAAAGAGACCGCTGGGTACTGGTATCCATCGGTCTGTTCGGTGCATCCGTTCTTCTGGGGGAGGCGATGATTACCCCTGCCATTTCAGTGTTGAGCGCAACGGAGGGGCTGCAGATCATTGCGCCGGATTTTGCCGATATGGTCATTCCGGCAACGGTGGTCATTCTGGCCGGTCTCTTTCTCTTTCAGCACAATGGGACTGCCCGTCTGGGTGCGCTGTTCGGCCCCATCATTCTGCTCTGGTTTTTCTGTCTCGGTGCGCTTGGCCTTGTTCAGATAATTAAGTACCCGCAGATTCTTGAGGCAGTCATGCCTTGGTACGGCATCAGTTTTCTGTTCAACAATCAGGTTCATGGTTTTCTGGTGCTGGGCGCGGTGTTTCTGGCTGTTACCGGTGCTGAGGCTCTCTATGCTGATATGGGCCATTTTGGTCGTCGGCCTATCCGGCTGACCTGGGTGGTTTTTGTTCTTCCCGCCCTACTCTTAAACTATTTCGGGCAGGGAGCTTTTCTCATTGGCTCACCCGAGGCCTCAAGCCATCCCTTTTATGCTCTGGTGCCTTCATGGGCAATGATTCCAATGGTTCTGCTGGCCACGGTGGCGACCGTCATTGCTTCGCAGGCGCTGATTACAGGGGTATACTCCATAACCCAGCAGGCAATGCAGCTGGGGTATTTGCCTCGTTTGACGGTGACCCATACCTCAGCCAGCCATATCGGTCAGATTTATGTTCCGGCGGCCAATTGGGCGCTTATGGCTGCCACTATCGGGCTTGTTCTGGGATTTGGCTCCTCCAGCCGGCTTGCGGCAGCCTATGGCGCCAGCATGACGACTACCATGCTGATTTCCACCATCCTTTTTTTCTTTGTTGCCCGCGACCTCTGGAAGTGGCGCCCGCCAGTGCTCTGGGTGCTGGTAAGCCTTTTTGCCGTCGTTGACCTCTCTTTTTTCGGGGCCAGCATGAGTAAGCTTTTCCATGGAGCCTGGTTCCCGCTGGCGGTCGGTCTGCTTATGTTTACGCTTATGAACACTTGGAAGCAGGGGCGTCAGCTGCTTATGCGTCAGCTCCAGGATCGAACGCTGACGGTTGACGAGTTTATGAGCAGTCTTGCCCTTCAGGAGCCGCAACGGGTACCGGGTCAGGCGGTTTACCTGACGGCAAATCCCGACATTGTGCCCATAGCTCTGCTCCACAATCTCCGCCATAACAAGGTGCTCCATTCTGAAATTGCTCTGTTCCATTTCAGCAATGAGCGGGTTCCGAGGGTACCCAACAGCCGGAAGGTTGAGGTGGTGAGGCTTAAGGGCGGTTTTACGCAGGTTGTTGCCCGTTACGGTTTTCTGGAGTATCCCAATATTCGTCAGGTGTTGGAGTTGGCAAATGATCATGGTCTGAATTTCAAGCCCGAGGCAATCAGCTTTTTCCTGAGCAGGGAGAAAATTGTGGCTGACGAGAAGACGAAACTATTCCCTTCCCGCAAGAAGTTTTTTGCTCTCATGGCCAGGAATGCATTGAGTGCTACGGCGTATTACGGGCTTCCTTCCGGACAGGTGATTGAAATCGGTGTGCAGGTGCAGATCTGACGGTGTTTCTTGCTGAGGGCAGGCGAGGGTGGAACAGTTTGGCTCTGTGGGTAGTTGTAGGTAATATTGCTTAAGATGAACAAATAAGGTTTCCCCATGTCACCATCTTCCAGTTATCAACAAGCATCCGAGTCATCACGGCAGGGCTTTCAGATCAGACTTAGAGAATACATTCTGCGCAAGCATGGCTCTGTGAATGCATTCTGCCGGGCGGTAGGCATAAAATATCCTGCACAGATGACGCCCTACCTGAAAGGGCGGTGTATGCCGGGAAAAAAAATGCTGACGCGTCTTGAAAATGACGGTGCGGATATTGAGTGGATGCTGAACGGCTATTCGGGTTCGGCTTCGGAGACGCATCTTGGCGGGGCTCTTATGCTGTCGCGCTATCGCATGGATATTGAGCGACTTTTGCGAGAGGTAAGCCTGCATATGGTTCGTCATGATGGAATGTACTCCCGGGGTATTGAGGCGTATGCGGTTCTTGACAGTGAGTGCCGGATTGTGGAGCTGACCGGTTCGCTTGAGAAATTTCTGCTCTATGAGAAGAATGCGCTTGTCGAAGCGCGGCTTCAGACGCTCATTCATCCGGAGGATTTTCCCGATGTTGAGAGTGTTATGCGTGCAGAGCGCATTGAGGAAGACATTCTCTCTTTCAGTTCAAAGTTCAGGACCGGTGCCGGTGGATATATGCAGGTTGACTGGAGCCTTTTCATCAGGAACAGGCCGATGTCGGATATGAACGAATACACAATGATTCTTAGAAAGGCCTGCTGTTAGCCCCTTGTTCTCTCCCTGATGTTTCCAAAAAATTTGTGAAACCGATCGGCATGTGCTACATTGCTGATCGGTTCTGTTTTAGAAATAATTATGTACTATCATGAGTCGGTCAAGGAGCCGGAAAGGAGGTAGAGATGATGCATTTCAGGGTTGGTGATCCAATTGTATACCACAAGCCGAAGAGTTCGCTCAGTCCTGGACCCCGGGCGCGACAGGTATACCCTCTTGAGCGGGGGGAAGAATACCATTATGTGGTGGATAAATTCTGGACGGTAACCGAAGTTAACAGCGACGGTACCATTGATGTGATAACCCGTACGGGTAAAAAACATCGGCTCAGCACGAATGACCGGAATATAACACGCGCCCGCCTGCTTGGCAGTCTTCTGTTCAGAAAGCGGTTTCCCTCACTTACGGAAGCATAATCCTCTTGCTCTCAGACGGTTCTTTTTACCTCTCCCCTTCACCCGTAGGCTCATTTCCTGTCCTTAGATGTTTCGCCTCTGTTTCATACCAGAGGGGTTTTTCGTTGCGCAGCATGCTGACGATTACTTGAAATTCTGCCGGTTCGCTGAACGCATGGTTCTCAATCTCCTGATTTGCTGAGTCATAGAGTGCGATGCGCCCTGTGTGGTTTTTGATGTCCCACCGGCTGTAATAGCTTGCAACAAGGATATTTGCCATTGGTTCTCCTTTTTTCTGTCAGGGAATGAGTGTCGCTCTGTTCATGACTGCCCATGATCTGGTGGCAGCCTTGCCTGAGGGGAGGATTGTGTGTGGCGACAGGGTTGCGCCTGAAAAATCGGCATCCATGATGTTGGCCCCTTTCAGGTTGGCCCCTGAGAGGTCTGCTCCGGAAAGGTCTGCCTCAAAGAGCGATGCTCCCTCAAGAAGTGCTCCATTGAGATTTGCGCCCGAAAGCGTTGCTCCGTAGAGCATTGCTCCGGAAAGGTTGGCCCCGCTGAGGTCCGCTTCCTTCAGAAATGCGCGGTCGAAGTTGGCTTTCTGGAGGTTCGCTTCCTGGAGTCGGGCTCCCTTCATGTCGGCTTTTCGGAAGTTTGCATTGCGCAGATCAGCCCCTGTCAAGTCAGCAGCGTCAAGCATTGCGCCGGCGAAACTGCTCCCGGAGAGGAGTGCTTTCTTCAGGTCTGCGCCTCTGAGACTGGCCCGTTCAAGTTTTTCCTTTTCCATGGTGAGGGTCATCTCAGGTCGGCTGCTGCGCAGGCGGTTCCATGCCTCCACATCATCCCGCAGCAGTTCCTGCTCGCGTATGCCGGCGGCGTTCATTCCGGTTCTGGCTGAGGCGGGCGTCATGGTAGCTGTTGCGGGCAGTTCCACTGGAGGGGCCTGTATGGATGCATTGGAAGAGGTGAAGTTCTGGTCGAAGCGGGCGCCATGCCTCGTGCACCACCCCCGGTCTGCCGGTTTTCCGGAGGGCAGAATGGTTCCTGCAGAGAAGCTTGCTCCCTGCAGAACTGCGTTTGGAAGAAAAGTTGCCCCCTTCAGGTTGGCGCCCCGTAGGTCGGCCTCTGTGAAGTCGGTTTCAAAGAGTATGGCGTTGGAGAGGTTTGTGTCTCTCAGGTCGGCGCCCCTCAATCTGGCCCATCGGAGGTTTGCCCCTTCAAGGCTGCTTCGATGGAGCGATGCCTTGACCATATATGAGTTTTTCAGGTTGGCTTTGTTCAGCCAGGAGCCCGACAGGTTGGCCTCTTTCATGTCGGTTTTTTTGATGAACGACATGGCAAGATTGGAGCCGCTCAAGTCGGCTTCATCAAGCTGGGCTCCGGAGAGATCGGCACGGACAAGAATTGTTCTGCTGAGGTTTGCCCCGTTGAGTTCCGCATCTTCAAGGTCGGCTTTGTAGAGGTCTATGGCGCTTTCCGGGCTCTTGCTTCGCATGGCATTCCATTCGGCAACATCTTTTTTGAGAAGCTCAAGACTTGCCCGGTTGAAGGCTGTTGCCTCTGCTGAGAGGAATATCAGTATTGTCGGCAGCATCAGAATGGCTGCTATTCTTTTGAATGTCATGCCGCGTATGGTTTGTATGAACGGTTGCCTGGCGGGTGCAGGCCGCCTCCTGTATTGACTAAAGTAATGAAATTTCACCTCTCGAGAGAAACTTTCCCCCTGCTCTGCAGGTTTAATGCTATAGAATAGGGTGAAAGCTGGTAGACATAAAAATTCTCAATTCAGTGAGGCATATGAAAAGGACAGAAGGCACTATAGAAAAGGTTCTTGTTGCCGGGGCAACAGGACGGACGGGGCAATGGGTGGTAAGGCGCCTGCAACATTACGGCATTCCGGTGAGGGCGCTTGTGGGCTCGGCCGAAAAAGCTTCGGTGTTTGAGGCAGATGTGGAGATTGCGGTGGGACGGGTAGGAGATCGTGCTGCACTTGACAGGGCGGTGACGGGGTGCTCGGCAGTTATTTCGGCACTTGGTTCAAGCTCTATCAGCGGAGAGTCTTCCCCTGCGGAGGTTGACCGTGACGGAGTTATTCGTCTGGCTGATGCTGCAGTTGCAGCGGGTGTTCGCCATTTCGGCCTTGTGAGTTCACTGGCGGTGACCCGGTGGTACCATCCGCTGAACCTGTTTGGTGGAGTGCTCCTGATGAAAGCGGCAGCTGAAAAGCATGTGCGGGAACTCTTTTCAGGAGAGGGGAGGAGTTATACAATTGTCCGTCCAGGCGGGCTGAAGGATGGAGAGCCACTGCAGCATCGTATGCTTGTTGGTCAGGGCGACCATATGTGGAACGGCTGGACGAACCGGTCTGATGTTGCCGAACTTCTTGTGCTCTCTCTCTGGGTGGACAATGCCCGCAACAGAACCTTTGAGGTTGTCAGTGGAGATGAGGCTCCCCAGGAGAGCCTTGATTACTGTTACGACAAGCTGAGCTGAGGATTCCCCATCATATATGCCATCCCTCCTTGGCTCAGTCAAGAAGCTTCAGGCTGAGGAGGAGCTCCTGACCGCTGAAGGGTTTTTTCAGGGTTGCATCGGCTCCAAGCGCGTCGGCCAGAACCAGGAAGTTTTCGGGGCCGACTTTCCCTCCCCCTGAAATGGCTATGATTTTGATGTCGGGATGGGTTTTTCGGACCTCCATAATCGTTTCAATCCCCTCTTTTTCGGGCATGATGAGGTCGGTTATCATGAGGGTTATCCCCTTGTTTTCATTGAGCATCTGGATGCCGGTGATTCCATCGCCGGCCTCAATGACCTGGTGTCCTTCCCGTTTCAGTGTCGTGCAGATGAATTTTCTGACGGCGGGATCATCATCAATGACAAGAATATTCATGCTGCAGTGGGATTGTGTGGTGAAATGACTTCGTTGATGCTTGTGACCAGCTCGGAGCGCCGGACCGGCTTTTTCAGGAAGCGGCTGATGCCGTAACGGTTGATAGGGGTGGTGAGTTCAATGTCCTTGCCGTATCCGGTAATCAGAATGACCGGAAGCTGAGGGTTGATTTCGTGTGTCTTTGCGGCTAGTTCAATGCCGGTCATTCCGGGCATGGTCAGATCAGTAATGAGCAGATCGATCGTGTCGGGATTTGCCCGGTATCGCTCCAGTGCATTCAGGGGTGAGCTGAACGATTCAATGCTGAAGCCGAGCTGTGGAATCAGGGTTTTCATCATGGTAACGGTTGCCTGTTCGTCGTCAACAAACAGGATGTTTCCGTTTCCTCTCACGATTGCGCTTTCTTCGGGTATGGCAGCAAGCTTGTCTTCAATTACCGGGAAATAGACATGAAAAGCGGTTCCTGTTCCTAGGGAGCTTTCCACCGTTATTTCTCCTTTGTAGCTGGTGATGATGCCATGAACCACCGAAAGCCCGAGGCCGGTTCCTTTGTTAACTGATTTGGTGGTGAAGAACGGCTCAAATATCCGCTCCAGCGTTGCCTGGTCCATTCCTGCGCCGGTGTCGGCTATGCTTAAGTGTATATATGTTGCCTCCCGCAGTGAGGGGAGCAGCTGGCGAAGCTGCTGGTCGGGTACCATTTCATGGAGCTTTATGGAGAGAGTGCCTCCGGATTCCTCCATCGCCTGAAACGCATTGGCGGCGAGGTTGACGATGATCTGGTGAATCTGGGAGGGATCAGCCAGAATGTTTCGGGCGGAGGCGTCAATCTCTTTTTGAATTGTGGTTGTTGCAGGAATGGAGGGGCGGAGGAGCTTGAGCGCTTCGTCAATAATGGTTGGGATATGGACGGCTGTCGGAGCACTTTCCTGTGCGCGGCTGAAGGTGAGAACCTGCCCGACAAGGTTTTTTGCCCGTTCGGCTGCATGAATGATTTCATTGAAATAGTCATGCAGCGGGTCCTCTTCTCCAATGGAGGCAAGACCCATTTCAGCATAACCGAGCATGGGTGTGAGGATGTTGTTGAAGTCATGGGCAATCCCTCCGGCCAGGGTGCCGATGGTTTCAAGCCGCTGGGTATTGCGCAGGCGGGTTTCAAGTGCATCTTTTTCTTCCTGCGTCTTTACCCGTCGGGTGATGTCAATCAGGATGCCGTCAATGCCAGCAAATTCCCCGCTGTTGGAAAACGCGGGAGTCCGGCGGTCTTCAATCCATCGAAGCGCACCGCCGGGAGAGATGATTCTGTATGTCAGCGTTGCCGATGCGGCGGCCTGTCCGATGGTGCGGTTGGAGGTTTCAACCACATGGCGGTCTTCGGGATGGATGAGCTCCATGCCCTCAAACAGCCGGGTTTCAAGCTCCTCTTTTGTGAAGTCGGCGAGGAGCTCTTTGACCATGGAGAGAATGGTTGTTTTTCCTTCGGCGTTGATTCGGTAGGCCGCTCCGGGAATGTTGTCGATCAGTGTTTGGAACTCCCTGACCATCCGTTCCTTGATGGCCATGTTCTGAAGGGCCTCTTCGGCTTTTTTCAGGTTGGTCAAGTCAACCGAGATGCCCCTGACTCCGGCAAACATCCCGTGTTTGATAATTGCAGAGCTGTAGAGGACGGTTGGAAATGTGGTTCCATCCTTGCGGAGGGCGGTGTATTCATGGGCATTTGAGAAGCGCTCTCCGGCGGCCAGAACTCCCATGTTCTTTTTTACTCTCGGCAGTTCCTCTGGGATGGCAAAACGGAAAATCGAGAAGCTGTCGGCAAATTCTTCAGGGCTGTAGCCGAATACTTCGGAGCCTTTTTTGTTGCTGTAGGTGACAATTCCCGCCCTGTCGATTTCAAAGAGAGGAAGGGGCAGGTTGTCGGTCAGCTGTCGGAATCGCTGTTCGCTTTCCGTGAGGTTCTGTTCTGAGAGAATCTGTTCTGAAATGTCACGGCTGATGCCGAACAGAACCGGCTGGTCGTTCCATATGCCGCTGTTAATGCGGGTTTCAACGGGAATGAGTTTTCCTTCGGCGGTCTGCAGCGGTACAAGGCAGGTGTCGCCTGTGCCGGCAAGCATCGCTTCGATATTGACTTGCGCCTTCTCTCTCTGGTCGGGCGGATGGAATTCGAGCACATGGCGGCCATGAATCTCTTCGGCCGAATAGCCGAGCCGTTTCTGTGTCGTTGAGTTGGTGTGGACAATCAATCCCTCCGTGCTGACAATGAAGAGAAGGTTGTCAATGGTGTCGAAAAGCAGTTCAAAATTGCTTTTTGCTGAAGCAATATCCTCCTGATGACGGGTATGCATGATGGCGGCGCCGATATGGGCCGTGACGGCTTCAAGGGCCTTGCGGGCATATTCCGGCACTTGACGGAGTGTGTGCGAGGCCACATTGAGGCTTCCGATGATTTCGCCCTTCGAGGTGATCGGGATGATGGCCGCCGTCTGGAGTTTTTCGCGTTCCAGAGTTTCCGGGTCAATAGAGAGGATGTTGCGGAGTTGCTCATAGAGTGGCTCTCCCTTGGTAAGCAGCTGCATATAGGGCGAGTCGGCGGCAAAGGATGAGGTTTTTTTGAGGAATGTCTCTGAAAGTCCTTTGTGATAGACAAGGTTGAGCTGCTTTTGCTGTTTGTTGAACAGGTATATTCCTCCGCAGTCCATGCCTGATACGGGCATTGCCGCCTCAAGGCAGTATTGGAGGGTCTTCTGAAACGATGTGGTGGCGTTGAGCTTGATTGCAAGCTCAAGCTCTGCATGAATGCAGCGTTCTGCCCGCTGCCGAAGCAGAGCGTTGGCTATGATGCCGCCCGCGAATTTGAGTGCGGGGATGATGTCGTCTTGCCATACCAGTTCTTTTTCGACTGCATCAAGGCCTATGTAACCGAAAGGAGTCAGTCCGGAAGAGAGCGGGATGACAATCAGGGATTTAACATCCTGGGCTTCAAGAATTTCTTTTTCGGCCGCCGCCTCCGGGGGCAGTTCGGATATTTTGGGAATCAGTATGATCTGATTGCTGTAGACATGTTCCATCCACCATGGGAAGATGTCGGTCGGTAGGCCCTTGAGGATTCCTATCTGGGGCTCTATGCCCGCTGTGCACCACTCATGCGTATTGTCCATGAGCTGCAGATCGTCGCTGAATTCAAAGATGTAGCTGCGGTCGGCTCCTATGAATTCCCCGATGAGGCTGAGCGTGCTGTTGACCATGCCCTCAATTTCCTCATAGCGTACGCTGATGAAGAGACCTGACAGAGAGGTCATGAGCTGTTCTGATGAACGGGGCTTCATATTGCGCGCACCGGTTTCCTGCCGCTTTTGCGCGGTTTTTTTTTCAGGCGTCAGTGGGGCTCTTTTTGTCATTTTTTAATGTAATAATACCCTTGCCAAAAAAGAAAGCTGCTCAGCGCCTGACAGCCCTGATGAGGGTATCAGCAAGGAGTACGGCAGGGATGTTGACGGCAACGGAAATGAGAATGAACCATGTCCAGGCTATCGGAGTGGCACTGTCAAGAAAAAATACGGTGGCCATGCCTGCGAGCAGTCCTGAGGCAAGGCTTGCCGGATGAAAGTTTCTACGGGTTTTGGAGAGCAGGAAAAGGCCGAGCAGGCCTCCATAGGTGTAGGATGCGATTTTTAGCCCCACCATGATGATGGCCTTGTCATTTTCATTGAAGGAGAGGGCTATGGCAATGAGCGCTCCCGCCCATCCGAGGCTTATGAGGCGCGCTGCACGCAGTGAGGGGCGCCCTCCAAAAAGGTCGGTGACGGTTGAGGCGGCCAGAGAGTTGATGGATGAGCCGATTGTGGACATGGCGGCGGAAAGAATGCCTGCAAGAAGCAGCCCTTTGAGGCCGGAGGGGAGGCTGTGAACGATGAACGATGCGAATTCACGGTCTTTGAGTGTCGGTGCCCCGTCGGCGAACAGGTACATGAGTGAGCCGGCAAGAAGGAAAATTGCAAACTGGAGAAAAACGAAAAAACCGCTGCCGATCAGCGCTTTTCGTGCTGCGCTGAGGCTACTGCAGCCAAGTACCCGCTGAACCATCATATAGTCGACGCCGTGTGAGCCGAGGGAGAGGAATAGTCCGCCCAGAAAGGCGCCCCAGAACGACATGGGGTTTGTCAAAAAATCGCTCCCGAACGAGAAAATCTGGAGTTTTCCGGTGCCCGACAGGGTGATGAGGGCGCCCGGGAGTCCTCCCTCAAGCTGGAGGGAGATGAAGACGATGGTGATGATGCCGCCTGCGAGATAGAGGACGAACTGGGCGCTGTCGAGCCAGGCAACCGCTTTCAGCCCTCCCGATATGGTGTAGACAAGAGTGACGGCGCCGATGATGAGCACCGAAAGCGGCATGCTCCAGCCTGTCACCACCTGCACCACTACTGCCGTGGCAAGGAACCGGATGCCGTCGCCAAGTATTCTGGTGACGAGGAAGACGATGGAGGCAAGGCGCTGCATCCCCTTGCCGTAACGCGACCCGATGATTTCATAAATTGAGGTGACCCCTTCGCGGAAATACATTGGCAGAAGGAATGCACTGACAAGAAACCTTCCGGCAATATAGCCGAGCGGCAGCTGCAGAAACGACCAGTCGCCACGGTATGCAAGGCCAGGCACGCTGACAAAGGTGAGCACTGAGGTTTCAGTGGCTACGATGGAGAGCATGGCCACTACCCACGGCAGTTTATGGCTGCCGAGAAAATAGTCGCCGGTGGTTTTGTTGCTTTTTCCCTGCCAGAGTCCGAAGAGCGTGTTGCCGAGGAGGAAGAGAATGACGATTGCCGTGTCAAGAGGCTGCATGGAGCGGTGTCTGAGGGTTGGTCAGTAAAGGTGGTATGCCTGCTTGCGGCGTCGGAATTCGCTCTCTTCCTCCTGCCAGGAGGCCAGAATGTCCTGCACATCCCTTCCTTCAAGGATGGCGGTTCGCAGATGGTTGCTTCCCGTCAGGAGATCAAAGGCCGGGATGGTGTCGTTGAACTCGTAAACCTCGCGGAGGAACTGCAGATGCTCTCCATAGAGAGAGTGGAGAGCAGCCGTCATGGCCACACCGGTGGCAAAGGGGCGGAAGAGCTGAGGGTCGTTGACATGAAGCCAGATGGCCCCGACTTCCTCTCCGGCGAACTTATGGAAGGTCGGGCGGAACCATGTGGGACGAAAGAGTACCCCCTCAAGGCCAAAGGAACGGCACCGGTCGGCGAGCTCCATTGGATTGATGAAGGGTGCGCCGGAAATCTGGAATGGGGTGGTCGATCCCCGTCCTTCCGATACATTGAGCCCCTCGAAGAGGCACATGCCGGGATAGACTGCAGCGGTTTCGACTGTGGGCATGTTGGGAGAGGGTGGTATCCAGGGCAGGTCTGTGTCCGAGTATAGCATCCGGCGCTCCCATCCCTGCATTTGTATGACTGTTAGTCTGAGATCGGGCTTGGCGTGCTCAAGGTATAGGCCTGCAAGCTCGCCGGCTGTCAGGCCGTGGCGGACGGGCACAGGGAAAATGCCGACGAACGAACGGAACATACTTTCAAGCATGGGCCCCTCCACCCTCTCTCCTCCAAGTGGATTGGGTCGGTCGAGCACCATTATTTCAATGTCCATGCCGGAAACTGCTTCCATGGTGAGCGCTAGGGTATTGACATAGGTGTAGTAGCGTGAGCCGACATCCTGCATGTCAAAAATAATCAAATCAAGCCCTTCAAGCAGGGATCGGTCTGGCACAAGCGAGGCCTCACTGTCGCCATAGAGGCTGAGGGTTTCAATTCCGGCAGTTGGCTTGCTGGCAACGGCCACCTGGTCCTGTTCGGTGGCAAAAATGCCGTGCTCGGGTGAAAAAATGCGCTCTATGCGTACCCCTTTTTTTGCGAGTGCTTCCCATGAGTATTCAAGTGAGGCGGTGAGCGAGCTCTGGTTGGCCATCAGGCCGATCCGCCGCCCGTGGCACCTTCCTGTATCGCTGAGGAGTGCGTCAAGTCCTGTGACTGTCATGTCGTTCCCATGCTTTTTATTCTGTCTTCGTCAATCGTGCAGCTCCATTTGTCGGCCACGGCACCGGTGAGCACCGTCCCTTCAGGAACGGCAGTTCCGGGCAGCAGCACGGAGCCTTCAATGCGGCAGTCGGCCCCTATTCTGCATCCGGTCCCTATGACGGAGTTGTCTATCAAGGCTGAAGGGTGGATGAGGGCGTTGGGGGAAATCTCGTGGGGCTTTGTGCCTGTGGCGGTCTCCACCGCATCGCCCGTCCGGCTGATGATTTCGCGGGCCGCGAGGTTGGCTTCCCGGTAGCTTGTAAGCGTGCCGATATCGCGCCAGAGACCTCTGTGCTCATGATATCCAAGCTGATGGCGCTCGAGCAGGCCGTTGAATCCTGTTTCAACGATTCCGGAAAATCCGGAGTGCAGGTGCTCGAAAATAGCCGGACTGAACACAGCGCTTCCTGTGTAGATGAGTGAGGAGGCAATGCCTGTTCCCCGACGGTTTGCGAAGTCGCAGACAAGGCCCCTCTCCACTCCCACTGTGCCTATGGAGGCGGCCTGGGGTGTTGGGTGGAGGCAGAGGGTTCCCGCAAGGCCTGAGCGACGGTGGGTGGCGGTGAGTTCCCTGAAATCAATGTTGGTGACGATGTCGCTGTTGACCAGCAGGAAATCCTCATCCCTGAGCAGCGGTTCGCAACGCTTGAGACCGCCGCCGGTTCCCAGAATCTCGGGTTCTACCGAAAAGGTGATGGTGAGGCCGGGTAAGCTGCTCGCTTCAATATGGCGCCTGATGTCGTCGGCGTGGTGGTGGATGTTGCAGATTATTTCCGTTATGCCGGCCTCTTTGAGAAGGGCGAAGGTGTAGAACAGTCCGGGAATGTTCAGCACCGGCACAAGCGGCTTGGGCAGGTGGTCGGTCAGCGGGCGGAGACGGGAGCCGAACCCGGCGGCAAGAACAAAGGCTTTCATCGGTTCTTTCTCGTGAAAAGGGGTGCCAGAAGTGCCATCGCTTGTTTCAGATCCGGGTTCTGCGGGCCATACTCTTCAAGAGATGCGAGTGTGGGGGCAATGGAGTGTTCAAATCCCCGCTTGCCGAGTTTTGCGGTCTGGAAGCAGAAGGTGCCGATTGCCTTGATGCTGCGCTGGAAGGAGGAGATGTCGAAATAGTAGAGATACTCATCATATCCCTCACGGGAGAGTCCCCGCTCAATGAGTCCCTGGTGGTGGCGGAGTGTCAGCTCGTCTCTGAGTGCATTGTCAATGCGTATGTATGAGTCGCGCAGGAGGGACACGGCGTCATATTGCGCCAAGCCCATCCGGGCGTCCTGAAAGTCTATGATGACCGGAGTTCCGTGGTGGATCAGAATGTTTCTGCTGTGGTAGTCCCGATGGTTGGGAACAAAGCGGTCGGGGAGAACCAGCAAGTCGGCAATGGTTTCAAACTCCCGGCGAAGAGCGCCTGCCTGCAGGGGGTTAAAAACTCCTGAGAAGTAGTCGAGCAATGCGTGCTCAATGAAGAAATCAAACTCGAACATCAGCTTTTCCTTGTCAAAGGCGAGGGAAAACGGAAGAGTGTTCCTCTCTCCCTTGAGAGACTGGATGAGAAGCATTGTGTCGACTGAGGTGCGGTACAGGTCGGCGACTGAATCCGGCGGCAGATTTCCGGCCGCGTCCTGAAGCAGCAGATCTCCGCAGTCCTCAAGCAGGAGTGTGCCGCTCTGGGCGTCTCCGGCAATGACTGCGGGAACCCTTATGCCTTGCGCAGAGAGCATCTGCCTTATGTGGAGAAAAGGGTAGACTTCTCTTGGGGGGAGTGAGGCAAAGGCAGGGTCATGGCAGCCTATCAGCGAGGATTCCTGAAGAAAAACCCTGAAATATCGGCGGCCGGATGCATCTCCCTGAACGGGAGTGATGCTGACGGGTGCGAGTCCCGCCCTCTCGGAGAGGATGCGGATGGTATCTTCAGTGGTCATTGCTCGTGGACAGTTCGGGGGACTCTCTCAAAAAAAAGGCACCTTACGCGATCAATTGCGTAAGGTGCCTGTGAAGATGTCTTTTTGCTTACTGTTTCGGCGCAATAGAGGAGGAAACACTCTGAATTGCCTGTGAAGCAGTATTTGCAATTGAGCCTGTCAGGTCGGTGACGGCTTTTGCGAGCGGGCCTGCGGCATCAGTGATCAAGTTCAGGCTGTTTTTCATGCAGTCCAGCTGAAGCTGAATCAGTTTGCCTGCGGTTTCTACAACGGTGTTGATTGCGCCGCTGGTGTCGGGAGTCGTTCCGTTTGCCATGATGGTTCTTTTTTTTGGGTTTTGGAAAAATGGTTATGATGGAAATCAGAATCGGGCATTGTACATTCATGCCATGAACGGCTCTCTTGGTGCCCGACTGGTTTCAAAATTATTTATTTGTAAATTAATGATTTTTTTTGAACCGGACAAATGGAATATCAGGGCAAAGCAATGGCTCTTCAATGTGTTAGGGGTACTGTGGGTGCCTTCAGCCGAAACGGGCGGGGAACTCTTCAATTTGAGCTGCGGTTTGTAGATTTATTGCGCATCTGGTTTACATCACTTTTGGTTGTGTCTATCAATTATGGAAGTTATTGGAAAAAGTAAGCTTAAAATCATTCTTGAGTCATGCCTCAAAGACTCGGCTGTCTATTTTTCGGATCATGAGCGAATTATTCGCTGCAACCCATACTGTACGCATGTTGTCCATATTCCCGACAGCAATATATATAAGTGGGTGTTTCAGGTCGACGACCCGAGGAACAATCCTATTGTTGCGGTCTTCTTCGTCCGCCAGCTGGAAGAGGACGGGAACCTTGAGTCGCCGCATGCCGGAGAGGCGCCCGGAGGCCTGACAGGTCGATGCATCAGGTGGGTGAGCGCCGAGGCTCCCGATGAATCGCATCTTCCTTCCGGAGAAAATGCCTTTGTTGGTCAGACGGATTCAAAAATCTGCCTCTACCATCTTTCCGAGGGCCGCACAGAGGTTCATTTTGAAACCGATATTGTTCTGGACTTTCAGCTCTCTTTTCCCCTGAACATGATGCCGGAAGGAATTCTGAAGTTTATGACCGAAACGGTGATGTCGCAGATTATGCGGCAGGCTACTGAAAGCATGCTTTCGCAGGTCCAGGGCGACATTCAGTGCGGCCCGGCCGAGCTTGAGTTGAAAGGGGGCGGGCGAGAGGGCTGAGTTTTTGGGGAGTTGGGAGATTTTGCGTTCCATCCTTTTTTTTGTATTCTTGATACCTATACCGGGTATAGGTATCAAGAATTGAGCTTATACTCTACCTGTAAGGATAACACGGGAGATGCTATGGTTGATGATGTGATATTGAGGCTGAAAAAAATGGGAGGTCAGGTTGAAGGCCTCATAAGAATGCTTGAGCGGGGTGAGCCCTGCGAACATGTTATCACGCAGTTTCTTGCGGCCAGGGCTGCGCTGAACAATACATTCTCTCTGGTGCTTGAGCGCAATCTCAAAGAGTGCATGAGTCACGACGACTCGAAAAATATTGAAAAGATTCTCAAACTGATTTCCAAACAGTAATACACGATGAAGGTATTCAAGGCGCTCGCCGCTGTTCTGGTTGTGGCTTCCCTTTGCGCTCCCTCAGGAGCTGGGGCTGCTCAGAAAACACTGAAACTTTCCCTCCCGGACGCCATTTCGATGGCCCGCGAGAACAACAATACCATCAGGGCTGCAAAAAGCCGCGTGGAGCAGGCAGAGGGGCGGATTGTGCAGAGCCGTCAGTCTTATCTTCCATCGCTGACGCTTTCTGAAAACTTCGTACGCACCAATGACCCGCTCAATGTTTTCGGCATCAAGCTGATGCAGACGAAAGTGACGGAGCTTGATTTCGTTCCCTCGAGCCTGAACGAGGCCGACCCTATCAGCGATTTCAACACCTCGCTGCAACTGATGCAGCCGATCTTCAACGCCGATGCCGCCATCGGACGCGGCATGGCCAAAAAGGCGAAGGTTGCCGAAGAGTACATGACGGCAAGGACTGAAGAGACGATTGATCTCTATGTCAGCAAGGCCTATTACGGTCTGATGCTCGCCCGGCGCAACATCACTGCCGTTGATCAGTCGATTGCCACAATGAGACGCCACAGCATTGAAGCCGAAAAGGCTTTCCGGGCCGGCATGCTCCCGAAATCAGACAAGCTCTCCACCGATGTGCGCCTTGCTGAGCTCCGCGAGCAGAAGATGATGCTTGAGGATGGGGCAAAGAGTGCCGTCGATGCTCTCTGTGTGCTGCTCAATCTGGAAGATGGTGTGCAGATTGAGCCTACCGGCACTCTGGCAGTTGATGACGAACTCCCTTCATTTGCAGATGTTGCTGTTGATGGCAACCGCTCCGATCTGCGCGCTATGGAGACTTATCGCGAGCTGGCCGAGAAGCAGGGTGACATGGCTCGCGCCGGTCGCCTTCCCCGCCTTAATGCTTTTGCGCGCGCTGAGAATCATACAGCTGATTTCGACACGGACGGATCAAGCTGGATGGTGGGCATGAGTTTGCAGTGGAAGATTTTTGACGGCATGGCAATTTCGGGAAAAGTTCAGGAGGCGAAGGCTCGTGAGCGCGAAGCGCACTACAGCTACGAGGCGGCAAAGAGCAGCAGTGCGGCTGAAGTTGCCAAGGCGCTTCGCTCGATGAAGACGGCTCGTGAGCGCGTGGGGGTTGCGGGTCAGGCTCTTGAGGAGGCGAAGGTGAGTCTCGACTACATCGGCGGACAGTACCGCACAGGCAAGGCTATGACTTTTGAGCTCCTGATGAGGGAGGGTGCATACACCTACGCGATGATGAGGCTGAACCAGGCTAAATTTGATTACTGTGTAGCCAAAAGCGAACTGACTTATTACGGGGCGAAGTAAGCTGGCCCTCTGTAACTGAACGGTAAAACCATAAACCATATGTCACTGAGAAAGAGCAATATTGTTTTCGTGGCACTGCTGATCTTGCTGGTTGCAGGCTGCGGTGGCCGTGAGGCGCCTGCTCCGGCGGCGTCAGCCCCGTCTGAAACTGCTTTCGTCGAGGGTCTGGTCTCCCTCAGGGTGGTTGAGGCAGAAGGCAACGGCGGGTATTTCGTTATTCCCGCTTCGGCTGTTTTCCATGAGGGCGCCATGACCGGCGTGCTTGTATCGAGAGAATCCGGACGCATTGATGTCCGCTGGATCAGCATCGGGCATGCAGTCGGCAGCAATGTTGTGGTGCTTGCGGGTTTGAGTGAGGGGGAGCTTGTCGTCGGGTCCTATGATCCGGCATTGCGTGAAGGTTCAACAGTAACAAAGAGTCAGGCTGTGACAGAGGAGGATCAGTCCAAATGAATGAAGGTATTGCAGGCAAAATTGCCAAACAGTTCATCAATTCGAAGATAACGCCCCTCCTGATGGTGGCGTCACTTCTTGTGGGCATCATCGCAACATTTATGACTCCCCGTGAGGAAGAGCCGCAGATTGTTGTGCCGATGGTTGACATCTTCATCCCTTATCCCGGCGCAGCGCCCTCCGAGATTGAGGAGCGGGTAGCCAAGCCTTTCGAACGCACCCTTACGGAAATTCAGGGCGTTGATTATGTCTATTCGACCTCCATGCCCGATTTCGCGCTGGTGACCGTCCGTTACGATGTGGGCGCCAACACCGAAGAGAGCATGGTGAAGCTCTGGGCGACGCTCATGAAAAATATGGACAAAATGCCCTCCGGCGTCCAGATGCCGCTCATGAAGAAGGTCTCCATTGACGATGTTCCGGTACTCAACCTTACCTTCTGGGGTAAAGATACCGATCCATTCCAGCTTCGCAAGGCTGCGGTTGAAGTGGCCGATGAGCTGAAGAAAATTCCCGATATTGGCGAAGTGGAGATTAAGGGCGGCCTGAAACGCCAGGTGCGCATTCTGCTCGACAAGGAAAAACTCCTTCGCTACAATGTCAGTGCGCTGCAGATCATGCGGCAGATTCAGTCGGCTAACAGTCAGATCACTTCGGGTGATTTCACCAGCATGAACCGTGAGGTCATTGTCCGCACCGGAAAGTTTCTTGAGAGTGCCGGCGAGGTTGGCAGCGTGGTTGTGGGCGTATATGGAGGTTCTCCTGTATATGTGCGCGATGTTGCTACAGTGGTTGATGGCCCGGAAGAGCTAGATAACTACAACTTCCTTACCTGGGGAGCCGCAGCTCCCGAAGGTATGCCCGAGGGCGAGTACCCGGCCGTTACCCTTACTGTTGCAAAGCGCCAGGGGACTGACGCCAGTGTGCTTGCCGGCAAGGTGGTGGCAAAGGTTGATCAGCTGGAGGGTACTGTGATTCCCGAAAACATCACGGTCACTGAAACCCGCAACTACGGTGAAACCGCAACTGAAAAGGTTTTCACCCTTCTTGAGCACCTCAGCATTGCTGTGGTCGCTGTGACTATAGTTGTCGGTTTCTTCTTGGGATGGAGAGGGGCGCTTGTCAACTTCATGTCTGTGCCGATCACTTTTGCGCTGACTCTGCTTGTCTACTTCCTTTTCGACTACTCCCTGAACAGGGTGACGCTGTTTGCGCTCATTTTTGTTACCGGTATTGTGGTTGATGACTCCATTATCATAGCTGAGAACATTCACAGGCATTTCGCCATGAAGCGGCAGCCGAAACTGCAGGCAGCAATCACTGCGGTCAGCGAGGTCGGTAATCCGACAATTCTGGCAACCTTTACGGTTATTGCCGCTGTTCTTCCGATGATATTCGTCTCCGGTCTCATGGGCCCCTATATGAGCCCTATGCCTATCGGCGCATCGCTGGCTATGATCTTCTCGCTTCTCGTTGCTCTTATCGCCACACCCTGGCTCTCTTACAGGCTTCTGAAAGCCGAGGAGGGTGGGCATGAAGAGTACGATATCACTAAAACTTCGTATTACAGGGTATTCAACTCCATTCTTTCGCCGCTCATTGACAGCGGACTGAAGCGCTGGATGGCTTTTGGTGTGGTTGGACTCATGCTTCTTGGCGCCATTGCACTGGTTCCCCTAAAGGCCGTGCAGATGAAGATGCTTCCCTTCGACAACAAGAACGAGTTCCAGGTCATTATAGACATGCCT
This sequence comes from Chlorobium sp., assembly GCA_013203905.1. Lineage (GTDB taxonomy): Bacteria > Bacteroidota > Chlorobiia > Chlorobiales > Chlorobiaceae > Chlorobium. The sequence goes on along the minus strand of JABMPC010000051.1, from coordinate 35,834 downwards.
GAAGGCACGGCTCTTGAGGAGACCGGCCGTGTGGCGAAGGAGATTTCCGCCTATCTGCGTACTGTGCCTGAGGTAGAGAGCTGCCAGTACTATGTGGGTACGAATGCCCCGATAAATTTCAACGGTCTTGTTCGCCACTATTACCTCCGCCGCGGCGACAATATGGCTGATGTGCAGGTCAACCTGATCGAAAAAGGACACCGCAGCGAACAGAGTCACGATATAGCCAAAAAGGTGCGCGCAGGCGTGCAGGAAGTTGGCGAAAAGTACGGTGCGAACGCCAAGATTGTTGAAATTCCTCCGGGTCCTCCGGTTCTTTCGACTCTTGTTGCCGAGATATACGGCCCGACAGAGAAAGAGCGGATTGAAGTGGCCCGACAGGTGAAGAAGATTTTCACTGAAACCCCAGGAGTGGTTGATGTGGATTGGCTTGTTGAGGATGACCAGGAGGTCTATGAACTGTTGGTGGACCAGGGAAAAGCTGCGTCGCGTGGCGTGAGTGTAGAGCAGATTGCCCAGACGCTCCGAATGTCGGTTGCGGGTATGGATGCGGGTGTGCTGCACAATCAGCCGGACCGTGAACAGGTTGCCATCCATGTCCGGCTTCCGAAAGCTGACAGGACATCGCTCAAGGATCTGTCCAATATTTTCGTGCAGTCGCAGGGAATGGGTTCCATGACCAGCCGTCTGCGGGCAGGCGAGATGATCCCGCTTTCGGAGCTTGTGACAATTGAAAAGACCGTTCAGGATAAGAGCATCTATCGAAAGGACCTGCATGATGTCGTCTATGTGACGGCTGATGTTGCCGGCATTACAGAAAGCCCTGTGTACGCCATGCTTGAAATGGACAAGAAGATTGCGCAGCTCAAGCTGCCCGGCGGTCTGTCCATAAGCCCGCTCTACACATCGCTTCCTGATACCGAATCGAAGCCCGCCATGAAGTGGGACGGTGAGTGGCAGATCACTTTCGAAGTGTTCCGCGACCTTGGTACAGCGTTTGCTGTGGTGCTGGTCATCATCTATCTGCTTATTGTCGGGTGGTTCCAGTCATTCAAGACGCCGCTCATCATGATGATTGCCATTCCTCTCAGTCTGGTTGGCATCATTCCCGGTCACTGGATACACGGTGCATTCTTTACCGCTACCAGCATGATAGGCATGATTGCTCTTGCCGGCATCATGGTCAGAAACTCTGTCCTGCTGATTGACTTCATACAGATTCGCAGGAACGAGGGTACCGTGCTCAAACAGGCAATCATAGAGTCTGCGGCGGTGCGTACCCGTCCGATCATTCTTACCTCGGGCGCGGTGGTCATAGGTTCCGTCGTGATGCTGTTTGATCCGATTTTCCAGGGTCTTGCCATCTCCATGATATGGGGAGGCGTGCTCTCCACGGCGCTGACACTTGTTGTTGTGCCGCTTGTGTATTACATGGCAGAAAAAAAATCAACATAACCACAGAGAACAAGAGGGTGTATTATGAAATTTCTTGCGATCATGGGCCATGAAGAGACCCGCCCCCAGGTACGGAAGCTTTTTCAGCAGTACCGAGTTCACATGTTCAGCAACATTGCAATTCGTGGCTGCAACTGCCAGCGCAATGAGATGGAGAGCATGCCATGGTGGCCCTCGGACGAGAGCCTCGGGACTTACTCCTCGCTATGCTTTGCCATTCTTGAGGCCGCCAAGGCCGAAGAGATCATGGCCGAGATTGAGCGGAACCCCATTGCGGTCGACAAGGACTTCCCTGCACGGGCATTCCTCATGAATGTTGAAAAATTCAGCTGATGAATACTGAGCCGATACTCGTTGAGCAAATCCGAACCGGCGGCGACAGGAACTTCGGTTACCTCGCCGCCGATGCTTTGAGCCGTGAGGCTTTCATTGTTGACCCCTCATACAGTCCTGAAGGTATTGTACTGGCGGCTCATGAGGCCGGTTACCGGCTGAGATATGTGTTTTCAACCCACGGGCACGTAGATCACACCTGCGGCAATGCCGACATACAGCGCCTGACGGGCCTGGAGCCCCTTCTTTTGGGAAGTACCTGTCCCTCAACTGGTATACTGGTTGAGGATGGCGCCCGTTTCCCGCTTGGTAACGGGGAAGTTCTCATTGTGCACACTCCAGGCCATACCGCCGACTCCATCTGCATTCTCTACGGCGATGCCCTTTTCACCGGTGACACGCTGTTTGTTGGCAAGGTGGGCGGGACTGCCACTGAAGATGATGCCCGTGCCCAGTACGATTCTCTCCATCGGAAACTCATGACGCTCCCTTCGCCGACGCAGGTATGGCCGGGCCATGATTACGGAGCCCATCCCTCCTCGGATATCGACTCAGAATGTGCCTCAAATCCCTTTCTCATACAGAAAGATTTCGCCTCTTTTTTCGACCTGAAGCAGAACTGGCCCGCCTACAAGAGGGCGCATGGAATCGCCTGATCCCATTGACTTGTCAGGTGATTTGGTGCGATGTTTTGGGGTGTAATAGATGCGGGCTTTTGTGAATCAGATCGCTTTTGCTTACATTATTTGTTCTATTTTTCCCCTTCGGGTGGTTTGGTGAGCCCGCATCTTGCTTTGTGCATTCACTCTGACCGGCACCGGGGAAGACCAGTATTCTTTGGCCCGTCCGGCGTTTTTTATTCACTCACAGTAACCCTGTTGTCAACTATGGACCAGCTTATTACCTTACGGACTCTCCCCGTTTCGGCTCTCATGCAGAAGGATTTTGCCATGATCAAGGGCAGCAGCACGGTTGCCGAGGCTCTGCAGACCATGAAGAAAAGCGGCGAAAGCGGTCTGATTGTCGAGCCTCGCAACGAAGACGACTGCTACGGAGTCATTACTGAAAAAGATATTCTCGGCAAGGTGATTGATCCGGGCGAAGATGTCCATCGTGACCCCTGGAATACCCCGGTCTTCCAGATTATGAGCAAGCCGGTCATTAGCATCAATCCGAGCCTTCGGGTCAAGTATGCGTTGCGCATGATGAAACGCACCAATGTCCGCCGCCTTACTGTGATGGACGGCAACAAAGTTGTTGGTGTGCTCAATATGACCGATGTCCTTCATGCTGTTGAGGAGCTTCCGGCTCATGATGACCATGTAGCCCTCTAAACGGGCTCGTCACTCCTGTCTTTCCGGTCTGAGTGGCGAACGACGGGATTCATCCAGACTGCAGGGGCCCGCAGCAGCAGCGCCCTTCTATTTAAATCAGTGCGCCTGCTCATCTGATGCAGGCCCTTAAATGAGATTTGAGCGAATGAAACCATTTGATATCATTATTGTCGGTGGAGGAGGGGGAGGTCTCTACGCAGCCATGGAAGCGATGAAGACTGATCCGTCTCTGAAGATCGCCGTTCTTTCAAAAGTGTATCCTAACCGCTCGCACACATCGGCCGCCCAGGGTGGCGCAAATGCGGCCCTCGCCAACAAGGCGAAGGACGACTCCGTGGAAATGCATATTTTTGATACCATCAAGGGAAGCGATTACCTCGCCGATCAGGATGCTGTTGATATTCTCTGTTCTGAGGCGCCCAAAATCATCCGTGAGCTCGACAATATGGGTACTCCGTGGTCGCGTATGGACGACAAGACCATTGCCCAGCGCCCTTTCGGCGGTGCCGGCAGGCCCCGTTGCTGCTACTGCGCAGACAAGACCGGCCACACCATTCTCCAGACCCTTTACGAACAGTGCCTCAAGAAAGGCGTTGTTTTTTTTAATGAGTATTTTGCGCTGAACCTCTCGGTTTCTGGGAGCCGGATGAAGGGGCTCATTGCGATGGATATGAAAACAGGCAAAATTGAGGGATTCTCAGCCAGAACCGTCATTTTTGCCACCGGCGGCTATGCCAAAATGTACTGGAACCGCTCAAGCAACGCTGCCGGAAACTCCGGCGACGGACAAGCTATTGCTTACCGTGCAGGTATCCCCCTCAAAGATATGGAGTTTGTTCAGTTCCATCCGACCGGTCTGCGCAAGAGCGGACTCCTTGTAACGGAAGGGGCTAGAGGCGAGGGCGGTTATCTTGTCAACAGCCTTGGCGAGCGCTTTATGGCCCGCTACGCACCTGAGAAAATGGAGCTTGGTCCCCGCGACCTCGTTTCCCGTTCCGTTGAGACTGAAATTCTTGAGGGACGAGGCTTCGACAGCCCGGCCGGCAAATATATGCACCTTGACCTTACCCATCTGGGAGCCGACCTCATCAAGTCACGCCTGCCGCAGATCCGTGAGATGTCCATGTACTTTGAGGGTGTTGACCCGATTGAGGAGCCTATTCCCATCCGTCCGACGGCCCACTACTCCATGGGCGGCATCGATACCGACAATTTTGGCCGCACGGTGATGGAGGGCGTGTACGCTGCGGGTGAATGTGCTTGTGTTTCCGTTCATGGCGCCAACCGCCTTGGAGGCAACTCGCTGCTCGACATTCTTGTGTTTGGACGCATAGCCGGCCACACCGCCGCAAAAGAGGCCCGGAGCTTTGAGCCGGGGAACATCTCAAAAGAGGAAGTTCGCGAGTCTGCCGAAGAGATTCGCAGTTACATGAAGCCTTCCGGACATTTTGAGCGCTACGGTGCGCTTCGTGAAGAGCTGGGCCAGACGCTTGGCAATAATGTTGGCATCTACCGCGAGTCATCGCTGCTGCAGAAAGGCATTTCGGATATTGAGGAACTGAAGGAAAGGTTCAAAAAGGTTCGGGTGTTTGATACCAGCGATGTGTTCAACACCAACCTCCTGCAGGTGCTTGAGCTCCGCAACATGCTTGACCTGTCTGAAACCGTTGCCGCCGGAGCCTATGCCCGTGAAGAGAGCCGCGGCTCACATACCCGAACCGACTTCCCGAACCGTGATGACGCAAAGTGGCACAAGCATACCCTTGCAACTTTTGAGGGAGGAAAGCTTGCGCTCGGGGAGAAATCGGTGACGATGGGTCGTTATGAACTCCAGGAAAGAACTTATTAATTAATTCAGCTCATGACTGTAGCAGCAGACCAGCATATTGAAGGAAAGAGGGATGTGACCCTGCGGGTGTTCCGGCTCAACCCCCAGGTGGACAGCAAGCCCTATTACGATGACTATACCATTCCTGTCGAGCGCGGTATCACAGTGCTTCGTGCGCTGAACTACATCAAGGAGAATATTGATGCCTCCATCAGCTACCGTGCTTTCTGTCAGGCAGGCATCTGCGGTTCCTGTGGCATGCGCATAAACGGCATATCCAAGCTTGCCTGCACTACGCAGGTGTGGGATGAGCTGTCGAAATGCCGTGAAGAGGGGATCATTAAAATTGAGCCGCTACGCAACATGCCTCTCATCAAGGATCTCATTGTTGATATGGATCCTCTTGTCGCCAAAATGAAGCACTACTCCAACTGGGTTGATTCCACCATGCCGGAAGCCGAGATGGGTAAAAAGGAGTTTCTTGTTTCCGAGGAGGAGTTCCTCCGCTACGACAAGGCGACCGACTGTATTCTCTGCGCCTCGTGCGTTTCCGAGTGCAGCATCCTGCGGGCCAACAAGGAGTATGTTTCCCCGGCGGTTCTTCTGAAATCATACCGCATGAACGCCGACAGTCGTGACGCGATTCACGATGTACGGCTTGGCGAACTGGTTCAGGACCACGGTGTATGGGACTGCACCCACTGCTACCGCTGCCAGGAGACCTGTGTTAAAAGTATTCCCATTATGGATGCCATTCACGGCATCCGTGAAGATGCCATCGAGAGCCGTGGCATGAAAGATACCGCCGGCTCAAAGCATGCAGAGGCCTTCATGTCAGACATCAGCAAGAAAGGCAAGCTTGTTGAGGCAACCCTGCCGTTCCGTACCAACGGTGTTGCCTGGACTGTCAAGAATCTTCTGCCGATGGCCGTCAAGATGATTCTCAAGCGCCGTACCCCGCCGCCCCCTCCGCTTGTCAAGCCCTCAAAAGGTATCAAGCAGTTCCGTGCGGAGTTCAAGGAGATGTCAGATCATGTCAAACAGGACCACAAGACTCACAACAAATAATTTGGGGGAAGTGCCGGATGAAGAGATATGCATATTACTTGAGCTGCATCAACGAGTCGATGACCAAAGAGGTTGACCGTTCGATAGCGCTCTGGCAGAAAGATCTCGGGATTGAGTTGGTGCATCTCCACGAAAGCACCTGTTGCGGTGGAAGCAACCTTGACTATGTGAGCCCGAAGCATTTTGCTCTGGTCAACGCCAGAAACATTGCGCATGCCGAAAAAATGGGGCTAGACCTCGTCGTTTCGTGCAACACCTGCCTGATGACCATTCGAACTGCCAAAAAGAAGCTCGACGCTTCGCCGGAGCTGCGGGCTGAGGTTAACGACATTCTTAAAGCCGAGGGGCTGGAGTATCGGGGCACTTCAGAGGTGCGTCACCTGCTCTGGGTTCTTATTGACGATGTTGGGCTTGAGGCCATCAAGGCAAAAGTGACGGTGCCACTCAGCAAGTATCGCATTGCACCCTTTTACGGGTGCCATATTCTCCGCCCCTCGACGGTTCTGGGCAAGGATAATCCGCTTGATCCCTCATCGCTCGATCAGCTTGTTGAGGCTCTTGGCGGAAGCACTATACCCTATACCCATAAGAATCGCTGTTGCGGGTTCCATACCCTGCTGGTGGCTGAAGAAGAGTCTCTCAGCGTTGCTGCCGAAGCTCTCGGTGAGGCGATTGACGAGAAGGCTGACTTTATTGTTACGCCTTGTCCGCTCTGCCATACCGTTCTTGACGGCTATCAGGCAAAAGCGCTCAAACAGGCTGATATTCACAGCTCCATTCCTGTGCTGCATCTTTCAGAAATGGTGGGGCTCGCACTTGGTTACACAGCCAAGGAGCTTGGTGTCAAGCGCCATATTGTCAGCTGAGGGGGAGGGAAGGCGGCTTTTAACAATGGTTGAAAAATCGTACCTTTGCAGGTTCGTATTGCTCAAGGGCCAACCCAGTTTTGTTCAACACTCAAACTTTTGCACTCCATGCTCAAAAATGATCTTTTTCTCCGGGCATTAAAAAGACAGCCATGCTCAAGAACTCCAATCTGGGTCATGCGTCAGGCCGGGCGCTATCTTCCCGAGTATCGCGCTATCCGCGAAAAAACCGACTTTCTGACTCTCTGCAAAACCCCGGAGCTTGCTGCTGAAGTAACCATTCAGCCCGTTGAGCTGATGGGTGTGGATGCGGCAATCATTTTTTCGGACATCCTCGTCGTCAATGAGGCGATGGGCATGGATGTTGAAATTATTGAATCCAAAGGCATAAAGCTTACCCCCCCGATTCGCTCGCAGGTTGACATCGATCGCCTCAGTGTTCCCGATGTTCGCGACAAACTTGGCTATGTGCTTGATGCCATCCGCCTGACCAAGAAAGAGCTCGATAACCGTGTTCCCCTTATCGGATTCTCCGGTGCGGCATGGACCCTCTTCACTTATGCGGTTGAAGGCGGCGGCTCAAAGAACTATGCGTTTGCCAAGAAGATGATGTTCCGTGAGCCTAAAATGGCACATATGCTTCTCAGCAAAATTTCAAGTGTCATTTCCGATTATGTCTGTGCACAGGTTGAGGCTGGAGCTGATGCCATCCAGATTTTTGATTCATGGGCAAGCGCTCTCTCCGAAGATGATTACCGCGAGTTTGCCCTCCCTTACATCAAGGAAAATGTTCATGCGCTGAAGACCAAATACCCCGACATTCCGGTCATTGTTTTCTCGAAAGACTGCAATACCATTCTTGAAGACATTGCTGCGACCGGCTGTGACGCCATGGGTCTTGGGTGGGGTATTGACATTGCCAAAGCCCGCACTATTCTCGGTGACCGCGTCTGCCTTCAGGGCAATATGGATCCAACAGTTCTCTACGGTACGCCCGAGAAAATCAAGGCTGAGGCCGGCAAGATTCTCAAGCAGTTCGGACAGCATACCGCCAATTCAGGTCATGTATTCAACCTCGGCCACGGCATTCTGCCCGATGTTGACCCTGCCAACCTGAAGCTGCTGGTTGAGTTTGTTAAAGAAGAGAGCGCCAAGTACCACTAAGGGGCATCTTGTTGACTGCTGATTCAATAAAAAACTCCGCCGCTTCCACAGAGGGGGCGGAGTTTTTATTTTAGCGCCATGAGAGAACAATCTACCTTGAGACAGCGGCTGCGGCATATCATTTTCGACTATGATACCCTGCCCTCCAAAGCATTTGATCTGGCGCTGATTGTCGCCATTTCCTGCAGCGTGCTCATTGTCATGCTTGACAGCGTCGGCCCGCTCCATGCCATCTACGGTCCTCTCTTTCTTAGGCTTGAGTGGTTTTTCACCTTTCTTTTCAGTATTGAGTACCTTCTGCGCATCTACACTGCAAAGAGTTCCCTGCGCTATATGCGCAGTTTTTTCGGAATTATTGATGTGCTCTCTATTTTTCCTACCTGGCTCAGCCTCTTCATTCCCGGCACTCAGTATCTTCTGGTGATAAGGTTTTTCAGGGTGCTGCGCATTTTCAGGCTGCTGAAGCTGATGCAGTATGTCAAAGAGGCGAACTTCGTGAGGGACTCAATTGCGGCTTCTGCGCGCAAGATTTTTGTGTTCCTTTTTTTTGTTTTTGTACTGGCGAGCATTGTTGGCGCTCTCATGTATATGATAGAGGGCGAGGCGAATGGATTCCGGAGCATTCCCGAGGGCATCTACTGGGCAATCGTAACGGTGACGACGGTCGGCTACGGCGACATCTCTCCTCAGACACCCGTTGGCAGGATGCTGGCCGCGCTTCTCATGATAACCGGCTATAGCGTCATTGCTGTGCCAACAGGCATTGTTACCTCTGAAATGTCGACCCTGCGCCGTGACCGGAGCAAAGGCGCATACTGCCCCGGCTGCCCCTCGGCTACCCACTCCGAAGACTCGCGTTTCTGCCGCTTTTGCGGCACCCCGCTCAAACCACCTGAAGGGTAGGGAGGGGCGCTTTCCTTGCACGCGATCTTTTCGCTATATTCATGCGGATATTTTGTTGCAATGCGGTGAGGGTCGGAAAACGAGAAAAAGATCAGATTGATGAAGCAAAAACCCGGGTGCGGCTGCCGGCTTGACGACAGGCCGCCTTATGAGGAGATGGTTCTTGAGACCATGCTATACAGTGCGCGCCTCAAAGAGCGCGTTGCCCGTGAAAACAGTGCGGTGATAGTTGCCATGTCAAGGCTGATGGCCGAAACTTTCGACGGGGGAGGACGGGTGCTTTTATGCGGAAACGGGGGCAGTGCCGCTGATGCTCAGCATCTTGCAACCGAACTGACCATCCGTTACCGAAGCAGCGTCCAGCGGCCTGCACTTGCGGCAATTGCCCTTTCAAGCGATAGCATGGCCCTTACTGCTGGAGCAAACGATCTTGGCTACGACGCCGTTTTTGCCCGTCTTGTTGAGGCATACGGTGCCACCGGCGACCTTCTTGTGGGCATAAGTACCAGCGGCAACAGCCAAAGCGTCCTCAACGCCCTTGAGGCAGCGCGTGTCCGGGGAATGAAGACACTGGTCCTGCTTGGCGGTGATGGAGGTGCTATGAAAGGGAGAGCCGATCTTGAGATTGTTGTTCCCCATACCGGTTCGGCCGACCGTGTGCAGGAGTGCCATATTGCCATCGGCCATGTTATCATAGATCTTGTGGAGCGGATGCTCGGCTACTGTCCGCCCTCCCTATAACCATAAATACCCAAACTCAATGCAGATCAAACAGATTGAAGGTGGCCTCAGCGCACAGGATGCCCGCATTGCCCTCGTGGTTTCGCGCTTCAACGATTTTATCGGCCAGAAACTTGTAGAAGGGGCTCTCGACTGCATCCGTCGCCATGGCGGTTCGGAAGAGAATATCGCAATCTACCGATGCCCCGGAGCATTCGAGCTCCCGATGGTCGCCAAAAAGGCCGCCCTTACCGGCAAGTATGACGCTGTTGTTACCCTTGGTGCAATTATCCGGGGTTCAACCCCGCATTTTGATGTCATTGCCGCTGAGGCTACAAAGGGTATAGCTCAGGCTTCGCTTGAAACCGGAGTGCCTATCGCATTCGGTGTGCTGACCACGGAAAATATCGAACAGGCTATTGAGCGCGCAGGCACCAAGGCCGGCAACAAGGGTTTCGATGCTGCGCAGACCGCCATAGAGATGGTTAACCTCTACCGCGCTATGTCTTAAGGGATCCGCTATTTCTGTGCTGTGCGCTTCGATTGCGTTCGTTTCCATCCGCCTCGTTCTTGAAGCGCTCACGATTATAACAGAGAGGTGCCCATAGGGTTTATTCTTCTCTACAGGTTTGCTGCTATGCTTTTGCGGGCGGCTTCCATGAGGGATTCCACATCGGGGAAGTCGGAGGTGCAGAGGGGTTTTCCGATAATGAGACGGACTTTCCCCCTGTGGATGGCAAGGCTCTTTTTCGGGGTAATGAGGTGGCTGCCGACAATGGTGATGGGCAGCACTGCGGCGTTGGCTTTTCTGGCCACGAGGAAGGCCCCTCGTTTGAAGGGGAGGAGTTCTCCCGTTTCTGAGCGGGTTCCTTCAGGGAAAATATGGACTGACCTTCCGCTTTTGATTACTTCCGCTGCCGCCAGCAGGCTTTTGAGTGCTTCGCGGTTCTGGCCTCTCTTGATCATGACATATCCACCGCTTTTGAGAGCCCACCCAAAGACCGGAATTTTTCCAAGCTCCTCTTTTGCCACGAATCGCAGATTGAGCTTCATCCACCCCAGAAGGAGAGGTATGTCGGCCATGCCGGCATGGTTGCTCACAACCAGATAGCTTCCTCCGGCCTGATAGTTCTCTTCTCCCTCAATCGTCACTTCTATACCGAACACCCATGCGCTGAACCTGCCCCAAAGAGTTGCAACCCTGTGGAAGCGGTCGCCGGTGCCGTCGATTGCATTGAGGACAATACCCAGAAGCATGCCAAAGAGCATGACCGGAATGAGAATCAGGAAGAAAAGAGCTGTTCTTATGTTCATGGTTCAGTTGTCAAGCCCGTGGAGGAACGAAGAGAGGTCGCGGAAATCAGGGTTGATGAGGGTCGACTCTTTTTTGAGGCTGAGCAGACAGCTGAGGCGCTCGGGAACCTCCACCTCTTCATGGAGGGCCTCCCTCATCGCTTCAAGAAATTTTGCCGGATGAGCCGTGGAGAGGACAATGCCGGGGCTGCTGCTTCCGCTGTTCATCCGGTACTTTTCAAGGGCGCAGAAGCCGACTGCGGTATGGGGGTCCATGAGGTAGGCAAAGCGTTCTCTTGAGCTGCGGATCGTTTCCATGGTCTCCTTGTCGGTAACGCTGATTCCCGTAATGTCTGCGGCCATTGCCTTGCGGCTGTCACCATAGAAATGGCGAAGCCGGGCAAAGTTGCTCGGGTTGCCTACATCCATGGCAGTCGACAGGGTCCTTTTGGTCGGGCGCGGTTCGTAGCGGCCCTCTTCGAGATAACGGGTGACGCTGTCGTTGGTGTTGGAGGCGGCTATGAAGTGGCCGATGGGAAAGCCCATTCTCCGGGCAAGAACGCCGGCCGTGAGGTTGCCGTAGTTGCCGCTCGGTACGGAGAAGAGGGGTTGCTTGAGGCCGTACTGCCTCTTCAGCTCAAGTGTTGCCCATGCATAGTAAAAGGACTGTGGAATCAGTCGTGCAATGTTGATTGAGTTGGCTGAGGTCAAGGTGTGGCGCATCCTGAGTTCCGGATCGACAAAAGCCTCTTTGACAAGCCTTTGGCAGTCGTCAAAGTCGCCTCGAACCTCAAGTGCGTGAACATTGCCGCCTGCGGTTGTGAGCTGCTGTTCCTGAAGACGGCTTACCTTTCCTGAAGGGTAGAGAATGACAACCCGGGTGTTGGGGATTCCGTGAAAGCCCGATGCCACTGCACTGCCGGTATCGCCGGAGGTTGCTACAAGCACGGTGATGAGGCGGTGGTCCTCGGCGGCGAATCTGCCGGTCAGGCGGCCGAGAAAGCGGGCACCGTAATCCTTGAACGCCAGGGTCGGCCCATGGAAAAGTTCCTCAACAAAGGTTGAATCGTCAAGAGAGACAATGGGGGTGGGGAAATCGTAGCATGAAGCAACGAGATCCTGCAGAATGTCGGGGGGGATCTCCCCTCCGATGAATTTGTTGGCTATGGCCAGAGCAATGTCGCTGAAGGCTGCGCCATCAAGGAGCGCAAGCTCATCGGGTGAAAATGTCGGAATATCAGAGGGGACATAGAGTCCGCCGTCAGGAGCCAGCCCCTCAAGGGTTGCCCGTTTTATTGAGACCGGTGTCGATGCTTTGCTTGTACTGAAGTAGATCATGGATTGAGCCGTCAAAGTTCAGGTATTGGGCGCGTATTAGAGAATCCTTGCCCCTTCTCTGCATATCGGCGACACCCACATGTCCGATTTGAGGGGGTTTTTGGAGGCGAGGAAGGCTTTCTGCATCGCTTCTCCTGCCGACAGAGCCGTTTCGGCTGAGTCCGAAAAAGCGAAAATGGAGGGGCCTGAGCCAGCAATGCTGCAGCCGAGTGCTCCGGCTTTGAGGGCGGCCTCTTTCACATCTGCAAACCCTGGAATCAGCGGAGCCCGTTTGGGCTCTGCAACAACATCAACCAGCGAGCGGCCTACCAGAGCGTAATCTGAGGTTAGCAGTCCGGCAACCAGTGCTCCCACATTGCCCCACTGGCGGGTTGCGTCCTTAAGGGTGATGTCTGTCGGCAGCACCGAGCGGGCAAATGATGTTCTGAGTTCTGTATGCGGGTGAACCAGTGAACAGAAGAGCTTTTCAGGCGGAGGGATGACAATGAGGTCCAGCGGCGTGTAGCTTCTAATGAGAACAAAGTTTCCGAGTATTGCCGGTGCTGCATTGTCGGCATGGGCTGATCCGCAGGCGACCCGCTCTCCCTCGATTGCGAAGTGGACCAGCTCCATTTTGGTGCAGGGCCGGCCGAGCAGTTCATTAGCTGCGGCAAGTGCGGCGGCGGCGCTTGCTGCGCTGCTTCCCATGCCGCTGCTGAGCGGCAGGTGTTTTTTCAGTTCGAGCGAAATATGGCCGGTGCAGTCCTGCCCCTTGTGGGTACGGATGTACTCGAGGAATTTGAGGACAACGAAGCTTGAGGTGTTTTTCCGGGGGTCAAGAGGCAGTTTCCCGCCATCGCCCGAAATGGAAGATATCGTGACAGGGCACCCGGTGTGTTTGCGTTCAGAGCGGGTGAGTATGACCTCGTCACCCGGCTCGGTAATGGCAAACCCGAGTATATCAAAACCGCAGGCCACATTTCCGACGGTTGCTGAAGCGAATCCCCTGACTGATTTCATACCGTTTTCGAAAGATGCAGAATTCCTGCTGTTTCTTGCCTTGGGCGGGCTGTCGTAAAACTTAGCTGTTCAATTGCGAGAGAGTGCTTGAATAACTAAAAGCTTTTCGTTAAATTTGGCTTTTATTTTTGGAAAGGTAAGAGCACCCGCCTGATTTCAAAAGAAGGTAAGCAGAATCTTTCTCTTTTCTTAACATACCAAGCGGAAAACATATGTCTACAACAGTCAGGCCTGATGAAGTTTCATCCATACTTCGCAAGCAGCTTGCCGGCTTTGAGTCCGAAGCGGAAGTTTATGATGTGGGAACCGTGCTGCAGGTCGGTGATGGTATCGCCCGTGTCTACGGTTTGTCAAAAGCAGCTGCAGGTGAACTGCTGGAGTTCCCCCACAACATCATGGGCATGGCTCTTAACCTTGAAGAAGACAATGTAGGCGCTGTCATGTTCGGCGCATCCAATGCCGTGAAAGAAGGAGATACGGTAAAACGGACCGGTATTCTCGCATCTGTTCCTGTTGGCGAGGCTATGCTCGGCAGAGTCATCAATCCTCTCGGTGAGCCGATTGACGGCAAAGGCACCATTGAAACATCCATCCGCCTTCCTCTTGAGCGCCGCGCTCCCGGCGTCATCTATCGCAAGTCTGTGCACGAACCGCTTCAGACCGGTCTCAAGGCAATTGATTCCATGATTCCCATCGGCCGCGGTCAGCGCGAGCTTATCATCGGTGACCGCCAGACAGGCAAAACCGCTGTTGCGCTTGACACAATCATCAACCAGAAGGGCAAAGGGGTATACTGCATCTATGTTGCCATCGGCCTGAAAGGTTCAACCGTCGCTCAGGTGGTCAACACCCTTGAGAAGCACGGCGCAATGGAGTACACCACAGTTATTTCCGCAACCGCTTCCGATCCTGCACCGCTGCAGTTCATCGCTCCGTTTGCAGGCGCAGCACTTGGCGAATATTTCCGCGATACCGGCCGTCATGCGCTGGTCATTTATGATGATCTGTCCAAACAGGCTGTGGCCTACCGTCAGCTCTCCCTCCTGCTCCGTCGTCCGCCGGGACGCGAAGCCTACCCCGGTGATGTGTTCTTCCTGCATTCCCGTCTGCTTGAAAGAGCAGCAAAGATCACCGACGATATTGAAGTTGCTAAAAAAATGAACGACCTTCCCGAGGATCTCAAGCCGATGGTGAAGGGCGGCGGAAGCCTGACGGCGCTCCCGGTCATTGAGACTCAGGCGGGCGATGTGTCGGCATATATTCCGACCAATGTGATTTCCATCACTGATGGCCAGATTTTCCTTGAGTCCAATCTCTTCAACAGCGGTCAGCGTCCTGCAATCAATGTCGGTATCTCGGTATCGCGCGTTGGCGGTGCGGCACAGATCAAGGCAATGAAAAAAGTTGCCGGTACCCTCCGTCTTGACCTTGCGCAGTTCCGCGAGCTTGAAGCCTTCTCCAAATTCGGCTCCGATCTTGACAAAACCACCAAAGCACAGCTTGACCGCGGTGCCCGTCTGGTTGAAATTCTCAAACAGGGCCAGTATGTCCCGATGCCTGTTGAAAAGCAGGTTGCCATCATCTTCCTCGGCACCCAGGGTCTTCTTGACGCTGTTGCCGTAGACCATATCAGGAAGTTTGAAGAGGATTTCCTTGCCATGCTTGAGCTCAAGCATCCTGAAATCCTGAAATCCATTGTGGAAAAGGGTTCGCTTGAGCCGGATACAGCAAACGGGCTGAAAGAGGCTGCGGCTAAATTCATCACCACCTTCAATGAGAAGGCAAAGGCCTGAACAATTCGGGCGCAGGGGTATTTACGATAATTTATTAACGACCCGTACTACATGCCTACATTAAAGGATATACGAGTTCGAATCAAGGGTGTGACTTCAACGCAGCAGGTGACCAAGGCAATGAAAATGGTTGCCGCTGCCAAGCTGAGGCGTGCGCAGGAGAGGGCTATCATGGCCCGACCCTATGCCGCCAAGCTCAGCGAAATGCTGGGATCGCTCTCGGCCAAAGTTGATACATCGGAAAATCCGCTGCTTTCCGCTCGCCCGGAACTCCGTGGTGCGCTGGTGATTCTGATTACCTCCGACAGGGGGCTCTGCGGTGGCTTCAATACCAATATCATCAAGGTTGCCCAGAGAGTCGTCAATGAAGAGTACGGCGAACTGAATGCCGCCGGGCGACTCAGCATGATCTGTGCCGGAAGCCGCGGTCTCGACTTTTTTCGCAAACGAGGGTACAGCATCCTGAAAGGCTATCCTTCCGTATTCCAGAACCTGGATTTCTCGACCGCTCAGGAAATTGCCGAGACGGCTTCTTCACTGTACCTCAAGGGTGAGGTCGACAAAGTTGTTGTAGTATACAACGAGTTCAAGTCGGTGCTTGCACCGGTGCTGAAAGCCGAGACGCTGCTTCCTATAAGCTCTGAAGAGACAGAGGGTGCGGCGGGGGGCGACTATATCTATGAGCCATCTCCCTCTGCCATCATCAGCGAGCTGGTCCCGAAGCATCTCAACACCCAGGTGTGGAGAATGATGCTGGAGTCCAACGCCGCCGAGCAGGCAGCGAGGATGACAGCCATGGATTCGGCTACCGAAAACGCAAAGGAGCTACTCCGCACTCTCAACATCAGCTACAACCGTGCGCGGCAGGCTGCCATCACCAAAGAGCTGAGTGAAATTGTAGGTGGAGCGGACGCACTTCAGAACTGAGCCTTGATCACTTTCGACTCCGGTTTACTGAAAGCGCCCGTTACCGGGCGCTTTTTTTTGGTGCCTGGCTGCGGGGCGTGTGAGGGACAGTGAGGACTCAAGAGATTTGTTTTTTAGGCCGAAATGGCTGAACTTCTTTTTTCGTTTTTTCAAGGGGCAGCGCCCCTTCAAACAAAGGTATTCAAGGGAGCATGAAAATATATAAGTTCGGGGGGGCCTCGCTCTGTTCGGCCGACCGGATCCGGAAGGTGTCGGAGAGTATTGACAATGCACTGCAGAGTGACGGGCTGGTGGTTGTTGTCTCGGCCCTGAAAGGGGTGACTGACCGTCTGCTTGAAACTGCCCGCAGGGCAAGCATCGGTGAGCCCGGTTACCGGACGCTCTGTGATGAACTTGAAGGGCTTCACATCGGCATTGTTGATGAGTTGTTTTCGGCGGCCCCTCCCCGGCAGCTTTCGGAGGCCATGAGGAGCGAACTTGACGAGCTTCATGACATTCTGCACGGCATCTTTCTGCTCCGTGAGTTCTCAGACAGGAGTTCGGCAATGGTGCAGAGTTTCGGAGAACGCCTCTCGGCGCTGATTGTCTCCGGATGGCTCAATTCCCGAGGCATTGCAGCTGAAAGGGTTGATGGCCGTGAACTGATTGTGACTGACGGCGCATCTCTTGATGCCAGAGTTGATATGGCCATGAGCCGGGAGAAAAGTAAGGCCCGTCTCATGCGGGGCAGCAACCTTTCTGTTGTAACTGGTTTTATTGCAGCCTCCCCGGATGGCCTGCTTACCACTCTTGGCCGCGGCGGTTCCGACTATACGGCAACAATTCTTGCTGCATCGCTGGGTGCTGACGAGGTCTGGATCTGGACCGATGTTGACGGATTTTTCAGCGCTGATCCTAAGCGGGTTCCTGATGCCTGCGTTCTTCCCTATATCAGCTATACGGAGGCAATGGAGCTCTCCCATGCCGGCGCAAGAATTCTCCATCCGCTTGCTGTGCAGCCAGCCATGAAGGCGGGCATACCCATTGTTATCAAAAACGCATTCAATCCCGAAGCACCCGGAACACGGGTTGAGGGAGAGGTGAAGGGCGACGACACGCGCCGCCGGCAGGTAACCGGGCTGACTTCCATCAACAAGGTAGCACTCCTGAACCTGTCGGGCAGCGGCATGGTTGGCGTGCCCGGCATAGCTTCGCGCCTCTTTTCGTGTCTGGCACGCCACCGGATCAACATTATTTTTATTTCTCAGGCATCAAGTGAGCAGTCCATCAGCCTTGCTATCAGTCCGTCGCAGGCTGCAGGGGCACGGTCGGTTCTTGAAGAGGAATTCCGTTCGGAAATTACCGCACGCCAGATAGATTCCATTTCAGTCCGCAGAAATCTCTGCATGATTGCCGTTGTTGGTAACAACATGTCGGGGCACCCCGGTGTTTCAGCCAAACTGTTCGAAACACTTGGCAAAAACGGCATCAATGTCATTGCCGTTGCTCAGGGAGCCAACGAGATGAACATCTCCACCGTTGTTGAAAGCCACAACGAGGACAAGGCGCTTAACTGCATTCATGAATCGTTCTTTCTCTCACGCCGAAAGGTCCACCTTTTTCTTGCCGGGACCGGCACCATTGCCAAAAGTCTTATCGGCCAGATATGTGCCCACCGAATGACACTCCGTGAGGCGCAGAACCTGGATGTGGTTGTGGCCGGCATGGCCAATACCCGAAGTATCGCATACGCCGAAGAGGGGATAGATCTTGGGCGGTGGCAGGACGCGATGCGTCCCCGTGAAGGCTTTGAGGGTATCGGGGGGTATCTTGATTTTATCAGAGAGAAAAACCTGCACAATACCATCTTTGTCGACTGTACCGCTTCGGCTGATGTGGCCGCTCTCTATCCCGACCTGCTCAACGCCAGCATCTCCGTTGCTACCGCAAACAAGCTCGGCATGGCCGGTTCTTGGCCGCTCTACGCCGCCATCAGGGAGGCTGAACGGCAAAGCACGGCGCGATTCCTCTATGAGACTAATGTGGGCGCAGGGCTACCGATCATCAACACCCTGAATGATCTGAAACACAGCGGAGACCGGATACGAAGCATTGAGGGGGTGCTTTCGGGTACCTTGAGCTTCATTTTCAACGAAATGCGTGGTGGCGGACGGTTCAGCGACATTGTGCGCCGGGCGAAAGAGGCGGGGTACACTGAGCCCGATCCGCGCGATGATCTTTCCGGGGCTGATTTTGCCCGCAAGTTTCTGATTCTCGGCCGGGAGCTCGGCTTTGAACTTGAATACAGTGATGTGGTGTGTGAAAGCCTTGTTCCGGAAGGGCTTCGGGGCGATATGACGACAGAAGAGTTCCTTCAGCGTCTCGGGGAAGTTGACGCAGGCTATGCTGAAGCAATGGAAAAGGCCGCTCAGAAAGGAATGACCATATCCTATACCGGGGAAATCCGGGATGGGAAAGCCACAATTGGCGTCAGGCAGGTTCCTCTCACAAGCCCGCTCGCAGGCCTCAACGGTTCCGAAAATATGGTGGTCTTTACTACCGACCGGTATCTCGATACTCCACTTGTGGTGAAAGGACCCGGTGCTGGAGGAGAGGTGACTGCCGGTGGAGTGTTTGCCGACATCCTTCGCCTTGCCGGCCATCTTGTTTAGCGGGGAGAGGGCCATGATGCATGCGGAGATTGTTTCCATAGGCGATGAGCTGCTCAAGGGTCAGCGCGTCAATACCAATGCGGCGGAAATTGCCGCTATGCTTTCGCTTGAAGGCGTTCCCCTCAGAAGGATAACGGCCTGTTCCGATTGTGAGGACGAGATGCAGGATGTGTTTTCCGAAGCGCTTGGCCGCAGTGAACTGGTGCTGGTGACCGGTGGCCTGGGTCCGACGCGCGACGACCGAACCCGCAATGCAGCGCAGAAGCTTCTCGGCCGGGGGCTCACTCTGGATCCCGCATCCCTTCGCGAAGTTGAGTTGAGAGTCAGCGCCCGTGGGCGGGAAATGACGGAGCTGATGCGAAGTCAGGCGATGGTGGTTGAGGGGTCTCTGGCTATACCCAATATCAAGGGGACGGCGGCTGGCATGATCATCAGCTGTGCCCCCCGCTTTAGCCAGCGCCATCTGGTGCTTATGCCCGGTGTTCCGGTGGAGATGCAGGCGATGATGGAGGGCACTGTACTGCCATGGGTGAGGGAGCGCTCTGAGACTACTATCATCCATACCCCCGTCAGGACCATCGGCATCGGTGAATCAACGCTTGCAGAGATGATTGTTTCCGTGGAGGACTCCCTCCCCGAAGGGACCACCGTCGCCTACCTTCCCCATGGTGCCGGAGTTGATGTGATGGTCAGCACCATTGCAGACTTGAGGGAGAGGGCTGAGGCGGAAAACGCCGCTGTTGCCGGGGCCATCAGCACCCTTGCAAAGGAGTTTGTCTATACCGTTGGAAACCGGAGTATTGAAGAGACCATTCTCGATATGCTCCGTCGGCAGCGGGAAACGCTTGCTGTTGCCGAGTCGTGTACAGGCGGGCTGGTGGCCAGCCGGATAACCGATGTGGCAGGTTCCTCCGAGGTCTTTACCGGAGGATTTATCGTGTACAGCAACATGGCCAAGGAGGAGCAGCTTGGTGTCAGCAGAGGCCTGCTGGATGCCTTTGGGGCAGTAAGCGGGGAGGTTGCCAGGGCTATGGCGATGGGCTGCCTGCAGCGAAGCGGTGCCAGTGTTGCCCTTGCCATCACAGGCATAGCCGGCCCCGGAGGCGCAACCCCCGACAAGCCTGTTGGCATGCTTGCTCTCGGGCTTGCCCGTCAGACTGCTGGCAGTCCGGGGCCTCATGTAGAGTCTTCAGTGCTTTTCATGCATGGCGACAGGCTCCAGAATAAGCTTCGTTTCAGCCAGGCAGCACTTAGGATGCTCTGGGAATCGCTTCGGCGGTCCGACTCATCGTCGGAATAAAGAAACATGGCGGATTTCTTCGGGGGGAACGGAGAGGTTTTTGATAAGATTGGAATACAGTTGATTCATTCAGGAGAACGAAGAATGGCAGGTATTGCCCGGCTGCCCGAGAGTGTGGCCAATAAAATTTCCGCCGGTGAGGTGGTCCAGCGGCCGGTTTCTGTTGTCAAGGAGCTGCTGGAAAACGCCATTGACGCCGGTGCCGACAGAATAAGCGTGATCATCAGCGATGCGGGCAAAGAACTTGTCCGGATTGTTGATGATGGCTGCGGTATGGAGCGTGATGACGCACTGTTGAGTGTGGAGCGGTTTGCGACCAGCAAAATCCGGGATGTTGAAGACCTTGAGGATCTTTCCACCCTCGGTTTCAGGGGAGAAGCGCTTGCCAGCATTTCCTCGGTATCGCATTTTGAGCTCAGAACCGCCGTCGAGGGGCGCTCTCTCGGCCTCAGTTTCCGCTATGAGGGGGGAGTGCTTGTTGAAGAGTCGGAGGTGCAGGGGGAGCGGGGAACCTCCATCAGTGTCCGTAACCTTTTTTACAATGTTCCCGCACGGCGCAAGTTTCTGAAATCGAATGCCACCGAGTACGGCCATATCTATGAACTGGTTCGCTCGCTCGTTCTTGCCTGCCCCGATATTTCATGGCAGATGGTTAACGATGGCGAAGAGCTCTTTAATTTCAGGACCTCAGACCTCAACGAGAGGTTGGATTTCTTTTACGGAAGCGGTTTTGCTGAGAGTCTCGTTCCCGTTACCGAAGAGAACGACTTTCTCTCCATTCGGGGATTCATTGGCCGGCCAGCACTGCAGAAACGCCGTCGTCTCGACCAGTATTTCTTCATCAACCGTCGACTGGTGCAGAACAGGATGCTCACTCAGGCGCTGCAGCAGGCATACGGCGAACTGCTTGTTGAACGACAGGCGCCTTTTGCCCTGCTGTTTCTTGAGATGGACCCCTCCCGTATTGATGTGAATGTGCATCCCGCCAAGCTTGAAGTGCGCTTTGAGGATGAACGGAATGTCCGCAACATGTTTTATCCTGTCATCAAGCGCGCGGTGCGCTCATATGACTTTTCTCCGGATCTTGCACCGGGCGATTCACCGCCCGTCGCCCCGACCGGCTACCCCTCCCCCCGTCCCATTGCATTTCAGGATGTGGCGGAGCCGGCGGTGACTAAGGGTGAGCTTTACCGTAACTACCGTGAAGGGGCTTTCAGCGCTTCGCGTCCTCCCGCAAATCTTCCTGCAGGGTTTCAGGAACAGTTGTTTTCGCCGCCCCAACCTTCGGCCGGTTTTGAGGGAACAGCTCCGCTGGCAGGTTCAGGTGGTAATGAGGATGAGGTCCCTCTTGGGGATGCAGCCGCCGAGGTGAAAATCTGGCAGCTCCACAACAAATATCTGATCTGCCAGATCAAGACCGGGCTGATGATTATCGACCAGCATGTTGCCCACGAGCGGGTACTCTATGAACGGGCGGTCGATGTAATGGAGACAAGTGTTCCGAATTCCCAGCAGCTGCTTTTCCCCCAGAAGGTGGAGTTCCGGCCATGGGACTGGGAGATTTTTGAAGAGATCCGGGACGATCTCTACCGCCTCGGTTTCAACCTCAGCCTGTTTGGAAACCGCACAGTGATGATTGAAGGGGTTCCTCAGGATGTCAGGCCCGGGAGCGAAGTGACCATACTGCAGGATATGATTGCCGAATACAGTGAGAATGCGTCAAAGCTCAAGCTTGAAAAACGCGACAATCTGGCAAAATCATACTCCTGCCGCAATGCCATCATGACCGGCCAGAAGCTCTCACTCCAGGAAATGCGCTCTCTGATAGACAGCCTCTTTGCAACCCGCGACCCTTATTGCTGCCCGCATGGCCGTCCGGTCATCATCAAAATGACTCTCGGCCAGCTCGACCACATGTTCGGCCGCAAGTAGCCCCCCGGGGGGCTCTTGTTTCTTTATGGCAAAGGTGCTAAATTCACGCCTTAAGATTATACCCTTGTAGCTCAGTGGATAGAGCAACAGTTTCCTAAACTGTGGGTCGGCAGTTCGAGTCTGCCCAAGGGTACGCTGAGATGATGAGCCCGGGACAGTGTTCCGGGCTCTTTTTGTTTCGTTTTGGTCAGCTTACTGGCAATCTCCGTTACCCTGCCCCTTTTTCCCTTGGCCCCCTCCCTGGCCTCTGCCTCCCCATGGCTGATCCCATATCCATCCGGCAACAGCTGTCAGCTCCTTCTCATCCAGACCCGGCATTGGCGGCATAAGGCCAAAACGATCTATGGCGTCAGTGTCAACAACGGATTTTTCTTTGGAGGGAGCTTTGATGAAATTCACCATATATGCAACCCCTTCGGCTTTCGTGCTGAATTTCTGACGGTATCTTCCGGCTACCGGCCCGATGGGCGGAGCGGTTTTGGGAGGGGGATTGATGGTGTGACAGACACTGCAATTTCTTGTAAATACCTCTCGTCCATCGGGTTCAGCAGCGTCGGTGTTCTGCAGAAGTGAGGTTGAAAGCAGGCCCGCCATGGCGAGCATAAGAGTGTATTTCATGAGCGAAGGTTCCTCTGTTTTGGTGATTTTTGTCATACATTTCCATTCAGGCCCTCCATGAGAAAAATGTAGCGCAAAAAACCGATTGACCAATGAAGTTCATCAGAAATAGTGCGGTTCTTGTTGTTCTTGTCTTTCTTCTCGACATTCTTCGGTACTTCATTGTTCCCGATGTCTCCTCACTTGAGAGCACCAATCCGGAAACAACCTCCTTTATGGAGTACCGCCAGAAAGCCTGGCAGAGTGCCGGATGGGCTGACCGTCGGGTGAGTCATGAATGGGTGCCGCTTCGGAAAATTTCCGGCAACCTTCTCAAGGCGGTGCTGATTGCCGAAGACGACAAGTTCTGGCAACATGAGGGATTTGATTACGAGGCTATGGAGCGAGCGCTAGAAAAAAACCTCAAGGAGCGAAAAATTGCGATGGGCGGAAGCACCATCAGCCAGCAGCTTGCCAAAAACCTTTGGCTTTCCCCCTCGAAAAACCCGATCCGAAAAGTAAAGGAGGCTATTCTTACATGGCGCATCGAGCGAGCGCTCTCTAAGCAGCGAATTCTTGAGATCTATCTCAATGTGGCGGAGTGGGGTGACGGCATTTTCGGTATTGAAGCAGCCTCCCGCCATTACTACGGCATCAGTGCAGCCCGTCTCACAGCGTTGCAGGCATCCCGTCTTGCCGCAGTTCTTCCCAATCCGATCCGCTGGTCGCCCACTGGCGGCACCCGCTATGTCCGAAACCGATCAGCCATTATTTACAGGGTCATGGTCCGTCGCGGAATTGTACTGCCGGGGTACCGGGAGATGACGGGACGGGAGCCCGATGTGGTGCCCGCTGACACTGTGAATCGCGGAGTGCCCCGCTACCTGATTGACCAGGCGCTCTGGCCTGAACGCTCAGCACCCTGAGTTTCGTTTCCCCGGGATGCTCCAGAACGAAAAAAGCGAAACGCCGCATTTATGCAGCGTTTCGCTTCTGCTTTCAGTGTCAGTTCAGCCGGTATCGCTCTATTCGCTGTAGGGCTCGAAGAGAGTTTTGTCAACGCCGCAGACCGGGCATACCCAGTCATCTGGAATATCTGCAAAGGCAGTTCCGGGCGCAACGCCGCTGTCGGGATCGCCGACTTCGGGATCGTACACATAGCCGCAAGGTACACAGACCCATTTTTCCATAATCATGTTCTCCGTTTAGAGGTTTGACTTAACATAGTGAGCCGGCCGCCTTCGACCGCTGCAGACAAGATAAATAGAAATCGAGCGTAAAAAGTTCACAAACCCTTCAAGACTCTTCATCCATTTCGGCTCACCTCAGCTGGCAGTTGTCGTTCCGCGGTAAATGATCCGCGCCGGTCCTTTGAGAAAGACATCTTTCATGTCGCTGCTGAAGCGCACCTCTAGCGTGTCGCCGCTCTGTACCCTTACCTGAACCGTGGTGGCGGGAGTCATCCCGAGGCGGTGGCTCATGATGGCGGCAGCAACGGCGCCTGTCCCGCAGGCTAGGGTTTCATCCTCTACACCCCGCTCAAAGGTGCGCAGGCTGAGGCTGTCAGGAGAGGTAACCTCAATAAAGTTGACATTCGTGCCTCCCTGGAAAAGGTCTGTCCTGTGGCGCACTTCGCTTCCCCGTCCCACCACATCAACCCCTTCAAGTCCGGTAGTGTAAAAAATGGCGTGAGGGGAGCCGGTATCAACAAAATGGCAGGCTCCTTTCCCTGTGTCTATCTCCTCACGGAAGCCTTTGGGCTCAAGCATCTGGAGACGGACAGTTTCGTGCGCAGTAATCCAGCCTCTGTAGGTATGGCCTCCCGCCTCAAACCGGCATCCTTTATCATCACCAAAAGGAATGCCGATGCTGTGGGCAAACCATACAGCTGCCCGGCCGCCATTGCCGCACATGCTGCCTAAATGCCCATCGGCATTGTGATACTTCATCATGAAGTCCGCCGAGGCCGAAGGCTCAATGAGAATCAGTCCGTCGGCCCCGATGCCGGTTCGTCTCCTGCACATTCCGGCAATTTCCTGCTGGCTGAGTGAGAGGGAGCAGTCGCGGTTGTCAATAACCACAAAGTCGTTGCCTGCTCCCGAAAGCTTGCTGAATGAAATCTCCTCTGTCATGAAATGTTTTTCCTCATGTTTGTTCATATCGGGCCTGTTCCTGATGCCCCGCATTTCGGTGCCGCCCTCGAAACAGCGGCTTTCGTGCTTTATAATAAAACAATAGCCGGGCAATGGCCGGGCAAAAATATTTATTATTAAACTTTTTTTCTTATTTTATTCCTTAATGCGCCAGACATGCCTGTATGCTCTAATGGACACAGGCAGTGCGCGCCAAATGTTCTGCAGCTGCAGCAATGAAAGTATGGGTTATCCTATGGCCGTGGGCTGGTAGTGATGGCTGACTCTCTTATTCCATTGTTTCGCGTAGTCCGGAGGTGATTGGTAGCTGGGACGGAACGGGTTTATTTTTTGGTTTCTTCAACCTGAAATATGTTCAAAAAAAGGAGAGAAATACAATGGCTGAACAAGTGAATCCGGCCGGAGCCGTGCCAAAAGCGAAGGTTCCGCCTCCCAAGGGGAACGCTCCTTCTCCTAAAGGCAATGGGGCTTCCGGAGCGCCCTCCGTCATCAAGGAGCAGGATGCTGCGAAAATGAGGCGGTTCCTTTTCCAGCGCACTGAAACCAGAACCACCAAGTGGTATCAGATTTTTGATACCGACAAGATTGACGACGAACAGGTCGTTGGCGGTCATCTGGCCCTTCTCGGTGTTCTGGGGTTCCTTATGGCCATTTATTATGTCTCTGGAATTCAGGTCTTTCCCGCCTTTCTCGGTGGCGGCCCGGGTTTTCATGACAACTGGTTCTATCTGACAATCAAGCCCCGTATGGTGTCGCTGGGCATTGATACTTACAGCACCAATACCGCTGATCTTCAGCAGGCAGCCACCAATCTTCTCGGCTGGGCTGCATTTCATTTCCTTTCGGGATCCATTCTTCTTTTTGGTGGATGGCGTCACTGGACCCACAATTTGACCAATCCGTTTACGGGTCGCGCGGGAAACTTCCGCGACTTCCGTTTCCTCGGCAAGTTCGGTGATGCGGTGTTCAATGGAACAAGCGCAAAAACCTACAAGGACGCTCTTGGACCGCACGCAGTCTATATGTCGTTGCTCTTCCTTGGCTGGGGTCTGCTGATGTGGCTCCTCCTTGGTTATGCGCCGGTTCCTGATTTCCAGACCATCAATTCAGAGACTTTCATGTCTTTTGTATGGTTTGCAGTTTTCTTTGCTCTTGGACTCTACTGGTGGAACAACCCCCCGAATGCGGCCATCCACCTCAATGACGACATGAAGGCGGCATTCTCTGTTCACCTTACCGCCATAGGTTACATTAACATCGCTATAGGCGTCATAGCTTTTGTGGCCTTCCAGCAGCCCTCCTTTGCGCCTTACTATCAAGAACTTGATAAACTTGTTTTTTACCTCTACGGTGAGCCCTTCAATCGGGTCAGCTATGACTTCGTTCAGGAGGGAGGCAGAATCGTTTCCGGAAGCAAGGAGTTCTCTGAATTCGCTCCTTTCGCAATTCTTCCGAAGAACGGTCAGTCATTCGGCATGTCGAGGGTTGTCATCAATCTGATTACCTTCAACCACATCATCTGTGGTGTGCTCTATGTCTTTGCCGGTGTCTACCATGGCGGACAGTATCTCCTTAAAATCCAGCTCAACGGCCTCTACAACCAGATCAAGTCCATTTGGATCACTAAGGGCCGCGATCAGGAAGTTCAGGTTAAAATTCTCGGAACAGTCATGGCTCTCTGTTTTGCCACCATGCTGTCCGTCTATGCGGTCATCGTATGGAACACGATTTGCGAGTTGAACATTTTCGGCACCAACATCATGATGTCGTTCTACTGGCTGAAGCCTCTGCCGATGTTCCAGTGGATGTTTGCCGATCCGAGCATCAATGACTGGGTTATGGTGCATGTCATTGTGGCCGGTTCGCTCTTCTCTCTTATTGCTCTTGTACGCATTGCGTTCTTCGCCCACACCTCACCCCTCTGGGATGACCTCGGGCTCAAGAAAAATTCCTACTCGTTCCCTTGCCTTGGTCCTGTGTACGGCGGAACCTGCGGTGTATCCATTCAGGATCAGCTCTGGTTCGCAATGCTCTGGGGAGTGAAAGGTCTTTCAGCAGTCTGCTGGTATATTGATGGCGCATGGATTGCATCAATGATGTACGGTGTCCCTGCGGCCGATGCGAAAGCATGGGATTCGGTGGCTGGCCTTGCGCACCACTATACCTCTGGCATCTTCTACTACTTCTGGACTGAGACGGTGACTATTTTCTCAAGCTCGCACCTCTCCACAATCCTGATGATAGGCCATCTTATCTGGTTCATCAGCTTTGCGGTATGGTTCGAGGATCGCGGCTCCCGTCTTGAAGGTGCTGATATTCAGACCCGTACCATTCGCTGGCTCGGTAAGAAATTCCTGAACAGAGATGTACAGTTCCGTTTCCCGGTTCTGACAATCTCCGACTCAAAGCTTGCAGGTACATTCCTGTACTTTGGAGGAACATTCATGCTGGTATTCCTCTTTATTGCCAACGGATTCTACCAGACCGATTCACCCCTGCCTCCGACTGTGAGTGACGCTGCTGTCAGCGGACAGGCTCTGTTGACTCAGGTTGTAGACTATCTGATGAAACTGATAGCCTGAACTGCATGAACTCCACGCCGGAGTGGCACAACGCCGCTCCGGCTGTGAATGCGCTGAAGGCAATAAGATTATTATGCAAATCAAGAGGAGGGTTTTCTGATGGCCGATCCTGTAAAACAGACGGGAACACCTAAGCCGCCTGCAGTCAAGCCGGCACCAACGCCGGCAGAGCCAAAGGCTGCTGCACCAAAGGCTGCTTCGCCTGTAGAGGGAGCGCCGAAAGCTGTTGCAACCAAAACGGCAGCGCCAAAGCAGGCTGGAAAAGCCAGGCTGGAGCCACTGAATGTTAATATCGGTCGTTGCGGCGTTGCTCAGGAGTCTGCCCTTCCCTACAAAAAACCGGCTGCAAAAGCTGCTCCGAAACCTGCACCTGGTGCAAAGCCGGCCGCAGGCGCCAAACCTGTTCCCGGGGCAAAGCCTGTAGCGGCTGCATCAACCCCTAAACCGGCAGCACCTGTAGCAAAAGCAGCTCCAGCAACGCCAGGAAAGCCGCCGATAAAAAAAGCTGCTCCAAGGGCCAAAAAGCATTATTTTATTCTTGAAAACCTCTGTGTTGGCTGTGGACTCTGCCTCGATAAATGTCCACCCAAGGTCAACGCCATTGGATATAAATTTTATGGTGATGTGCAGGAGGGTGGTTTCCGTTGTTACATAGACCAGAATGCATGCATCTCATGCTCAGCCTGCTTCTCCGCTGATGAGTGCCCATCCGGAGCCCTGTTGGAAGTTCTTCCTGAAGGTGAGACGCTTGACTTTACCTATACGCCTCCGGAGAGAATTGATTTTGACCTTCGTTTTCTTCACCGTTTCCACAGAGAGGTTCGCTGAAGAGGGCAAAATAGATCAACTGATTTTGAAAAAGCATTGTCACAGCGGGGCAATGCTTTTTTTTTGCATACTTATAACAATTCACTGAACCAGTCCATGAGCCAGTCGCTTGTCATCATTCCGACTTATTGTGAAGCAAGGAATATAGGACGCATGCTTGACGCGCTTGCTGCCTTGTACCCCCATGAGCTCGATGTACTCGTGATTGATGACAGTTCTCCGGATGGAACCGCCGATGTTGTGCGCCAGCGCCAGAAAGAGAATGTTTCAATAGCGCTTATTGAGCGTTCAGGGAAACTGGGGCTCGGTACTGCCTATCTGGCGGGTTTCCGCTACGCGCTTGCGAGGGGGTACCGATTCATTCTTGAAATGGATGCCGACTTTTCTCACGATCCGGCAATGATAGCCGGACTCCTGAAAGAGGCTTGCTCAGCCGATCTTGTTATCGGATCCCGTTATGTAAACAATACAGTCAATGTGGTCAACTGGCCGCTTGGACGGCTGGTGCTTTCACGAATGGCCAGCATCTATACCCGTATGGTGACAGGTTTACCCATTGCCGACCCCACCGGGGGGTTCAAGTGTTTTCGTCGGGAGGCTCTTGAGGCGATTGATCTTCGCCGTGTCACCTCTCAGGGCTACTCGTTCCAGATTGAGATGAGTTTCAGAGTCTGGAAAAAAGGGTTTTCAATCCGTGAAATTCCTATTGTCTTTGTTGACAGGACGGTGGGAGAGTCAAAAATGACGCGGCAGAACATCCACGAGGCGGTATGGATTGTTTGGTGGCTGAAGTTGCGCTCCCTTCTGGGAGCGCTCTGAATACCTCAGTCCTCTTTGTCGGCAATCAGCTGCTGAACCACATCCATAGGAGCCTCCTCATAATGGCTG
The DNA here is from genome assembly GCA_013203905.1 of Chlorobium sp. Lineage (GTDB taxonomy): Bacteria > Bacteroidota > Chlorobiia > Chlorobiales > Chlorobiaceae > Chlorobium. The sequence continues at coordinate 6,882 of JABMPC010000051.1, read as the reverse complement.
AAATTGTAGGAGTATCTCGCCCGGCTCTGCGTCAGTCGTGTGAGTGAATGATGGAACTCGTGCATTGCGGCCTCTGGCATCTGGGCCTTGATAATCTGCATGCGCACATCGGCTTCCATCCCGAGAATTTTTCCCCGTCGTGATGAAATGTCGCCCACAATTTCTCCGGTATACTGGTCAGGCGCATGCACCTCAACGCTCACAACCGGTTCAAGCACCACCGGTTTTGCTTTCTCGATTGCACTTCTGAATGCCAGGCCGGCGGCAATCTTGAATGCGACCTCAGAGCTGTCTACAGGGTGATGAGAGCCGTCATATACAGCTGCTTTGAGGTCAACTACGGGATAGCCGGTGAGCGGTCCTGATACGATCGCTTCGCGAAGTCCTTTCTCAATGGCCGGTATGTATCGGGTCGGTACAACGCCGCCCACGACCTCGCTCGAAAACTCAAACCCGCTGTTGCGAGTCAAAGGGTCGAGTCTGAGCCAGACATCGCCATACTGGCCCCGTCCGCCGGACTGTTTCTTGTGCCGTCCCTGTGCCGAAGCCGAGGTTCTGATGGTTTCGCGGTAAGGCACCCGAAGCGGCGCAGTTTCAACCTGCACATTAAATTTGTCGTGCAGGCGGCTGAGGATGGTTTCGAGATGGGTCTCTCCCTGAGTTTTCAGGATGGTCTGGTTAAACTCCACCGAATGACCGATGCTGAAGCTGGGGTCCTCTTCATGAAGGTGGTGCAGCCCCGATGAAATCTTTTCCTCGTCACCCTGAGCAGCCGGAACGATTGCCGTGGCCAGCACAGGTTCAGGAAAGATGATGGGGCTGATGCGGCAGTTCGTTCCCTTATCGGCAAGGGTATCGTTGGTATGCGCATCCTTCAGTTTCACTACCATCCCGATGTCACCGGCAAGGAGGCTGTCAACAGGGAGCCGTTTCTCTCCAACCATGGTGAAAATCTGTCCGGGCTTTTCGATCTGTCCTGTCTGAACATCCTGTAGCTCATGGCCTGACTCGAGATGGCCCGAATAGACGCGCAGGTAGGATATCTCACCAACCCGGGGCTCACTCATTGTTTTGAAGATGAAGGCGACAGTCCCCCCCTTCGGATCGGGCTCGAGCAGCTGTTCGCTGTCGTCCGACCGGCAGAGCGAGTGTTCGGGGCCGCGCTCAATCGGGGAGGGGAAGAGGTTCACTACGGTGTTCAGTAGCCGTTCTGTTCCGATGAGATGAAGCGGGGAGGTGCAGAAGACCGGGAAAATGGTTCTCGATACCATCGCGGTTTTGATTCCTGCCCGGAGTTCGTCTTCAGTGAGGGTGCCCTTTTCAAAAAAGCGCTCCATCAATTCTTCATCAGTCTCGGCTACCGCTTCAACCAGCTGCTGGTGGAGTGATTCGGCGCGTTTCAGGTAGAGGTCGGGAATGTCCGACACCATCATGCTGCCGGGTCTGTCAGGGTTGAACTCAAGCTGTTTCATGAGGAGCACATCAATGAGGATGTGGTGCCCTGGCCCCTCTTCAGCGGGAAACTGCACCGGAGTAACCAGATGACCGAAATGCTCCTGTAATTCACCTATCGTGTCGCTGAAGGCTGTGCGGTCGGCATCGAGTTTCGTGATGACAAAGGCTGTCGGCTTGTAGTACTCCTGTGTATAGTCCCATATTGCGTCAGTCCCGACCTCGACTCCGTTTGATGCGTTGACCGCAACAAGCACTGTGTCTGCAACGCGCATGGAGGCTTTTACATCGCCATGAAAGTCGAGAAGCCCGGGGGTGTCAATGATGTTGATTTTGCAGCCGTTCCATATGCCGTTGACAAGACTGCTGTTCAGACTGTGCTTCCGTGCAATTTCGTCAGATGTGTAGTCCGAGAGCGTGTTGCCCTCATCAATGTTTCCTGCTCTGGTGATGAGCCCCATGGTGAGTGCGAGCGACTCGGTAAGGATTGTTTTTCCGCATCCGGCATGGCCGGTGATGACGATGTTCCGTATCTCGCTTGGCTGTGCTGGCTGCATGGCGTACTCCTTTTTAGAGAATGGTGTGTTGTCGCGTTTTTTCACACATAAAAAAGTCCTGGTTGATAATTAACGAAAAAAAGAGCTTTTTGCTTCGCCCGCAGGGGTGAATTGCTCTGGAAAAAGGATATATTTTTGTTTTGAAAAACCGCCCCCGAAACCATTAAATCACCTGACTCATGCCTATAATTCGCAAGATACATGCCCGCCAGATTCTTGATTCACGAGGCAATCCGACCGTTGAGGTCGATGTCTACACAGAAAGCTCTTTTGGCCGTGCTGCGGTACCTAGCGGAGCCTCAACCGGCGTGCATGAGGCGGTGGAGCTTCGTGACGGTGACGCTTCAGTTTATGTGGGTAAGGGGGTGCTTAAGGCTGTGGAAAATGTCAATACCATTGTAGACGAAGGGCTGAGAGGGATGCTGGTAACGGAGCAGGAAGAGATCGACCGCATGCTGCTTGAGCTTGATGGCACCCCGAACAAATCAAAGCTTGGCGCCAACGCGCTGCTTGGCGTTTCTCTGGCTTGCGCCAAGGCTGGTGCCGAATATTCCGGCATGTCGCTCTACCGATACATTGGTGGCACCATGGCCAACACTCTTCCCGTCCCCATGATGAATGTGATCAACGGCGGCGCACATGCCGACAACACCGTTGATTTCCAGGAATTCATGATCATGCCTATCGGCTTCACTTCCTACTCCGACGCCCTTCGCTGTGGCGCCGAAATTTTCCATGCCCTCAAAGCTCTTCTCAAAAGCCGCGGCCTTTCCACCGCAGTTGGCGATGAAGGCGGTTTTGCGCCCAATCTTACCTCGAATGAAGAGGCGATCGAGCTTGTTGTGGAGGCTATCGGCAAGGCTGGCTACAAAGCCGGTTCCCCTGCTTCGAAAGGTGGACTGGGTGAGGGTCAGGTGATGATTGCCCTTGATCCGGCAAGCTCCGAGTTTTATGATGCCGGCAAGAAAAAATATGTCTTCAAGAAGTCCGACAAGCGTGAACTTTCCTCTGAAGAGATGGCCGCATACTGGGAGAAATGGTCGAACGACTACCCCATCATCTCCATTGAGGATGGCATGGCCGAGGATGACTGGGCAGGCTGGAAGATGCTGACTGACCGGATTGGCTCGCGCGTTCAGCTTGTTGGCGATGATCTTTTCGTTACCAACAGCGTGCGTCTTGCCGAGGGTATTGAAAAGAAGGTCGGAAACTCCATCCTTGTGAAAGTCAACCAGATCGGTACGCTCACAGAAACGCTCGAGGCTATTGATCTTGCAAAGCGCAACGGATATACCGCCGTCATCAGCCACCGCAGCGGTGAAACCGAAGACAGCACCATCGCTCAAATTGCAGTGGCTACCAATGCAGGCCAGATCAAAACCGGCAGCATGTCGCGCAGCGATCGCATGGCGAAGTACAATGAGCTCCTCCGTATTGAGGAAGAGCTTGGGGTTCAGGCTGTCTATCCGGCGGCAAAAGCCTTCAGGGTCTGAACGGCTTCGGGGAGGAAGAGCTTTGAATTCAATTATCCGGCGGGTTTGGGAGTATGTGCGTTCGAATCCGAAAAAGCTTATTGCGATAGCGATTGCCGTGATTGTGGCGGCCGTGATGCTTTTTGATGATTACGGTCTCTGGCGGAGGGTGTCAATGGAGGCGGAAAACCGCCGCCTCCATGAGATTCATTCGGACGCAGAGCGACGGATGGTTGAGAACGAGCTTCGCATCCGCAATGCCGGCAACCCCGACAGCGTTGAGAAAGCTGCCAGGGAACGCTATAATTTCCGCCGTGAGGGGGAGAGACTCTACATTATCAAAAAATAACGGATCCGCCTCAACCGAGCCGGCCGGGAAAAACCAGCAAGTGATATGTATCAGTACCGCCGTCGTCTGACCCGTGAAGTTTCATTCGGCTCTATTGCGTTAGGGGGGTACCAGCCCATCAGGGTTGAGTCGATGACCAACACCCATACAGCCGATGTGGACGCTACGGTGGCGCAGTGCCGCCGTCTCTGGGAGGCCGGGTGCGAAATCATACGGCTGACCGTCCCGACCGAAAAAGACGCTGACAGCCTCCGCCTCATACGCGACCGGCTCCGCGAGGAAGGTATCGACACCCCACTTGTTGCAGATATCCATTTTTCAGCCCGTGCGGCCATGAAGGCGGTAGAATTCGTTGAGAACATCCGAATCAATCCGGGCAACTATGCCTCGCGCCCAAAGCGTTCGCCGGGTGAAGACTATACAGACGAAGAGTATCGTGAGGAACTGGAGCATGTGAGAGGGGCGTTTCTTCCTCTTGTGGAAAAAGCCCGGAAACTCGGGGTTTCCATGCGTATCGGCACCAACCATGGCTCACTCTCCGACCGGATTGTCAGCCGCAGGGGGAACTCGCCTGATGGTATGGTTGAAGCTGCGCTCGAGTTTGCACGGATGGCTGAAGATGCAGGTTATCACGACATCCTCTTTTCGATGAAGTCATCGAATGTGCGCGTGATGATACAGGCATACAGGCTTCTTGTCGAACGGGCCGACAGCGAGCTCCGTTACGCTTATCCCCTTCATCTGGGTGTGACTGAGGCAGGGGATGGTGATGAAGGACGCATCAAGTCGGCTATGGGAATCGGGGCACTTCTGGAAGACGGTCTTGGCGATACCATCCGGGTTTCCCTTACTGAAGACCCAGTCAATGAGGTTCCTGTCGGTTTCGCCATTGTCAAAAAATACAACGAATTTTATCTGCTCAAGGGTGAGCGGGCACATCTACCCCTCAAGCATCTTCTGGAAGCGGACTGGGAAGGAAAAAACAGGGGGAATGACGAGGGCCCCCCTCCGTTCAGCCCATTCAGTTATGCCCGTCGTCTATCCTCACCTGTTGAACTTGCCGGAATTGCTGTTGGCGGCGAGGCGCCTCCTGCTGTTGAAACTGCTCTGCAGAGGCCGCTTTCTGATCTTGAGGGTGCCATGGCAGAGGTTCTGCAGCGGCTTCGTCCCGATCTTGGTGAAGAGGCTATCCGCTCAGAGTTTGTGTCGGTTGCTGTCGGAAGCAGGGAAGATCTTCACGCCTTTGATGCGCTTCTCGTCGGCCTTGGCGATGCTGCCGGGAGGGTGAATGCTTCGACGGCCGACACCGGGCTGTTTGTCGAGCTGCTCAAGAGGGAGGTTGCTAAAGTCCGGCTCGACATTGCAGAAGAGGAAATGCTGCCTAAAGAGCTCGTCAGCAGTCTCGCCCGGTCAGGCCGTCCGGCTGTTGAGTTTTCATTCATCCACAACTCCTCAGGTATTGCTGCTCCCGCCGGTGTGCTGGGAATGCTTGCAAATAAAGCCCGTTCGCTGCCGGCCGATCGGCTGTTCCTTTCAGTGCTGTCCGATACCGGTCTCTACGCCACCAGAAAGCTGGTTGCCGAGTGCCTGCGTCTCGGGCTCCGTCTGCCCGTTATTGCACGATTCCGCACTACGGAACAGGACCGTCTTTCCGTTATCATTCGAAGTGCCATTCAGGCCGGTACTCTGTTTTCGGATGGCATCGGTGATATGATTTCGCTTGAGAGTACATTGGAGCCGGCCGACGAAATCAATCTTGCGCTGAACATTCTGCAGGGGGCGCGCATCAGAATGTCGAAAACGGAGTTCATCTCATGCCCGGGCTGCGGGAGAACCTATTTTGATCTTGAAAAAGCCGCCGCATCCATCAAAGGACGGATGGCTCATCTCAAAGGGCTGAAAATCGGCATCATGGGCTGTGTTGTCAATGGTCCGGGAGAGATGGCCGATGCCGACTTCGGATATGTCGGGGCCGGAAAAAACCGCATCAGCCTCTATGTAGGCAGAGAGTGCGTTGAAGAAAACCTGCCTGAGGACGAGGCGGTTGAACGCCTCATCGGTCTCATCAGAAAGAGCGGCAGATGGATTGACTTGAAGGAGGACTGAGAAGTTATGCATGCAACACTGATAACCGGTGCATCCATGGGCATCGGCGAGGCATTTGCCCGTGAGTTCGCCCGGCGGGGGAACAGCCTTGTGCTGGTTGCCCGTTCCGGAGATCGACTGGCCGCAATCGCCGAAGAGCTCCGGTCACGCAAGGTCGAAGTGCTTGTCTGCCGTCAGGATCTCTCCCGTCCCGACGCCCCTGACCGCGTCCATGACTTCTGCCTCACAAACAGTATCACTATTGATATCCTTGTCAACTGCGCGGGCCTTTCTCACGCCTCCGATTTTTCAGCCATCTCTCCTGAAAAGGTCGAGGAGCTGATGTCGGTCAACATGCTGTCGCTTGCACGCATGTCGCGCCTTTTTGCTGCCGACATGGCCGCTGAAAAAAAAGGGGGGATCATCAACATTGCCTCAATTACCGGACTGCAGGGCGTGCCCGGCCTTGGATTGTATGCCGCGACCAAGGCCTTCGTCCTCAGCCTCACCGAGGCGATGCATGAAGAGCTGAAAGAGCATGGAGTCAAGGTCAGTGCTGTCTGCCCTGGATTTATTGATACCGGTTTTTTCCAGACCGCCGGCCATGAACGGACTAATGCGATTCTCCCTTTTTCCACCCCCGAAGTGGTGGTTAAAGCGGCCCTCAAGGGGCTGATGAAAAACCGCATGCGGGTATACCCGACCATGCTTGACGCTATCCTGTCCTTTTCCGGACGGCTTGTTCCGCGCGATACCGCCGTGCGTCTTGCGGGTTTTCTGTCGGGCGCACGGGGAAATTAAAATCCCTCTCTTTTTTTTTGTATTTGTAAATCATCTCATTATATTACCTGCCCTGTTTTTTGACTGAGCTGCTGGTGTAGCTCAATTGGTAGTGCAGCTGATTTGTATTCAGCAGGTTGCGGGTTCGAGGCCGATCTCCAGCTCTGAACGATTGATGGGTAGGTAG
>JABMPC010000050.1 GCA_013203905.1 Chlorobium sp. | reverse complement strand
GCGACCCAGATGGTCCGGAAATCGCGAAAAAACGCACTGATATTGATGAGCATGCCCACCCCTATCAGAAAAAAGGGGATAAAAATAGCATTACCGACAAAACGGATGCGATTCATCAGAGGCGAGGTATGGGGAATGAGTCGGTTGAGCGCCAGACCTCCGAAAAATGCTCCTATAAGAGCCTCAACCCCGGCAGCTTCAGCAAGAAAGCCTGCCATGAAAACAAGGGCCAGAACAAAAAGGTACTGAAGGACGCTGTCGTCAAAGCGCTTAAAAAACCAGCGGGCAAGGACAGGAAAGAGCAGCAGAACCACAAGACCGAACACAATGAGTGAAATCACCAGCCTGATCCAGAATGCGCTCGTCAGAGCACCCGACGACATGCCGGTAACAACTGCCAGAAGAAGAAGGGCGAGGGTATCGGTAATGATGGTACCACCCACAGCAATGGTTACTGCACGGTCGCGGGCAATACCGAGTTTGCTGATGACCGGATAGAGAAGGAGTGTATGAGAGGCAAAAATGCTTCCTATAAGTGTGGCCGAAAGCAGCGGCAGGCCAAGCAGCACCGTGCCCGCCCCTATGCCGAGAGCAAGAGCAATGGAAAAAGTGTAGAGTCCAAAAAATATGCTGTTACGGGTGTTCTTACGGAAATCGGCAACATCAATTTCCAGCCCCGCCATGAACATGATGTAAAGCAGACCTACCGTGCCGAAGAGAACAATACTGCTGTCGCGGAGCATCATGTTCAGTCCATGCGGCCCCACAATGGCGCCCGCAATGATAAGGCTGATGAGGCTCGGTATTTTCAGGCGGTTGAGTATGAGGGGGGCAAAGAGAATGATGAGCAGAATAAGGGAAAACTGCAGTACCGGATTGCGCAACGGCAACGATATGTCGAAAAGTCCCGTAAGCAGCATGGCCCACCATCAAAAAGTTCATCACAACACCCGTCATAAAAAAAAGATGTGGCCTTCAGCCAGTGTGGAAATATGCACATCTTTTCTCTTGCTGGCAACCCCGGGCAGCGGGTCGGAAAACAGCCTCCTGCTCCAGCGGAGAGTTTGTATATTGAGCACGGAAACGACGACAGGCCTTTCAACCACCTCACTGCAGGAATATGCACTGGATAGCACTTTTCATGGCCATTGCCACTGAAGTTATCGGAACAACCTTTCTCAAGCTGTCCGACGGCTTCAGCAAACCACTCCCGGCAGTTTTGGTCTTTATTTTTTACGGTCTTAGTTTTACCTTGCTCTCTAAGGCGCTGCAGGTACTGCCCATAGGCATGACCTATGCCATCTGGGCCGGCCTCGGAACGGCTGTCGTCTCGCTCATCGGCTTCATCTGGTTCTCCGAAACATTCACGCCCCTTAAAATCGTCTCCCTGGCGCTCATCATCATCGGCGTCATGGGTCTGCAACTCTCCCAGCTCAAAGCAGCCTGACAGCAGCATGAAACAGCCACATCCGCTCTACAGAAAAACGGTCGTCAAAGTTGGCACCAATGTCATTACCGGAAAAGACGGTCAGCTTGATCTTGATGTACTTGCAAGCCTCACCGATCAGGTCGCAGCGCTTCACCGCCAAGGGGTGCAGGTCATTCTGGTCTCCTCGGGTGCCGTTGGCGCAGGCCGCGCCATCATCAAGCCGCCGCAGAACCTCTCACCCGTTGCCGTCCGCCAGGTACTCTCCTCCACCGGGCAAATCCGCCTCATCAACACCTACAACGACCTCTTCAATCGGCACGGCCTTGTAACAGCGCAGATTCTGGTAACAAAAAGCGACTTCCGCGACCGGCTTCACTACAGCAACATGCGCACCTGCTTCTCAGCGCTCCTGCAACAAGGCATCATCCCCGTCGTCAACGAGAACGACGCCGTATCGGTTACCGAACTCATGTTCACCGACAACGACGAGCTCTCGGGGCTGATAGCCTCCATGATGGACGCTGAAGGACACATTATCCTCTCTCATGTGGATGGATTGTTCGACCTGTCGGAAGGCAAGGAAACCCTGATCACCGAAATTGATCCCTCTGCCAAACATTTTCACCAGTACATCACCCCCACAAAATCCGAATTCGGACGGGGAGGGATGCTGACCAAATGCCATATTGCACAAAAGCTCTCTAAACTCGGCATTACCGTTCACATTGCAAACGGACGCACCCCCGGCATTCTCACCCAAATTTTCCAGGGCGAAGCAGTCGGCACCAGATTCCTGCCCGAAAAACCGGCTCACGGACCAAAGAAGTGGATTGCAAACAGTGAGGGACTTGAAAAAGGGGCCGTCAGAGTCAACCAGGGAG
>JABMPC010000049.1 GCA_013203905.1 Chlorobium sp. | reverse complement strand
TCGCCAGCTCGAGCTTTTTTTCTGCGTTTCAGGAAGAGAGTTGCAGGGAAGAGAGCCAGAGCAATGAGCTTTGCGAGGAGCGGCCACATCCTGCGGTGTGCCAGGCGGAGCGTTTTGCGAATGCCCTCATGGAGGAAACTCAACTTTGTGCTGCGATACAGCGTCACAAGAAGCGTCCCGCCATCCTTCAGCACCCTGATCAGTTCCTCAAGAGCTTTGAGCGGTTCAGCGGTGTGGTGCAGAGTTCCCCACGACCAGACAATGTCGAAGGAACCATCCGGATAAGGCAATCTCAGAACATTCCCTTCCCTGAATTCCACGTTGCTGAGATTGAAATGACTTGCCGCCCTCTGAGCTCGCCTTACGCCCTCTTCACTCAAATCAATGCCGATGACACGTGCTGCACCCTTTTTTCCGAAGACTACGCTGAAAACTCCCATGCCGCAGCCAGCGTCAAGGATTCTTTTCCCCTCGATCTCAGCATCCGAGAAAAACAGTTCGACGTGCTCGCAGCAGGAATCGTAAGCCGGTGTGTAGCGAGTCCAGAGGTCATCGTAGAATCTCTTGACTCGACTGGCGACAATGTCATGGGAATTACTCTGTCGTGGCAAAAGATTGCCCTCTATATCATGAAGGTTTCGGTTGTTCTGTCCGCAGTCTGCCCGCTGTTGCTCTTCGGTTGTAATCTCAAGATGACCGTCAGTCAAGATGGGCCTGAAGCCACAACTCCAGGAAAAGAAGCCCCCAGAGCCGGTGGCTGTGGTTCTGGCGACCGGAGAGGTGCTCCCGGATGAGGGTATTAACATAGCGCCAGTTAAAAAGCCCGCGCTGTTCAACCCTCCCCTGAGATAAGGTCTCAAGAAGCAAGGGTTTCAGTTCTCGCTTCAGCCAATTCTTGATGGGAATGCTGAATCCTTGCTTCCGTTTTTTGAGGGTCTGCTTTGGGAGGGTTGTCCTCATCGCTTGCTTCAGAATGTATTTTCCGGTCAAGCCCCTGAGCTTCAAACTGCTCGGAATCGCCGCTACGAATTCCACCAGGTTGTGATCCAGAAACGGCACTCTCACCTCAAGTGAATTCGCCATGCTCATTCTATCCACTTTGACCAATATGTTGTCAGGGAGATAGGTCTTGAGGTCAACGTAGAGTTGAGCGGCGAGGCGGTCGGCAACTCTGTGCCGCTGGAGAAGAATCCGATTCTCTTCGGAAGTACCGTTCGTCAGGCTGTATTTCACATCGTCGGAATAGAGGCGGTCTTTCTCCGCCTGATTGAGGAACATCCTCCAACGGAGATGTTGAAGCTGTCGTGGCAATGCCGCCCCTTCGATGAATCGCTTGGTCATGTTGACAATCCCTCTTTTTTGAGGGGCGGGCGAAATTCGGTTCATCAGGTTTGGAATAGCGTTCTGTCTGAAGATGGCTGGCAGAGCGTCGTACCCGTGTGCGAGCCGGTCCGCGACGTACGTCTCATAGCCCGCGAAAAGCTCGTCTCCTCCGTCGCCGGAAAGGGCGACTTTGACGTGCTCCCTTGCAACACGTGAGATCATGAAGGTGGGAAAGATGGAGAAGTCTGCCAGTGGCTCACCGAGGGAGCGGGCAAGCTGAAGGGCAAGTTCGCAGGCTTTGGGTTGAAGAACGAATTCGTGATGCTGCGTGCCGAATCGCTCGGCGATGAGACGTGCGTATGACAGTTCATCGTAAGATGGTTCGTCGAAGCCGACTGAGAATGTCCTTATGGGCCGCTCTGAAACTTCGCTGGCCAGCGCAACGACCGTGGATGAATCAATTCCTCCGCTGAGAAAAACGCCGAGTGGGACGTCGCTTCTCAGACGTATCCTCACGGATTCCTTAATCAGGTCCCGCAGTTGTTCACAGTATCTCATTTCTTGAACCCTGGCGGGGAGGCGGGACTGAAGTTGGGGACTCGGCGCTGGCTTCAAATCCCAGTACTTGTTAATGGAAACGCTGCCATCTCTGTAAGTGAGGAAGTGACCGGGAGGAAGTCTACGGATTTCGTCGAATATGGTCTCCTCTCCGGAGGTGTACTCGAATGTAAGATAATGGTCGAGGGCGTTAAGGTTGACGGATCGGCGTATCCCGGGGTGTTGCAGCAGAGGCTTGACCTCCGAGGCGAAGACGAGGTCATCTTCTGGCGTGGCGTAGTAAAGGGGTTTTATTCCGATTCTATCTCTGGCGAGGATGAGCTTGTTTTGTTGTTTGTCCCAGATGGCGAGAGCGAACATGCCGCGAAGCCTTTCGACAAAGGCGTCGCCGTATTGCTCGTAAGCGTGGACGACTACCTCAGCATCGCAACGGGAACGGAAGGCGTGACTTTTACCTTCGAGTTCACGTCCGAGTTCGAGGTAGTTGTAAATTTCGCCGTTGAATACGAGCCAGACGGAGCGGGATTCGTTGTGCATGGGCTGATGACCGCCCTGGAGGTCTATTATACTCAGGCGGCGTGCTCCGAGTCCAACTGGCCCGTCAACGAATGTTCCTTCATCATCCGGGCCGCGGTGAGCCAGAAGGCGGCACATCTTTTCCAAAAGGCTTGTCTTGGGGCGATACCGATTACCCCTGCTGACAATTCCGCAGATGCCGCACATGATTTCCTTACACATGGAAAAAAGGTTTTTCGCCTTGCAAGCGACGCTCTTATTCAGCAGGGTATTCTAATGAGGAGAAATCAGGGGGTCAATGAAATGTGGAAACATAGTAGGGGTTGACCCCACGGGCATCGCGCGATATTCTGTATGAAAAAGGCGGGACCTCCGTCATGACCGCTCGAAGCGAGGAGACATATAGTATGAAAAGGCGCCTGGCATTGAGAACGAGTCTGCTCGTTGGAGCTTGTGTGTTCGTGTTGCTTGCAGCAGGGGCGGTTCTTGCCCAGGCGGCGCCGAAGCACTCTCCGGAAGAGCTCGCAACTCTGAAACAGTTGACCGGAAGAATTGTCTTCGCGACGAACCGCGACGGCAACTGGGAAATCTACTCCATGAACGGGGATGGCTCGAACCAGAAAAACCTGACCGGAAGCTCAACGGACGAGCTTTATCCACGATGGAGCTGGGACGGAAAACAAATCGTCTACATTAGCAACAAGGACAATCCTGAGTACGACATACTGAACGTCTATCAGCAGGAAAAGGGACAGGGCTTCATCTATATCATGGATGCGGATGGTTCGAACCAGAAGAGAATTACGAAAGGGACGCAGCCGTGTCTATCGCCGGACGGCAGGAGACTGGCCTTCGTGAGGAACGGCGTGATGTGGCTTCACGACATGAAGAGCGGCAAGGAGGTTCAGGTGACGCCTCGCAACTGGCGTGCGGCGGTCAATCCGGCGTGGAGTCCAGACGGAAGAAGAATCCTAATGAACGCCAAAATCGTGGCGGGTTGGCGACTTGCAACGGTCGAGGTTGGCCCTGGGTTGAAGCCCGGGCGGGCCAGGGCACTCGGGAGCGCCTCTGGCTGCAACGCAGAATGGACATCGGACGGTCGGAAGATCGTGTACATTCGTGATGACGGAGATCCGGGGTCGAGTTTTTACCTTTTGCGGAGCAGCGGCGAGAAGCTTGGTAGGATTTCCTTGAAACGGATCAAGGGGTGGTGGAATTACTATCCGGATTGGTCTCCCGACGATCGTTTTTTGGTCTATTCGAAATCTCAGGCGGCAGAATCGAAGTGGGGATATACTACGAAGAATCAAAATCTCTACGTGACTCTGCTGGGCACGGGCATGGAAATCGCCCTGACTGCCGGAAAGACTGCCAACAGAGACCCGGACTGGATTTTGCCGAAGAAGTGAGTTGGCAGAAGTGGATGATACCATAGCAATTCATTCCCCACGGTGGCGAGTGCTCTCGGTTGTTCTCCTCGGGGTCTCCGTTGTGATGACCGGTTTTCTCATTCATGACGGTGTCCAGGCGGCTCGGACGCTGAAGACCGGTTATTTCCCCGGTTTTCTGTTTACGACCTACCTTCAATCCTTGACGAGGCTCCCGAGGGAATGGGAAATGGCGGCGGTGATGTTTGTACCGGCTACCTCTCTCGTCTGCTCAGGACTGGTGGCTTTTTTCGGATTCGTCGCGACGTTCACGAGACATGGGCGGATTCGTTTTTTCCTTTTCGGGATAGGTCTGGCGCTTCTTGCGGCGAACGCTGCGGCCTGCTATCTCATTCGAAAAGCGTATATCGCTGTTTGAGCTGAAATACGTCTGCGGTCCCCGAAAAAATAGTTGTGGCGTTGGCACCGGTTTTGGTCTAATACGCGCCTCTTGAAACACAGAGAGTGAACGCAGACCGTTCTTGCCGTCAGGTCAGGCTGCCGGGAGAAATGATTGGAGACTTCGAGTATGCCATCTGGAAGCAACCGGATAGTTGAAAAAAGAGTTCTCGGGCCATCAATTAAGATGTTTGTGGTGGAGACGCCGCGGATCGCCCGGAAAAGCAAACCCGGCCAATTCTTAGTGGTGAGAGTGGACGAGAGGGGGGAACGCATCCCTCTCACCATAGCTGACAGCGACGCAGAGAAAGGGATTATCACTCTGGTCATTCAGGAGGTCGGAAAGAGTACCATACGGATGGGAGTTCTTCGAGAGGGTGACACGTTGTTGGATTTGGTGGGCCCTCTTGGGAAACCTTCCCACATTGATTACTTTGGGAAGGTCGTTCTGGTCGGTGGAGGGATCGGCATTGCACCCATCTACCCGGTTGTGAAGGCGATGAAGTACGCCGGGAATTCCGTTGTGTCCATTATCGGAGCGAGAACCAAAGAGCTGCTCTTCTGGGAGGACAAGGTAAAGGAGTTTAGCGACGAGCTTTTGGTCACCACTGACGACGGCTCCTGCGGACATAAGGGCTTTGTCACGGACGCTGTCCGGGAGGTCGTTTCGCGTGAACCTCAAGTTGACCTGGTGGTCGCGATAGGGCCGGTAATCATGATGAAAGCGGTAGCTGAAGTGACCAGAGGCCCTGCCATTCAGACAATAGTCAGCCTCAATCCGATCATGGTGGACGCGACGGGGATGTGTGGTGGATGTCGGGTGACGGTGGGCGACAGGACGAAGTTCGCGTGCGTGGACGGGCCAGAGTTCGATGGGCACCTCGTTGACTTCGATGAGCTTATGAGACGACGGAAGATGTATGTCGATGAGGAAAAAACGGCTTTGCAGAAGTGCCGGCTGAACCATGTTGCCACGCAGCACACATTCCGGGCTGAGCATAAAGGTTGATTGATGGAAGAGTGGAAGAAACATAAACAGCCAATGCGTCGCCAGGATCCACACGTGCGGGCGAGGAATTTTGATGAGGTCGCGCTGGGCTACACAGAAGAGGAGGCGGTGCAAGAGGCCGAGCGATGCCTCGCGTGCAAGAAGTCGCCGTGCGTGGAGGCGTGTCCGGTTGAAATTGACATCCTCGGCTTCATTGAACTTGTGCAGCAAAGAGATTTTCTCGGGGCAGCACGGAAGATCAAGGAAAAGAATGCCCTTCCAGCAATATGCGGGCGCGTCTGCCCCCAAGAAGATCAGTGCGAGGAACTTTGCGTCCTCGGGAAGAAATTCGAGCCGGTGTCCATTGGCCGGCTGGAGCGGTTCGTTGCCGATTGGGAGGCGGCAAACACGGAGACGCTTGCTCCGGAGCGGCCGGCTCCGACAGGCAAAAGAGTTGCAGTGGTTGGTTCGGGTCCCGCTGGCCTCACGGTGGCGGCAGATCTGGCGAATCTGGGACATTCTGTGACGATCTTCGAGGCTTTTCACAAGGCGGGAGGTGTGCTGGTATATGGCATTCCCGAGTTCAGGCTACCGAAGGCTATCGTGCAAAGGGAAGTGGAGTTTGTAAAGAGTCTGGGGGTGGAGTTGCGACTGAACTATCTGGTTGGGCGAACGATTACGGTTGATGAACTGTTGGCTCAAGGGTACCAGGCTGTCTTTATAGCCGTGGGGGCGGGGTTGCCTTATTTCATGAACATTCCGGGGGAGAATTACAACGGGGTTTACTCGGCAAACGAGTTTCTCACGAGGTCCAACCTGATGAAGGCGTATAGGTTTCCTGAATATGACACCCCGATAAAGAGGGGCAAACGTGTGGCAGTCGTGGGGGGAGGGAACGTAGCTATGGACTCGGCAAGAACGGCCTTGCGGCTCGGCGCCGAACACGTGTATAATGTTTACAGGCGTTCACGTCAGGAGATGCCTGCCAGAGAGGAAGAGATCGAGAATGCGATCGAGGAGGGAATCGACATCAGGTTCTTGACCAACCCCACCCGCATTCTTGGGGACGGCAAGGGGTGGGTTCTCGCAATCGAGTGCATTAAGATGCGTTTGGGCGAGCCGGACCAGTCCGGGCGGCGACGGCCGGTTCCCATTGAAGGCTCAGAACACACGATTGACGTGGACGTGGTGATCATGGCTATTGGCAATGGAGCTAATCCTCTGCTTCCTTCTACGACGCCGGGATTAGAAACGAATAAATGGGGCAACATCGTGGCAGATGAGGATACCGGCAAGACGAGCATGGAAGGAGTGTACGCCGGAGGAGACATCGTTACCGGGGCAGCAACCGTGATCAGCGCCATGGGCGCGGCCAGGAGAAGTGCCCGGGCGATCCATGATTATCTCATGACGAGTCGCAAGTAAGTTTCAAGGCGGCGCGTCGCAGATTCGGGACAAGCGGTCAGGACAAGATTGTCCCCACGTGCTTGCACATCTCTATTGGAGTCGTCCTAAGACACGAGAAAAGACCAGCGTGGGCTGCGAAACTTGCTCGGCCTGTTTATCTTACGTTCACCCTGTTGTTTCTATTAGGAGGCGAAAAGATGAGAGCTGTAATGTGTGTCGCAACGGTTGTTCTCGGGGTAGTGCTGCTGTCTGGCGGGGTGCCCGAGGAGGAAAGCTCGTTCAGTGCCAGTTTGTCCTATGCGGAGCTGATAAGCTACGGGCTGATCAATGGGTATTCGACCAACGTACTTGTGCATAAAGGCTTCGCAGCGGGGAGCCTTACGGAGGCAGACGCCCTTGATGACGTCGATAGAAACATGGCCTTTGCGAAGGTTCTGCAACGGTACGCCAATAGTCTCAAGCGCGCTTCGGCGAAGGAAGACAAGGGAATGAGAACGCTCATCGCGAATATGTGTGAGGTGGCCACCTATGTCGAGCGACAAACGGGGACTTTGAAGGACTGGATTAACAACCCTGAGAGCAAATCGGCAAAAGCGCTGTATGACGCGTATTGCGACAAGGTGGAAAAGAAGGTCGAGTTGATGTTGGCAAGGTAACGTTTAGCCTGCTCGTCGAGGAAAGAAGTGGCATTGGCTGAAATCGAGGCGAAGCTGTTCATGGGTGTCCTTGCATCCTCGCAGGAGGCCCTCGAAAAAGCAGAACGACGGGTTGAGCTTCGCTACGGCGAGATAGACCTGCAAAGCGCGGTTTTCCCTTTCAATTACACGACTTACTACAATGAAGAAATGGGGGAGGGGATTCTGCGACAGTTCATCTCCTTTGAGAACCTGTGTGACCCGGGTGAGTTGCGAAGGGCAAAGGAAGAGACAATCGGCATGGAGAAGGAGATGTCACTGAGGGGGAAACGGGTGGCCAATCTGGACCCCGGCTACCTTAATCTCTCGACGGTAGTGCTTGCAACAACGAAAGATGCGAGTTACAGGGTCTATCTTGGCGACCGGATTTACGCGGAGGCGACGTTGTTTTACCGGAAAGGAGAGTTCCGGCCATTCGAGTGGACGTATAGTGATTATCGGGAGGAAGAAAGCCTGAGGTTTTTCCGAGAAGTGCGAGAAAAGTACAAGGAGCAACTGCGTCAGAGGAGGGTGATTCCAAAGGATAATCCTCGGCTAAAAACGAACTCATAGAAAGGGCAAAAAAAGTTCTTGACATTGTCACAGAGGGTGGCCTATCCTCCTCGTTTGACCCTTCGCACAGAGGGCCTGTATTTTCGCGCAATCCGATGCCGAAAAGCCGCCCACGTAGCTCAGTCGGTAGAGCACTTCCTTGGTAAGGAAGAGGTCATCGGTTCAAGTCCGATCATCAGCTCAGGTTTCTGGATGACTGTTATTTGTACACGTCAGTAGCTTAATTGGTAGAGCAGCGGTCTCCAAAACCGCAGGTTGGGGGTTCGAGTCCCTCCTGACGTGCAGGTTGGAGGTTCTGTCGCAAAGTTTATTACGGGCTCTGAATACATGAATAAGTATATCGCAAAGGCTTCTCAGTACTACCGTGATGTCGTTAACGAGATGCGGAAGGTTGTGTGGCCCGGTAAAGAAGAGATAAAAGATTTGACTGTTGTTGTCCTGACTGTGTCGGGGCTTCTGGCGCTTTTCACCTTTGTTGTGGATTGGGTGATTGGTGCTGCGATGGGGAAGTTACTGTAAGAAAACGGGAAAGTCGTTTGATGAGCGCAAAAAATAAGGACAGTGAAGTGGAAGGTGTTCCGGTAGCGCGCTGGTATGCTCTGAGAATCTATTCCGGACATGAACGGAAGGTGAAGGAGGGTATTGAGGCTGAGGTGGAGCGCAGTGGTCTTGGCGACAAGATTCTACAGGTCTATGTGCCTTACGAGCGTTTTATCGAGGTGAAGAACGGCAAGAAGCGCACGATGACCAAGAATGCGTTTCCCGGGTATGTTCTTATTGAGGCGGTGCTCGATAAGCAGACCCGCAACCTGATTCTGGATATTCCTTCAATCATGGGCTTCCTTGGCGTTGATGACAATCCGATCCCGCTTCGTCCTGACGAGGTGGAAAAGCTTCTTCAGCCGGAGAATGCTGTTACTGAAAGGACGGTTGTTGAGGCTCCATATAATGTGGGCGATTCCGTGAAGGTTATTGATGGGCCGTTCAGTTCACTGGCGGGCGTTGTTCATGAGGTCTGCCCGGAAAGAATGAAAGTGAAGGTGATGATCAGTTTCTTCGGGCGCAGCACGCCGACGGAGCTAGACTTTTCGCAGGTGAAATCAGTTTCCCAATAAAAACAATTGGCTTGCCGCTCTGGTAAGCTTCTGAACAGAAAGAGGACATGGCAAAAAAAGTAATCGGTTTCATCAAGCTCCAGATTCCTGCCGGTGGTGCAAATCCGGCTCCTCCCGTCGGTCCGGCCCTTGGCCAGAAAGGCGTGAATATTATGGAGTTCTGCAAGCAGTTCAACGCAAAGACCCAGTCTGAGGCTGGTATGATCATTCCTGTGGTCATCACCGTCTATACTGACAAGTCGTTCACATTCATCACCAAGACTCCGCCTGCCGCTGTACTCCTTCTCAAGGAAGCTGGCTTGCAGAAAGGTTCCGGTGAGCCGAACCGTAACAAGGTTGGCACCGTTACCCGTGAGCAGGTGAAGAAAATTGCCGAACTGAAAAAGCCTGATCTCAATGCTTTTGATCTTCGCGGCGCTGAAGAGATGATTATGGGTACGGCCCGGAGTATGGGTATTGTTATTGAGGAGTGAAGAGTTCGTTAGGGTAGTAGTACGCTTTTTTAGTTGACAGATCGTGGGAGGCTTCGCGGCCGCTTTTTTAACCACTTGCATAAATATATCGATGGCAGGAAAAAATTACAGGGATGCAGCGTCGCAGGTCGACCGGAATCAGGAGTATGATCTCGCTGATGCTGTTGCGAAAATCAGGGAAATTACAAAAACGAAGTTTGACGCTACGGTTGATGTGGCGGTGAAACTTGGTGTTGACCCTCGTCACGCCGACCAGGTGGTCCGCGGGACAGTCATGCTTCCGCATGGCACCGGTAAAACGGTTTCGGTGCTTGTTGTCTGCAAAGAGGCTAAAGTGGCTGAGGCAGAAGAGGCTGGCGCTGATTTTGTCGGCTTTGAAGAGTATGTCGAGAAAATCCAGAACGGATGGACCGGTGTTGATGTCATTGTTGCTACCCCCGATGTTATGGGTCAGCTTGGCAAAGTGGCTAAAATTCTTGGACCACGAGGCCTGATGCCGAACCCGAAATCGGGAACGGTTACCATGGATGTAGCAAAGGCGGTCAAAGAGGTCAAGGCGGGCAAAATCGAGTTCCGCGTTGACAAGGCAGGCAATGTGCACGCCCCTGTTGGTAAAGTCTCTTTCGAGGCCGATCAGCTGGTGGCAAACATTTCCAGCTTCCTCCGCGAGGTTGTTCGCCTGAAGCCCTCTGCGGCAAAGGGGTTGTATGTACAGGGAATAGCCCTGTCGAGCACCATGTCTCCGAGCGTGAGGGTTAAAATGGACAAAGTTGTCGCCTAACAAAAACCGGGTTTATTACGATGAAGCGAGAGAAAAAAGAACAGGTGGTCCAGAGCGTTACCGAAAAGGTGAGCCGGTCACAGGGGATATATCTTACCGAATTTCAGGGGTTGAGCGTTTCCAGAATGTCGGAGTTGCGCAATGAGTTTCGCAAAGCGGGGGTAGAGTATCGTGTTGTCAAGAACACGCTGGTCAAAAAAGCTCTCGGCGATCTTGCCGGGGCCGACAGGCTTGCGGGCGCGCTGAAAAACACAACAGGGGTGGCGTTCGGTTATGACGATCCGATTGCACCGGCACGGGTAATTAAAAAGTTCAGCAAGGATAATGAATCCCTCAAGTTCAAGATGGCCGCCATTGATGGGGTCGTTTTTGAGGCTGATCAGCTTGGCGTACTGTCTGAAATGCTGACCAAAACTGAAAACATCGGTCGGGCAGCGGGCATCATCAACAATGTTATTGCCAGCGTTCCTATGGTCATGAACGCGGTTATGAGGGATCTTGTTTCTGTGGTCGACCAGGTCGGCAAGCAGAAGCAGTAGGTTCACACAAAGTCTATTACGCACTCAATTTTTTACATCAGTCAATTAAACAGGAGAGAGGAAATAATGTCTATCGAAACACTTGTAGAAGAAATTGGCGGTCTTACCCTTACCGATGCAGCGGCACTTGTCAAGGCGCTTGAAGAGAAGTTCGGTGTCAGCGCTGCCCCCGCAATGGTTGCAGGTGTTGCCGCAGCAGCTCCTGCTGCAGCTGCAGCTGAAGAGCAGACTGAGTTTGATGTTGTGCTGACCGCCGCCGGCGACAGCAAAATCAATGTCATCAAGGTTGTTCGCGCAATCACTGGTCTTGGCCTGAAAGAGGCGAAGGATCTTGTTGATGGCGCACCTAAGGCAGTAAAGGAAGCTGTTTCCAAAGAGGATGCAGAGAAGATCGTTAAGGAGCTCAAGGATGCAGGCGCATCAGTAGAGCTGAAGTGATTTCTGCCTAGCCGAATTCATGCAGCAAGCTCCGCTTCACATTGAGGTGGAGCTTTGTCTGTTTGTGTAAGTAGTGGTTTTAATGTAGTCCTTTGATGATGCGACTGAGCTTCATCCGTGCCAGTGTGGCCGGTTGGGTTTGAACGGCTCTTTGTTGTGACTTACTCTCTATAGATTTCATGCAATTGATAAAAGCGAGGTGCATGTGAAAGTGGTTGATGCAACACCAACACCGTGTATTGATTTTTCGAAAATACAAAGCGTCATAAAAGCTCCCGACCTTTTAAAAGTCCAGCTTGATTCGTTCCATAATTTCATTCAGGACAGTGTGCCGCTTGCCAAAAGGCGCGATCAGGGTCTTGAGCGGGTTCTGCGGAGCGCTTTCCCCATTACCGATACTCGCGGTCTGTACCTTCTGGAATATATCTCATACAGCTTTGATAAGCCGAAGTATACGGTGGAAGACTGTATTGAACGAGGACTTACCTATGATGTTTCCCTGAAGGTAAAACTGAAACTTTCCTACAAGGATGAGGCGGACGAGACCGACTGGAAGGGGACGCTCCAGCAGGAGGTATACCTCGGCCGGATTCCTTATATGACCGAACGGGGTACCTTCATCGTCAATGGCGCAGAGCGCGTTGTTGTCGCCCAGCTTCACCGTTCTCCCGGCGTCGTGTTCAGTGAAGCCGTTCACCCGAACGGCAAGAAAATGTATTCGGCTAAAATCGTCCCGACCCGTGGATCGTGGATTGAGTTCCAGACCGACATCAACAACCAGATCTTTGTCTATATAGATCAGAAGAAAAACTTTCTGGTCACAGCATTGCTTCGCGCAATCGGGTTTGCCCGTGATGAAGACATTCTTGGCCTGTTTGACCTTGTTGAAGAGGTTCAGCTCAAAGGTGTCAAAAAAGATCGCCTTATCGGCCAGTATCTTGCAGCCGACATTGTTGACATGAACACCGGTGAGGTTGTCAGCGCAAGAACGGCAATTACCGAAGAGGTGCTGGAGCAGATCATAGCCGCCGGACAGAAAAGCGTGAAGGTGATGAAAACCTTCAATGGTGGAGACAAGGGACAGGATAAGTCCATTGTGAGCAATACCATCCTCAACGACAGTTCCGCTACCGAAGAGGAGGCGCTTGAGATTGTCTATGAAGAACTGAGGGCCAATGAGGCTCCCGATATTGATGCGGCGCGCAGCTTCCTTGGGCGCACATTCTTCAATCAGAAGAAGTACGACCTTGGTGAGGTCGGTCGTTACAGGATCCGCAAAAAGCTCAGCAGTGAGTTTTCTGAGCTTGAGAGCTATCTTGCCGGAAAGGGCGAGCTGAAAGAGCTTTCCGACGCCATCAGTGAAAAAATCAACCAGACTATTCAGTCATTCTCCGACGAACCCCTCGGCGAAGATACGCTGGTTCTGACTCACTATGATATCATCTCCGTCATCAACTACCTCATCAAGCTGGTCAACGGCCAGGCCGAGGTGGATGATGTGGACCATCTGGCCAACCGTCGTGTTCGTTCTGTGGGCGAGCAGCTTGCAGCACAGTTTGTCATCGGGCTTGCCAGGATGGGCAAGAATGTGCGGGAAAAGCTCAACTCCCGCGACTCCGACAAAATTGCCCCAAGCGATCTTATCAACGCCCGGACGGTCTCAAGCGTGGTGTCAAGCTTTTTTGCCACCAGCCAGCTTTCACAGTTCATGGACCAGACCAATCCGCTGGCCGAAATGACCAACAAACGGAGGGTGTCGGCTCTCGGACCCGGTGGTCTGACGCGCGAGCGTGCAGGTTTCGAGGTTCGCGATGTCCACTATACCCACTATGGCAGGCTCTGCCCGATTGAGACTCCTGAGGGTCCAAACATCGGTCTGATTTCCTCGCTCTCCGTCTATGCAGAAATCAACGATAAGGGATTCATCCAGACACCTTACCGCGTGGTCAACAAGGGCCATGTGACGGATGAGGTCCTCATGCTTTCTGCTGAGGATGAAGAGAACAAGATTACCGTACCTGTCAGCATTAAACTTGATGATAAAAACACCATTGTTGACGAATCCGTGCAGGCAAGGACAAAGGGCGATTACCCTCTTGTGCCTTCAGAGGATGTCAATTATATGGATGTTTCTCCCGTGCAGATTGTCAGCGCGGCGGCGGCACTGATTCCCTTCCTTGAGCATGATGACGGTAACCGCGCCCTGATGGGTGCGAACATGCAGCGCCAGGCCGTGCCTCTTTTGACCTCAGAGGCCCCTGTGGTGGGAACCGGTATGGAGGAAAAGGTTGCGCGCGATTCCCGTTCTGTCTGCCTTGGTGAGGGTTCAGGTGTGGTTGAAGAGGTGACGGCCGAATATATCAAGGTCCGTTACGACATCAACCCCGACAGCAATGAAGAGCTTTCGCTGCTCGATCCTGATGAGGGGCTGAAGACCTACCGGATGATCAAGTTCAAGCGTTCCAACCAGGATACCTGCATTTCGCAGAAGCCGCTTGTGCACAATGGTCAGAAGGTCGAAAAAGGAACCGTGCTGGCCGACAGTTCCTCTACCGAGAATGGCGAACTTGCCCTTGGAAAGAATGTGCTGGTTGCTTTCATGCCGTGGCGTGGATATAACTTTGAGGATGCAATCATTCTCAGCGAGCGCCTCGTGTATGACGATGTGTTCACCTCCATCCATGTTCATGAGTTCGAGGCAAATGTCCGTGACACCAAACGGGGCGAAGAGCAGTTTACCCGTGACATCTACAATGTCAGTGACGAAGCACTTCGTAACCTTGACGAGAACGGTATCGTGCGCATTGGAGCTGAAGTCAAGGAGCGCGATATCCTTGTGGGTAAAATCACCCCGAAAGGCGAGAGCGATCCTACTCCTGAAGAAAAGCTTCTTCGGGCAATATTCGGCGATAAGTCGAGCGATGTGAAAGATGCCTCCATGCATGTGCCCGCCGGTATGAAAGGCATTGTCATCAAGACAAAGCTCTTCAGCCGCAAGAAAAAGGTTGGGATGGATGTTAAAGAAAAGCTTGAGCTTATAGACAGCCGTTTCGAACGCCGTGAGCAGGATCTGCGTATCAGCTTTGAAAAATGGCTTCACAAGATTCTTCAGGGCAAAGAGACCACCGGTCTTCAGAGCGACAAAGGAAAAACACTTGCTGCTGCGGGTGCAAAGTTCGACGCTGCACTCATCTCGAAATTTGCAGGCCTCTCATTCCTTGAGACGGTTGATTTCTCCAATGGAATTACCGGAACAAAGAAGGTTGATGACAGCGTCATCCGTCTTGTCAAGGAGTTCCGCTTCAAGCTGAAGGACCTTGCAGACGAGAGAGAGAATGAAAAATACAAGGTCAATGTGGGCGACGAACTGCCTCCCGGAATCGAGGAGCTGGCAAAAGTCTATATTGCCCAGAAACGCAAGATTCAGGTTGGCGACAAAATGGCCGGCCGTCACGGAAACAAAGGTGTTGTCGGTAAAATTCTGCCTATTGAGGATATGCCGTTCATGGCCGACGGAAAGCCGGTTGACATTGTGCTTAATCCTCTCGGTGTGCCGAGTCGTATGAACATCGGTCAGCTCTATGAAACTTCGCTCGGATGGGCAGCCAAAACGCTCGGTGTCAAATTCAAGACCCCGATTTTCAACGGTGCCACTTACGAAGAGGTTCAGGCAGAGCTTGAACGCGCCGGACTTCCTGCCCACGGCAAGGTCAGTCTTTACGACGGCCGTACAGGCGAGCGGTTCGATGACGAGGTGACTGTAGGCTACATTTATATGCTCAAACTGAGCCACCTTGTTGACGACAAGATTCACGCCCGTTCAACCGGTCCATACTC
>JABMPC010000048.1 GCA_013203905.1 Chlorobium sp. | reverse complement strand
TTTGCAAGAGTTTCTTTGTTCTGGCGAAGAATCGCCTCAGCCTCTTCCTTTGCCCCGTATGCACGGTCAATGGACGACTGGATACCTTTTTCCCGCTCTTCAAGAGCGCCGAGAATCGGTCCCCATGCAATCTTTTTCAGGATAAGGAGGACGAGCACAAAGGTAATGGCCGTCCAGAAAATCAGACCCGGATTCGGGTCAAGAAGACTGCCGGAGAGAAGTATGACTGCCGACATAAGCATGAACAATGGTTACCGTTAACGGGTTGATGAAATCCCAAAGCAGACCGGGCGAATGCCGGGCCTGCAACAGGAATACCTTCTGTATCGTGCTTTTTACTTAAGAGCGAGAAGCACGCAGATAACCTCACCAAACAGAGCAACACCCTCGATAAGAGCAGCTGCAATGATCATGGTGGTACGGATATCGGAAGTAGCTTCAGGCTGACGGGCGGTACCCTCAGCGGCTGATGCTGCAATGTTGCCGATTCCAAGGCCTGCACCAATAACAGCCAGACCAGCGCCGAGACCGGCACCAAGATAACCTAAACCAATACCTTCCATTGTGTAAATACCTCCGTTTATTTATTGTAAGATGTTCGCAAAAGCTGACCAGCAGTGTTGAACAGGTTAATGAAAAGCCCAAAAATACAAATTCTTAATCAATAATCCCGATATCTTTTCTAGTGATGCGCAACTTCAGCGTCCTCACCCTCATGCATCGTAGCCAACCCTATGAAGAGGGCTGAAAGCATGGTGAAAATGAATGCCTGAAGGAAGGAGACGAAGATTTCCAGCAGATAGATGAATATCGAAAAGGGGACCGAAACCGCAGCGGCAACAATGTAGCTCTTGAGAATGAAGCTGATGAAGATAAGGCTGAGGATAACGATATGACCTGCCGTCATGTTGGCGAAAAGACGGACAGTAAGCGCAAACGGCTTGGTAAAGAGGCCTATCACCTCAATGGGGATCATGATGATCCAGAGCGACCAGTGCGTGCCGGCGGTCAGATGCTGCAGGTACCCCTTCAGACCATGCGCCTTGAGAGATGCCGTCTGGGTAATGAAAAAGGTGAACACTGCAAGTGTCAGGGTCACATTGATGTTGCCTGTCGCAGTTGCTCCGTAGGGAATAAGGCCGAGGAGGTTGCAGAGCAGAATAAACATGAACACCGTCAGAAGATAGGGGAGGTGCTTCTCATAGCCATGGCCGATATTCGACTTCGCCACATCAAGACGGATGAACTCCACCAGGGCCTCCATCGCATTGGCAAGACCGCCCGGTGCCTGCCGCGCGGTTATCTTTTTATATGTCCCCCCTACAGCAGCGAACACGACAAGAAGAATAGCCGAAACAAGCCAGAGCATCACAACATGCTTGGTAATGGAGATGTCTATACCGAAGAGAAGGGGAAGGCGGGGAAGATGGATTTCGCCGAAAGGCTCGAAAGAGAAGACATGGGAGTCGAGAATGTGGTGCATGATGACATCACCGGCCTTCTCCTCCTCGTGCACTACCGCCTCATGGGCTGCGCCTTCAGTACCATGGAGCAGAGCGGCCCCGTCCACAGCATGCATTCCCGGCTCAGCATGAACGGCTGCGGAGTGGACACCCTCGGGAGCATGCTCAGAAGCTGTCGCGGGAGCGTATACATTCAGAAGAAGCGGCAGCAGCAGTGCTAAAACCTTAAGAAAACCCTGGGCCTGAATGACTTTTTCCCGTTTCATGCAGCAATCTTTTTCTGTTTGTTTTTCTTTTGATAGCCGAGAATCTCGACAATCACATAGATGCAGTAAAAGGCAAAAAATGAGAGCACGAAGTCATTAACGACAACAAGGTCTCTCAGCAAGATAAAGGCGACAAGCCCCATCAGGAGGAGCAGCCTGAAAACCAGACCACCGAAAACCGCTATGGTGAAAACCTGCGACTCTTTTTCAAAGGCATACTCAAAGAGCAGGTATCCGGCAATCGTATTGGCAAAAATCATCACCCAGGCCACGAACACCGACCCTGTATCAACACTTCCGGGCTCAAGCCCAAAGAGGATAACCCCCCATAAAATGACGGTCAAGATACATAACTTCAGAAGAAAATCAAACAAAGGTTTCATCGTTTTCCTGGTTCCGGGCGGACGGGGCCGCCGTTAGTGTTTTCTGTTCGCCGATTTCAGCACCTTCATGAGAACCAGCCCCATGCCAACCATTCCCAGTATCACTCCGAGAAGAAAGAGCCATGGCGAGGTGCCGAGCTGCAGGTCCGCCCAGTAGCCAAGCATCACAAAAAACGCAAAGCTCGCAGCTATCTGTACACCAAGACCGATATAGTCAGACAATGCCCGCACTGAGCGGCCGAAATTATCCTGAAACCGTTCGTTGCCGCGACCTGCCATCGGGATGGGCTTCCTTGTTATTGTTCTTGCCGAATGGTTGGGGGCATGACCGAAGAGATCGGCCTAAAAAAGAAGATAACACTCTTGGCGCAAAATTGCGCAGCCTTCTGCCTATTTATCACCTGCAGTTCCCGGCATGTGACTAAAAAACGATATCTTATATGCAATCCAGCAAAACCAGCCGGTCAGCCATTCATGCCGACACTTATGAAACACAATCAAGCCCCATGAGGGAAACAAGGGAGAAGCATGCCGCCCACGAAGAAGCATGCCCGAAATTCAGGGTACCGGAGCTCTTCGGAGGAATTCCCGACCTACTTGCTTTTGAAACCACCCGAAACGGCGGGGTCAGCAACGGTCCGTACAGCTCCCTTAACCTCGGCACCAATACCGCCGACAGCCCCGACCGAGTCCGTCGGAATACGGAACTGCTTTTCCGCGACACCGGGGTTGACCCATCCCGGACGGTTCGCTCCGTTCAGGTTCATGGCACGAAAATTCTTCACGCAACTTCGCCGGGCTCCCTGGAAGGCTACGACGCTTTCATCACCGGCACTGAAAACCTCTTTCTTCTCATAGCCACCGCCGACTGTTATCCGATCCTCCTTTTTGATCCCATCAATCGAGCCGTGGCGGCCATCCACGCCGGATGGAAAGGAACTGCAGGGCGAATTGCACAAAAAACCGTTGAGAGCATGCGTCAGGCATTCGGCACCCGCCCCGAAACCCTGCTTGCCGCAATAGGAACCGGCATCAGCGGCCCGGCCTATGAGGTCGCAGGCGATGTTGCCGAACAATTCCCTGTTTCATGCATCCTCCCCCCTGTCACTCAGGGCGCAGGCCCTCGCCTTGACCTCAGCGCTGCAAACAGAATCCAACTTGAGGAAGCCGCCGTCCCCTCTTCCTCCATAGAATGCTCTCCCTTCTGCTCATTTTCAGAAAGCAGCTCCTTCTTTTCACATCGGAGAGACCATGGCGTGACAGGAAGAATGCTTTCAGTCATTGGCCTCACAGAGAACTGAGGAAAGCGTCCATAGTTGCATAACTTCTATCGTTTACTTATATTTACTGCCATTTGTCAGTCACTGATGGCGCATGGTTACAGCCCCCCCAGTGAACAGTCCTTGGATTTGGATTTTAATCAAACGCAGCCATACACACCGCCATGATGAACGACCTTCAACTATTACAGCAGAACGAGAGGGCCAACGAGCTC
Source organism: Chlorobium sp. (assembly GCA_013203905.1). Lineage (GTDB taxonomy): Bacteria > Bacteroidota > Chlorobiia > Chlorobiales > Chlorobiaceae > Chlorobium. The sequence goes on along the minus strand of JABMPC010000048.1, from coordinate 59,743 downwards.
ATCTTCAAGGGACTTGTTGAATTCGGCTGTTTTAAGGCCGCACTTGAGCTTGACCTCTTCACCTATATGGCCGGCGCCCCGAAAAAGGCGGAAACGCTGGCAGCTGACTGTCAAGCCATCCCCTCACGATTCGTCATGCTGCTGGAGGCGCTCCGCCAGATCGGCATCACGCTTGAAACTGAGGGAGAGTGGAGCCTGACGCCTCTTGCACTGGCAATGTTCGTACCTCATCCGGACCAGCCGAACATGTATATGGTGCCTGTCGGCAAAGCAATGGCACATCTGTCGGAAAACTACTACCTGAAAATTGCCGATGCGGTCAGAGGAAAGCATGAGTTTCAGGCAGAGGTTCCCTATCCCCCGATATCAAGAGAAGACAACCTCTACTTTGAGGAGATCCACCGCAGCAACGCATATTTTGCCATTAAACTTCTCCTTGAAGAGGCGGAGCTTTCAGGAACAAAAGCCCTCGTTGATGTCGGCGGAGGAATAGGAGACATCTCCGCTGCTCTGCTAAAAAAGTACCCTGAGCTCAACTCCACCATACTCAACCTTCCCGGTGCGATCGGCCTGGTTGACGAAAATGCTGAAGCGCAGGGTGTTGGAGGAAGACTGAAGGGAGCTGCTGTCGACATCTACAAAGAGACCTACCCGTCTGCGGATGCCGTCATGTTCTGCCGGATTCTCTATTCGGCCAACGAACAGCTGACCGCCATGATGTGCGGCAAAGCCTATGACGCACTTCCCGCAGGAGGAAAAATACTTATTCTCGACATGATTGTCGATAATGCAGAGGAGCCCAATTTCGACTATCTCAGCCACTACATTCTTGGCGCAGGGCTGCCCTTCTCTGTCCTCGGATTCAAGTCGCAGGAGAGCTACAGAGGGATTCTTGAAGCGATCGGGTTCACCGATATCAGCATCACAAGACGCTACGACCACCTTCTCTGTCAGGCTGTCAAGAAAGGCTGAGCCGCCATAGAGAAAAAGTCCCCGGGAGGAATACAACATTCCGCCCGGGGACTTTTTGCGCTCAACCTTTTTAGCGAGATCTTAAAAAAGGCCCTCAAAAGAGTTTCCCTTAAGCAACAGGCACACTGAGGCTTGAGCCATACACCGCATGCGCTTCACGGTTGATGTCCTCGCGGAAATCCGGATGGGCAATGCTTGCAAGCGCCTCGGCACGCTGCCGGAGATTCTTGCCATGCAGGTTGACAATACCGTATTCGGTAACCACATATTGAACATGTGCCCTCGTAGTCACAACGCCGCCGCCGGGCTTGAGTCGGGGAACAATTCGAGACTCACCTCGGCGTGTGGTGGAGGGAAGGGCGATAATGGGTTTCCCCCCTTCAGAAAGCGCCGCACCACGGATGAAGTCCATCTGTCCGCCCACCCCTGAAAAATGCTTCTGCCCGATTGAGTCAGCACAGACCTGACCGCTCATATCAATTTCAATGGCGCTGTTGATGGCCGTCGCCTTCGGGTTTTTCCGGATTTCCCGGGTATCGTTCACATAATCTGAAGGGAACATCTCAACAAGCGGATTGTCATCCACAAAATCAAACAAGCGGCGGGTACCGACGAGGAAGCTTGCAACAATAATGCCTTGATGCGTCTTCTTTCTGCTACCGGTAATCACGCCTTTTTCAACAAGATCTACAACGCCATCGGAAAACATCTCCGAATGGATACCAAGATCCCGGTGCCCCGAAAGGGCTGCCAGTGCTGCATCAGGAATGGCTCCGATACCCATCTGCAGGGTCGCTCCGTCCTCAACGATTCCTGCGATATGCTGTCCGATTCGAAGCTCAATGTCGGTCAGGGGATGGGGGGGAGTCTCGGGCAGCGGATCATCAACGCTTACCATTGCATCTATGTGGCTCATGTGCAGCATCCCCTCACCATGCGTTCTGGGCATGTTCGGGTTGACCTGGGCAATCACGAGACGGGCATTCTGGACCGCGGCAAGGGCGGAGTCCACTGAAACTCCCAGAGAGCAGAACCCGTGGCGGTCTGGAGGGGAGACATGAACAAGAGCCACATCAAGAGGAAGAATCCCGTTGCGGAAAAGGGAGGGGACATCACTCAAAAACACAGGAATGGCGTCAGCATCGCCGCATTGAACTGCAGCCCGAACATTTTTGCCGACAAAGAGGGAGTTCAGGCGGAAGCTCTCCTGGAACTCGGGGCGAACATAGGCAGCCTCGCCCTCCGTATGCAGACTCACAATCTCAATATTTCTCAACTCATTCGCTCTCCCGACCATTGCGTCAATAAGCCGGTGGGGAGTTGCTGCCGCGGTATGCAGGAAAACGCGGTCGCCCGACTTAATTCCGGCCACTGCGGCCTCAGCGGAAAGCGCACTGTAATTCATCAACATATCTGGTCTGCCAGAAACGCCCGTGTCAAATCCCGTTAAAATTTCGGCGAAGATAGGCCGGAAGATCTGACTGACCTTTCTGAATTAAATCTTCATGGTTACTCTGTCCGCCGGGACTAAATGGTTCTAAACGGCCCTCATGCCCGGCGGAACCTCCTCCTGGAGCGTCATAAGGACCGCGAATACTGATATTCTTTCGTTTATAGGCTGGAATGGCGAGATTCTCGGCCTGCCTTCCTTTTGAGCCCCCTCTCTGAACCCCGAACTGCTCAATCTGCGGACCGGCCTGAACCACATCCGGCTCTTTTATCGGTGGCATATCGGCCAGATCCGGTTTGCGGCTGAATCCGGTCACAATAACCGTCACCCGTATCTCCCCGCCAACCTGCTCCTCGTCAACATAACCGTTGATGATTTTTGCATCACCGCCAACCTGCTCCTCAATGTGGCTCATGGCATCCTGAAGGTCTCGCATGCTCACATCTCCGGAGATATTGACAAGTACCCCCTTCGACCCACCAATAGAGACCCCTTCGAGCAGAGGGCTTCCAAGAGCGTCCGAAGCCGCCTTGAGGGCGCGGCGTTCTCCGGCCGCAGCAGCTGACCCCATGACGGCATCGCCTGCTCCCGCCATGATGCTCTTGACATCGGCGAAATCCACATTGACATGACCATGGCTGGTAATGATATCCGAAATTCCCTTTGCCGCACGGTAGAGCACATCGTTGGCCATATTGTAGGCTTCGGTCGCACTGACTCCCTCGTCGGCAATACTGAGTATCTTCTCGTTCTCAACGAGAATAAGAGTGTCAATGTATTTCCGCAGTTCCGTGATACCGGTATCGGCAATCTCGGCCTTGACCCTGCCCTCGAACCGGAACGGACGGGTAACCACGCCAATGGTAAGAATCCCCATATTCTTTGCAATGGAGGCGATGACAGGCGCTGCGCCGGTACCGGTGCCCTTGCCCATGCCGGCAGCAATAAAGACCATGTCGGCCCCTTTCAGCTGTTCGGCAATCAATTCGCGGTCATCTTCTGCCGCCTGGCGCCCTTTTGTCGGGTCGGCGCCTGCACCCAGACCACCGGTGGCTTTCCTGCCAATAGCCACCCGCAGGGGAGCCTTTGAATTCAGCAGTGCCTGCTTGTCAGTATTGAAAACAACATACTCAACACCCTCTATCTTCCTCTCTATCATATTGTTGACAGCGTTTCCGCCGCATCCTCCAACGCCAACAATACGAATGGTCACCCCCTTGCCCTGCTCACTGTCGAACACTCCGGGATCAAGTTCAAACGGCATATGCAACGCCCTCCTGTTGCGGGGGAAAATTCTTTATACAGTTCATAGCTGGTCCCATACTTTTTTGATGAAATCAACAATCCCCCGGCCCTTCCCGACACCTTCGGATGGCTCAGACCCGGCGGGCATCTCCGGAGGAGGGGTCGTCACGCCCTCTGTTGTGATTTGCTTCTCTTCCGAAATCTGATGCTCAAACACGCGGGCCGCAAGCCCCATAACCGTGGCGTAGACAGGACTGTCAACAGAGCCCCTGATTCCTCCCGATACCCCTTCAGGATAGCCTATGCGCACATCAAGGCCAAGAATTCTTGATGCGAGTTCAGCGGTCCCGGGCAGAAGTGATCCTCCTCCCGTTATGATGGCCCCGGCATTCAGGGAGTCGTACAGTCCCGACTCGCGCAGCACCTCACGAACCATTTCAAAAATCTCCATCATCCTCGCCTCAATAATCAGGGTGAGCGACTGCTTCAGGAAATATTTCTCCGGACGGCCCTCAACACCCTCAACAACAAGCTCTTCATCCTCAAGGCCTTCATCGAGATAGGCGAATCCATGCATCAGCTTCATCTCTTCGGCCACTTCATGCAGCGTCCTTACCCCGTGGGCAATGTCCTGAGTAACATCATTGGCAGCAACCTTGATGACTGCGGAATGATGGAGAGCTCCGTTCAGATAGACAGCAACCTCCGTGGTTCCGCCGCCAATGTCGATAACGGCAGCCCCCCCGCGTTTTTCGCGATCTTTGAGTACGGCAAGACCGGAAGCAATCGGTTCAAATGTCATTGAACCAACCTGCAGCCCGGCCTTCTCGACACATTCGCGGATATTGCGGATTTTGGTTTTCTGCCCCACCACTATCAGCGCACTGCCCTTCATTGTTGTGCCGGCAAGACCTATCGGATCGGGAAGCCCCTCCTGGTCATCAACAGTGAACGACTGGGGAATGACATGGATTATCTCGTTTTCCATATCCAGATAACGGATGTTGGCTCTTGCTTTCTGAAGAAAACGCCTGACATCCGACTCGGAAACAAGGCCGGTCTGGTTGATGCTGATTTCCGCATCGCTTGTAATGCAGTGCACATGCGTGCCTGAAATACCGACATTGACCGGTCCAACCGTGATGGACGACTCCTGTTCCGCATCGGCAACAGCCGATCTGATGGAATCAACTGTCCTCTGTACATTCACCACGGTTGCACGCTGCAGCCCCTCCGATTCCGCATGGCCCTTGCCGAGCAGATTGAGCTGGCCGCGTCCGTCCCGTTCAGCCACAACAACACAGACCTTGGTTGTTCCTATGTCAAGACCAATCGCAATATCACTGGTAGGCATCATTCCCTCTTCCATGCATGATTTTCACTCACTGAACCATTCTCTTACCGGGCAGGCACTGCGTCTGTAGTGAACACCCTGTCCCTGAAACGCAAATCAACCAACCTGTAGCAGCCATACCCTTTTTTCGATATCACCGACTGCCAGAATATCCCGAATTTTTCCAACTTTTCCTTGAAGTCCCCGTCATTGCCCACAATAAACCGGGCCGGGTCGCCGGCCACCGAAAACCAGCTTTCATTGGACCTTTCGAGGTGAAGCTCCCGAACAAGAATGCCCGCTTCCGGAGCTTCGGAAAGCGCTTCAGAAAAACTCTTCACCAGCCAGAGACTCTCCTTGTCAACCCGGAGAAACCCCCTATCCCTCAAGGCGGTTGACGGGATGCCTGAAACCTTTACCAGACTGCCCCGAACCCTCGTGTCGAACCCCTCGGGAGGAGGCAGAAGCACCCCATCGGTGTCCATCACGAAACGCTCCCCGCCAAACAACACTTCAGCAAGAGGAACCCGCTCCCTGACAACAACACGGAGAACCCCGTTCAGCTCCTGAGCAACCCTGACCTGCTTCACCCACGCCATTCCGGCAACCCGGGCTGAAACAGCACCCGTATCAACATCATGAATATTTTTTCCGATCCACCTCTCCAGCCCCTTTGCAACCGCTGCAGAGGAAACAAGCTGCGCACCGTCCACTGCAACACTGCGGACCCGAACATCTTTCTGCCACTCTGATGCCACAAATGAGAGCCATACAAGCGAAAGCATGACAGGAAAGAACACCAGAAGAAAAGCCTTCCATCCCCCGCCGGCACTGACTCCCGTTCCGGTCCCCGCGGAATCAACCATAAGAAACAACCATTTCGGTTTTATTACAACAAATCACAATAAAAAACATCACAAGTTTTCTTTTTCGCCATAGCCGGCAACCGCCGAAGCCATTGCGGTGATGTCGCCGGCCCCCATAAAGAGGAGTATCGTCCCCTCAGGCCCCGCAGCAGCTGCCTCTTCAAGAAGCAGCCGCTTCAGCTCCCCTGAATCAGCGACATGGAGAACATGCTTCCCGCCAGCCTTTGCAACAGCACCGGCAACCACTGAGGCATCCACACCAGGAAAATCCTCCTCCTTTTCGCGGGATGGATAAATCGCCGATATATAGACCATGTCGGCACGCGATAGTGCCCAGCCATACTCGGAGGCAAACTCTCGGGTACGCGAAAAAAGGTGGGGCTGGAACACAGCGACAATGCGCGCTGATGGCCAGCCATTCCTGGCAGCTTTGACCGTCGCTTTGACCTCTGAAGGGTGGTGGGCATAATCATCAACAACCAGAAGCCCGCGACCGTTGTCGTACTTTATCTGGAACCTCCGGCGCATACCGCTGTAGCAGCCAAGCCCATGAACGAGCCTGGCCGGATCGAGACCAAGCTCAAGGCCGGTGGCAAAAGCCGCAAGGGCATTCTGCACATTGTGCCGTCCCGGAACAGCAATGGTGACTCCCGGATAGGTCTCGCCGAATGCCTTCACCGTAAAGGTTGTCCGGCCACTGGCCATAACAATGTCTGTCGCCGAAACATCGGCCGGCTCGTCAATGCCGAAAGTAGTGCAGAGGCGATTGAGGGAGCCGATGATCCCGCGGATTTCAGGCCAATCAGCGCAGCATATAACCCGCCCATAAAAAGGCACCTTATTGGCAAAAGCAACAAACGCCTCCTTCAAATCCTCAAGCGTGCCGTAGGTATCCATGTGCTCAGCCTCAAGGCTGTTGAGCACGGCAATAGTAGGGGTCAGCTTCAGAAATGCCCGATCATATTCGTCAGCCTCAATAACCATATACTTTCCCGAGCCAACCACAGTGCTTCCTTTCAGGTAATCGGAAATACCTCCGATCATCACCGTCGGCGACTCTCCTGCCTCAATGAGCATGGTAGCCACCATGGCCGTGGTTGTTGTTTTGCCATGGGTACCGGCAACACAGATGCCCGACTTGTAACGCATCAGCTCGCCCAGCATTTCATCACGCTTCACCACAGGAATTCCCGCCTGCATTGCCGCGGCTATTTCAACATTGTTCTCCGGCTTCACCGCTGAAGAGTACACCACAACATCACACGCTTCAGCCTGCGATGCCTGATGGCCCAGATAAATGGTAGCGCCATGTGCGGCAAGCTTTTCGGTGACCTCACCGGAAGAAAGATCGGAGCCCGAAACACCGAACCCCGACTTCAGCAGCAGTTCGGCTATGGCGCTCATTCCTGCGCCTCCAATGCCGACAATATGCACCCGTTTTGTCTTTCCCAGCTCCATTGAGTTCAACTCCCTTGTTTTTTTCCTGCAAGACTGATAATTCGAAGGGCCAGCCTCCGGGCAGCATCAGGGGAACCGAGCCCCTGTGCCGCCGCACCCATTGCCCGTCTCCTCTGGTCATCATGAAGCAGCGCCATGATGGCGACGGCTGAATCTTCGGAACCGAGAACCGCATCCTCTACAACCTCCGCTGCTCCGGAATGCACAAGGGCGCGCGCATTATGGCTCTGATGGTCGCCTGTTGCGAAGGGGTATGGCACGAGCACCGAAGGCTTTCCAAGATTGGTCAGCTCCGCAATACTTGAGGCTCCTGCTCTGCAGAGCACCAGGTCCGCGGCGCTATAAGCCATACCCATATCCTCAATATAGGGAACCACCTGCAGATGCCTGGAGGGCTTACAGGCAGCGCTAATCCGCTCAAAGTCCACCGAACCGGTCTGCCAGAGAAGATTAGCCCTTGCACAAAACACATCACGATGCTGAAGCACCGCATTGTTTATGGAACGGGCGCCGCGGCTGCCGCCAAACACAAGCAGCGTCGGGCGGGAGGGATCAAGACCAAAGTGATCCCGTGCAACCGACGCATCCACCGGCTTGAACGAACGGGCGGGGTTGCCCGAGACTATGACTCCCTTTTTTTTCAGCAGATACCCTCCCGCCTCCGCAAAGGAAAGGTGCACTTCGGTAGCAAGAGCCGAAAGAAGCCTCGTCGTAACGCCGGGAAATGCATTCTGCTCCTGAATCAGCGTTTTTCTTCCGAGAAGCTGAGCAGCAAAAAGCACCGGGGCGCTGACAAAGCCCCCCGTTCCTACAACAACATCGGGCTGCTCCCTCCGAACAAGCGCCACCGCTCCAGCAAGAGCGCCGGCAAAATCAGCGGCAATACCGATGTTTGCCGCCATATCTTTCAGGCTGCGCCCCCTCTTCAGACCGCGAACCTCAAGGAGGTGCAGCCGGTAGCCCAGCCTCGGCACCTCTCGAGCCTCAATGCCTCTGGAAGTGCCAGCAAAAAGAATGGCCACTCCGGGCGCCATCCGCTGCAGCTCCTCGGCCATGGCTACGGCCGGATAGAGATGACCTCCCGTACCACCGCCGGCAAACAAAACTTTCATCGCTCCCGCTCCTCCATTATGTGTTCCAGCTCCGCCTTTCCCTTCTTCATCGCCCTCTTCCTATGTCCGGAAATACTGACAAGAATCCCGACTCCCAGAGAGTTGGCCAGAAGCGCCGTACCCCCATAACTGATGAAGGGAAGAGCCACCCCGGTGGTCGGAATCAGGTGACATGCCACGGCAATATTAATGAATGCGAAGAGCGTAATGGCCACAGAAATACCGGCTGCAACATAGCGCCCGAAAGCATCCGGAGCATTCTTGGCAATGATAATACCGCAGACCAGGAGGGCTGCAAAAAGCAGCAGAACCACGACCGCCCCGATAAAACCATACTCCTCACCGATGACAACAAAAACAAAATCATTGTATGAGAGCGGCAGATAGAGTTCCCGCTGCTTGCTCTCCCCCATGCCAAGCCCCCTCAGGCCACCATTTCCGAGACCAATGAGCGCCTGCACCACCTGATAACTCAGCTTTTTCTCGTCCGAGGTAAAAAACGAAGTCAGCCGGGCCATTCTGTATGGGGCACTCATAGCGTAGGCGACGGCAACCAGCAATATTGAGAGCAGTGTCACGCCTAGATGACGGAGACTCACCCCACCGATAAACATGAGCGTCAGCCCGATGATTCCAATCAGTGAGGCTGTACTGAAATTCGGCTCCAGAGCCACAAGCACAACTACGGTAACCAGGAGCAGAAGCATAGGAAGAAAACTGGAACTCCACTCCTTGATATAGCTCTGCTTCTCTTCAAGGAGACGGGATATATGGAAAATGAGCGCATATTTAGCAAGATCTGAGGCCTGGAACTTCACCGGGCCGATCCCTATCCATCGGGCGGCGCCATGAATGACCCCTACCGCTTTGAGCAGGAGCAGCAGCAGGAGAATGCCAATGGCGACCATAAGGAACAGCTTGCTTACTTTCCTGAACAAATGATAATCAATGCGTGCAACCCCAAGCACCACACCTATGCCTGCAACAGTAAACACCAGATGCCGGTAGAGGAAATACTCGCGGTTGGAGAACTTGGTTTCAGCCCATCCGGCTCCGCTGCTGTATACCACAACAATGCCAATGCACATCAGTGCCGCAACAATGAGAAGCAGCATCTTGCCGGCAATCGCGCCTCCCCGGGAAGTAGCAAAGGTATCCATCACTCCTCCAGGCTGTTGACGCATTGCATGAACTGCTCTCCGCGTTCTTCAAAATCCCTGAACATGTCAAAACTTGCGCATCCGGGAGAAAACAGTACCGTCCAGCCCTCTCCTGCAGCAGCACGGGCAAGCGAAACCGCCCCCTCGAGCGAAGCGGCCTGCTGAACCCTGACAACCCCTTTGAATGCGTCGGCAAGCAACTGGCTCGACTCCCCGATGGCAAGAAGAAGCTCAACCTTGTCGGCCACCAGCGGTAGAACCGCACTATAGTCATTGCCCTTGTCGCGGCCTCCGGCAATCAGTACAATCTTCCCCCCCACAGCTTCCAGAGCCTGATGCATGGCATTGACATTGGTCGCCTTCGAATCATTGATCCAGTCGGAACCGGCCAGACGGCGGACAAACTGCTGACGGTGCCGAACGCCCTCAAAAGCCCCGAGCGCATCCCGCACAACCCCATCGTCAATGCCGAGAGCGTCCGACACGGCAACCGCCGCAAGAGCATTGTATATATTATGACGACCCCTGAAACTGTTTTTCAGGAACCCATCCGTCCTCACAACCCTCCGCTCACTGCCATCCCGTGCAACCACTATTTCTCCATCACGAAGAAACGCCCCGCTTTGCATCAGAGCCGCCGATGGTGGCTCATGCAGAGAGAAGGGGACTCGTCTGAAAGGGAAGGCGCCCCCGCAAAAATGCTCCTCAAGAAGAGGATCGTCTGCATTGTAAATAAGGGTGTCTCCCTCTTTCTGGTTCATGCATATCCGGAACTTTGCGTCAGCATATCGCTTCATACTTCCGCCGTAACGGGCAAGATGATCGGGCGTGATATTGGTGAGAACAGCTACATCCGGGCGAAAGGACTCGCACCGTTCAAGCTGATAGCTGCTCAGCTCCACAACCGCCGTGTCCCCCTCCTCCATTTGTCCAACCATGGCAGAAAACGGCACGCCAATATTGCCTACCCCCCAGCAGCGGCTTCCCTGAAGAGGGCCCTCAGCCGTAACAATATCATGCACCAGCGTAGCAGTCGTGGTTTTGCCGTCAGTACCCGTAATCCCGACTATCCTCGCACGACAGAACCAGGAGGCAACCTCAATTTCACTGTAGAGCTGAATCCCTCTTTGCTCAAGCGCCTTCACGCCGGGAGCTGAAGGAGGAATACCCGGGCTGACAACCCCAAAATCAACATCGAGAACCCGCTCTGAATGCCCGCCGGTCTCCACTTCCACGCCGCACTGATGAAGGCGCCCTATCTCACCTTTCGCCACTGAGCCAAGCTCGCTGAGCAAAACCGAAGCTCCGCGGGCAGCCAGCAGAATGGCCGCAGCCACCCCGCTTCTTCCGGCACCGATAACCGATACCCGCGCTCCCGATACACCCTGTTCCGTCATCTGAGTTTCAGTGTCATAAGGCTAGTGAGAAAAAGGAGGATGGTGACAATCCAGAACCGTATCACGATTTTCTGTTCCGCCCACCCCTTAAGCTGAAAATGATGATGCAGGGGAGCCATCAAAAAAATCCGGCGACCCTCACCAAAGCGCATCCGGGTATACTTGAAATAGAGCACCTGCACAGAAACAGAGAGCGTCTCAAGAAAAAAAACACCCCCGAGAATCGGCAGAAGAAGCTCCTGCTTAATGAGGAGGGCAGTCACGGCAATGGCACTGCCAAGAGCAAGTGAACCGGTATCACCCATGATGATCTCTGCCGGATTGGCATTGAACCACAGAAACCCGACACAGGCCATGGTGGCAGCCATACAGACAACAGCAATTTCTCCGCCACCGGGAATAAACGGAATGGAGAGATAGGATGCATAGACCACATTTCCTGCCAGATAGGCGAATCCACCAAGCCCGAAAATGACGATTGCCGAGCTTCCTGCTGCCAGCCCGTCAAGCCCATCGGTGAGGTTGACCGCATTGGAAAGGGCGGTAATAATAAAAATGACCACGGGGATGTAAAAAATCCCGTAATCAATGGTCAGGTTTTTGAAAAACGGTACCGCAGTTTCCCTCATAAGCACTGAAAACACCGGGTCCATCGAAGTGTAGATGCCCACAACAAGCCCGAGGGAGATCTGACCGACCAGTTTCCAGCGCGCCGAAAGCCCCCCCTTCACCTTCAGTACCACCTTGCTGTAGTCGTCAATAAAGCCGATAATACCCATCCACAGAAGTGCCAGCATAATAAGCCAGACATGAGGGTCTGTGAATTTCGACCAGAGCAACACAGAAATTTCAACCGAAATGATGATGAGCAGCCCCCCCATAGTCGGCAGCTTCTTTTTCCTGTGTTCCGGAGGGGCCTCCTCCTTCACCGGCTCGATGAAACGATTCCGGAGCATCGATATGAAGCTCGGCCCCGCAACAAGAGTGATAAGGAGTGCTGTAATGGCAGCTGCGCTTGCCCGGAATGTAAGATACTCGATGACACCGAGCCCTGGAGGATCAAATACCTCATTGATATACTTAAGCAGGTAATAGAGCATAGTACTTCAGTCAGCTGTTTGTTGTTCTCACGGCCAGAATTGCCGCAACCGTCTCTTCAAGCTTCATTCCGCGCGACCCTTTGAACAGGACCACATCGCCCTCTTCGAGCTCACCCGAAACAGCATCGAAAAGTTTTTCGCGACTGGTAAAATGGCCTCGGCATCGGCCGGGGTTCAGGCGGCAGACACTCTCGGCAAGATCACCAAAGGAAAAAATCATATCCACTGAACTGGCGGCCAGGTATGTTCCGGTCACCTCGTGTTCTCCGGGGCCCGAATCCCCGAGCTCAAGCATGTCGCCGATGACTGCGATGCGCCTTCCCCGACAGGGAATGTCGAGAAGGGCATCAATAGCCAGACGCATTGAGTCGGGATTGGCATTGTAGGTATCATTGAGCAGGGTGACCCCTCCGGCAGAAACCACCTCAAGACGCCTCCATCCCTCCTGGGGGACCATCCCTTCAAGGCCGCGCCGTACTTCCCGTGGCTCAATACCAAAAAAGAGTCCTACCGCTGCAGCCGCAAGCGCGTTCAGCACATTGTGCCGACCCGTAAAGTTAAGCCGTATCGCCTCATCACCCCGCGGCGAATACAGCATAAACTTCAGCGATCCGTCAGCAAGCACACTGAGAGCCCCGGCCCGGCATAAGCAGCAATCGTCACCATTCATTCCGTAGAGAATGTGGCGGCGGGGGTCGGTTGCAGCATCGCGAAGACGGGGGTCATCATTATTGACAAAAATGGTGCCTCCGGTTGCGTCAAGAAAGGAGAACAGTGCCCGCTCCGCCTTGGCAACTCCATCCAGATCCAGAAGAAACTCCAGGTGCTCATGGCCGATATTGGTCAACAGGCCATGCGTCGGCCGGGCAATTGAGGCAAGAAGCTCCATCTCTCCGGGATGGTTGATGCCCATCTCCACAACTGCTATTTCCGTCTCCCGCCTCATGGCAAGAAGCGTCAGCGGAACCCCAAGATGATTGTTGAGGTTCGCGTGGCTCATATGGACCCGCATCGCTGTAGACAGGACCGCGCCAAGCATCTCCTTGGTCGTCGTTTTCCCGTTGCTTCCCCCGACTCCTACCACCGGAATAGCGAACGACTCCCTATAGATTGCTGCAAGCTGCTGCAACCCGGCAACAGTATCCCGAACAACAAGAATTCCCCGCCCGGAAGGAGGAAGGAAAGAAGCAGAAGCGGCGTACCACTCCTGTGAAACCATCACTAACAATGCTCCTCGCTTGAAGACATCATCAACAAACCGGTGACCGTCTGTCCTCTCGCCCACGAGGGCAACAAAAATCCCCCCCTCTGCAACCCTCCTCGAATCAATGCTGACAGCCGGATCGGCAACCTCAGAAGGCATGGGTCTTCCAGGGTTCATGACCAGATCGCCACACCGCCTGAAATCGTCCAATGAGAGAACCCCTTTCATACGCCCTCCCCGCCAGCTGAAGACACGCTGCCATCCGCCCCCATGGAATTGAGCAAAAACTCCCGATCCGAAAAAAACATCCGCTTTCCCATGCACTCCTGATATAATTCTCTTCCTTTACCCGCCACAAGAAGAATGTCGCGCTCCCCAAGCTCTCCAACAGCTTTGCTGATAGCCATCCCCCGATCAGCAATACGACGATGCCGGCGACCGCTCATTCCCCGCTCAATATCGTCAAGAATCCTCTCCGGATCCTCACTCCTTGGATTGTCGGAAGTAAGAATGACCATATCGGCAAGCTGCTCGGCAATCCTGCCCATCTCCGGCCGTTTTGAAACATCACGGTCGCCTCCGCAGCCAAAGACGACAGCCAATCGCCCTCCAGTCGGCTTCAAACAGGCGAGCGTCTGGAGAGCCCGCTGAAGAGCATCAGGAGTATGTGCATAATCAACAATCGCCCTCGGCCGGCCCGGCCCCCCGTCCACCCGCTCCATGCGGCCTTCCACCGAAGGAAGGAAAGGGAAGCTTGCGGCAACAGCTCCACCAGGAACTCCCATTGCATAGCAGGCAGCAGCGGCAAGAAGTGCATTCATAACATTAAATCTTCCCGGAAGCCGAAGCTCCCCATCAAACTCTCCATCCGGAAATGAAAGTCGCAGACACGAAGAGTCGGCATTTTCGAGAGCAACCTCCGCCCGGAACCACTCCCCGCAAAGCTCCCCATCCGCCCCTTCCCTCACACCCGAAAGAGAGCATCCGCTGCACAACTCCGGGGGAATCCCTTCAGCCATAAACGGAGCCCGGGGGTCGTCCATATTGAACACCGCCCTGCCACCTGGCTGCAGTTGCCGGAACAGGCGCTGCTTTGCAGCGGCATACTCCTCCATTGAACCATGAAAATCAAGATGGTCGGCCGTCAGGTTGGTGAAAACCGCCACCCTGAAACGGACGCCGTGCACCCTCTGAAGCATGAGCGCATGCGATGACACCTCCATGGCAACAGCCCGGCAGCCGCCCTCAACCATTCTCCTCAGAAGCCGCTGCAGTCCATGTGCCTCCGGAGTGGTCCTCTCGAGAGGAATCTCCTCATCCCCGATCACAGCCCGCCCCGTTCCGATATAACCGCAACGGATCCCGTTATGATTAAGCATGGCGGCTATGAGCATTGCCGTCGTCGTCTTGCCGTTTGTTCCGCTCACCCCGATGACATCAAGCTGCTCCGAAGCCCCGCCATAGCATGCGAACGCCGCCTCAGCAAGCGCCACCCGCGCATCGGGAACCTTTATGAAACAGACGCCCGGAGGCACCTCTCCCTGAGGGAACGCTTCACAAATGACAGCCGCAGCACCCCGACGGACAGCATCTGCAACAAAATCATGCCCATCCGCCTGAAACCCCCTGACTGCAACAAAGAGCCCGCCCTGCACAATATCGCGCGAATCGCTGGAAATCATTGACAGAGGCCCTTCGCAGGATACATCCGGACGGGTGTCCGGTGCGGTGAGCGCCTCAAGAAGGCGCGCAAGGGGTAGGAAAGAGCTCACAGTGTCCTCCTCTCCATATCCTGATCTGCAATGGTCACCTGTATCGTTCGTTTCTTTTCCACCCGGCTCCCGGGTGCAATACTCTGCGCCACAACGAACCCCTTCCGCCCCCCGGAAATATCCATCCTCAACCCAAGCCACCGCAGCAGCCGTTTTGCATCAGCAACACTCAGGCCGGCCAATTCGGGAACGGCCACTGTTGTTATGGAACGGAGTTTCTCCTGTTCAACGGAATGCATGGAAAGGTTTTTCTGAAGCTCCCCGGAACAGGCAATCATCCTTGAGGCGATTGAGGAAAACGAAGGGGCGGCAACAGTGGAGGCATAATACGCCGGCTTCGGATCTTCAACAAGCACGATAATTGCATAACGGGGAGCCTCTACAGGAAAATAGCCCACAAACGACGACACATACACCCGGTTCCTGTAACTACCATCCGTCACCCGCTGAGCCGTGCCGGTTTTTCCGGCAACACTTATCCCCCGAATGGTTGCGCTGACGGCCGTTCCGCTGTCAACAACAGCGCGAAAATACTCACGGCTGAGGTAGTCTGCGCTTCTCCGGGAAAGAACACGACGAACCACCTCCGGCCTGCTCTCACGCACAACCCGGCCATCAGCCTCCCTTACCCTCCTGACAATCATCGGGCGCATCATTTCACCCCCGTTGGCAACGGCGGCATAGGCCTGCAGAATCTGAAGCGGTGTCGTCATCACCTCATAGCCGTACCCCATCCAGGGAAGGGTTGTGCCGCTCCACTCTTTCATGGGCTTCACCTTACCGGAAAGCTCTCCTATAAGCCCGACACCAGTTTTGGAACCGAACCCGAACCGGTGGATATATTCAGAGAATTTCTTGCCCCCCACCTCCATAGCAGTTTTTGCGGCCACGACATTACTTGAATACATAATCGCCTCACGAAAAGAAATGTCCCCGTAAGGCTCGTGGTCTGTTACTGTCCGATTGTAGATTGACAGGGCTCCGTTTTCGGCAAACACCCTGTCTTCAGCCTTCCTTCCAAGTTCGTCGGTAGCGGCCGCCGCCATAACTATCTTGAAGGTTGAGCCCGGCTCAAAGATGTCGGTAACCGATCGGTTGCGCGCTTTTTCCCCCGTCCATGTTGAGCGGTTGTTCAAGTTGAATGTCGGGCTATTGGCCATGGCAAGGATTTCGCCCGTTTTCACCTCCATCACAATACCCGTTGCCGCGGCCGCATTGTACTTCGTCACAATTTTGGCCAACTCATCCTCAACCACGCTCTGAATATCGCCATCAATTGTCAGCTCCACCGTCTTCCCCTTGAGTGCAGCCTGCTGCCGGGCGTCTGGAGCAGGAAACTTCGCCCCCGTAGCCGTTCTCTGATAGACTGTTGTACCGTTGCGCCCCCGGAGCTCTCTGTCAAGCTGCAGCTCAATGCCGCTGATTCCATGGTTGCTGCTGTTGGTAACCCCTATCAGCTGTGCCGCCACATTAAGGTAATAGCGCTGATGCTCACGATCATACCAGAAACCGGGAATCTTCTCATTCATCAGCTCCATAGCCTTTGCAATGGGAATCTTCCGCCCCAGCACAGCCATCCCCCGGCTCTTTCTCAGCTCTTTGAGGTACGACTGGCGGCTACCCCCCAGATGACGGGCACAGAGCGCTGCAATATGGGAAGAGTTATCGAAGGTTTTCCTACCCCCTTTGCCATTGCGGAGCGGGGTCCGGCGCACAATTCTCGGATCGGCATAAAACGATACAGACTCAATGCTTTCGGCAAGCATTCGACCTCTGCGGTCAAGAATATCCCCTCTGCTTGCCACACTGGTGACCTCTCGCAGATACTGCCTTGCCGCCTTGTCCCGATACCCGCCTCCTTCTATAATCTGAATATGAAAGAGCATGGCGACAAGGCCGGCCAGAAACAGGACAAAAGCAAGCACAACACCCCCTATCCGGCGGGCAAACAGGCTTTCTTCAGGGCTCGGGGTGTTCGGCTCGTCATGCATGAGGGTCTCTTTAGTCTCTATCGCGGCTCAGGGTTCAAGTAAAACAGGAGGCTCCGAAGAAGAGGCAAGGCCAAGCGCACCGGCAACCTCTGTAAGGCTGTGAATACTCTGCAGCTCCCGCACCTTCAGCTCCTGCGAGGCAAGCACGCTCCGGGTAAGGCGGATGGTACTGCGAAGACGGTCATTGCGAGCAGAAAGATTTTTTATTGCCAGAATATTGTTGACCTGAAACAGCCCGATTCCGGTGATTGCCAGAAGAATACCAAAGGAGCGAAGCCGCAACAGCTGACTGAAGTCAAGCCTCAGTCCTCGGGCCTCATCTACCGGCGCTCCTGCCTGCTCCCGGGAGGAAGAGGACCAATGTGCCGACTCCTCTTCAAAGGAAATTTCTGCTGGCGCGCACACTTCAGGCTTCCGGACAAGAGACCCGGGACCCTTGAAAAAGTGACTGCTTCTGGTGACCATGGCACTCAGGCTGAACATGCTCTTCACTTCCCGCCCCCCATTGTTTCAATAACCCTCAGTTTCGCACTTCTGGCCCTGGGATTCCGGGCCACCTCCTCTGCCCCCGCCCGAACCGGCTTTTTTGTAACGGCAATTGCTGCGGCCGGCCTCAGCGGCTCCCTCAACCCTACCCCTTTCGGACCCCAGTCGGCCGTCGTCAGAGAAGAAAAAAACCGCTTCACCATCCTATCCTCAAGAGAGTGGTAACTGATAACAGCCATTCTCCCCCCTGGCCGAAGCAACTCCGCCCCATCAGCGAGAACCCTTTCGAGAACCTCAAGTTCACGGTTCACCGCAATCCTCAGCGCCTGAAACACGCGGGAAAGGGCCTTCATCACCCGCTCCCGCCCAAAAACCACACTGCGGACAGCGTCAGCAAGCTCGTCTGTTGTCTGAAGAGGGCCGCCCTCAACCCTTCGGGCCACCACCGCACGGGCAATCGCCCGGCTTCGGGGCTCCTCTCCATACCTGAAAAAAATTGAAGCAAGCTCCGCCTCCGGAGCGCTATTGAGAATATCGGCCGCCGTATCTTCCATTCCGCTGTCCATCCGCATGTCCAGAGGCCCAGGCTGCATGTAACTGAACCCGCGAACGGGAACATCCAGCTGATGGGATGAGACTCCAAGATCCAGAAGAATGCCTGCGGCTTTCGGCTCCATTCCCCGCGAAGCGGCCTCGCGCTGGGTCAGCGCAGCAATGTTCCGGAAATTCCCCTTGATGGCAACCGCATGCTCCCGGTAATCAGCAAGCCTCACCCCGGCCTCCTGCAGCGCCTCATCGTCCTGATCAATCCCCAAAAGAAGCGAACCCTCCAGCAACCCTGAACGCTCAAGCTCACAAAGAATGGCAAGCGAGTGGCCGCCGCCGCCCAGTGTTCCGTCCAGATAGAGGCCGCTCCCGCGAACAAGCATGGCAACCGACTCTGTGGCAAGAACCGGCTCGTGGTAAGAGCTCCCCGTGCCGCCCATCAGAAATACCGCCCCGCAAGCGCCGCGAACCGGCCGCTGCTTCTTTCAACAATACCACGAAGCCTATCCGGCTCCCAGACAATCATTTTTGTATCAGCTCCAAGGATGACCACTTCACCAGAAATTCCGGCATGGTCAAGAAACTCACGCGAAAGAGGAATGCGGCCCTGACGGTCGAGCTCAACCATTTCAAGACACTCATACATCAGCGTTTTCAAAAGCCGCTCTTCGGGATTGAAGTCAGAAAGGGCAGAGAGGCTCTGTCCCATTCCCTCCCATACCGAGGGCTCATACAGCTCAAGCGATCCGTCAGAAGTTTTCATCACATAGAGCGCACCGAACCTGCCATACTCTAAGGCTCCGCCATCCCGGGAGCCGGCGTCTGCAAATTTCCGGCGAAACCTCGCAGGAATCATCAGCCGTCCCTTATCATCAACACTATGTCGCTCTTTTCCTATAAAACCGGCCATCATGACCCATTTTTTACCATTTTTCACCACAATACAAATGTATTAAAATGCATGCAGAAAAAAAATATTCCCTTATTTTATATACCGTATGCGCTCGTGACAGCCGTAAGACCGCTTTGCGGCACTCTGCATTATTAGACTATCCGGCTTTCACCCTGACTCAAGACCCCATGAATCATCGTAGCAGGGAAATTGTGGTTGACGGCTACAACCTTCTTCATGCACTCTACCATCCCGAACCATCAACCCCGTTTGAGCCGTTTCGCAGAAAGCTTGAACAACGCCTTCTCCACTTCCAGACGGCGCACAACCGCCCCGTCACCCTCGTTTACGACGGCGATGGCCGGCATGGGGACAGCTGCTCTCACTCTCCACTTCACACAGTGTTCACCTCCCGCCGGAAAAGCGCAGACCGCTGGATAGTTGATTATGTTAAATCGTTGAACCCGAGTGTAAAAATGGTTACTATTGTGAGTTCGGACGAAGAAATCCGCCGGTACGCCTCCGCGTTCGGGGCAGAGTGCATAAAGTCCGAAGTGTTTTCCGCCATGCTGAGGCCCCGGTCCGGAAGAAGAGGAGACGGGGAGGAGCGGGCAGACAACCGGAAAAAATTTTCCAGTGACGAACTCACCGGAGAGGAGGTGGAGAGGTGGAAACTCCTCTTCGACAGGAAACAGGGAGACTGAACTCTCTCTGTGCAGATATTCACCCTTCAACAACCAATAAAAAAATGACGACCCTCGACCCCGCCAATCAGGAAGCGCGCCGGATCCGTCTGGATGACTGGCGAAAAAAAATTGACGCCATCGACCTCAAGCTCTCCACTCTGCTCTGCGAGCGGCTGCGCTGCGCTGAAAACATCAGTGCCCTGAAAGCAGAAATCGGCGAACAGGTTCTGCAGCCGGAACGCGAAAAAGAGGTGCTCGGCAATGTTCTTGGCCAAACATCCTCAGAGCTTCAGACGCGGACCCTTGAAAAAATCTACCTCTGCATCATAGAAGAAACCCGTCTGTTCCAGCATGAATGGAAGAGCGGAGACGGATCCGACAGGGACAGCTAACCCCGTTTCATCCCTTTTTCTCTTATGCCCTCACCTCCGACCCTGCGCCGTAATCTCTTCCTGACAGCCATACTCATTCTGGCTGCCGCAGTAAGCGTTATCCTGTATTTCCCGGGGCTCAACACCGCCCGCGAATCCAAACGGCTCCAGATACACCGCGGAACCTCCTTTACCGCCATTGTCAGCGATCTGCAGACAAACGGTGCCATAGCCGCCCGCTGGCCGCTGAAGCTCATTGGAAGACTCGTCCCCTCGCTTCACAACATCAAACCGGGCCGCTACCTTATTCCCCCCGGCCTCTCCAATATCGGACTGCTCCAGTACCTGCACCACCACGACCAGGACGAGGTCCGCGTCACCATTCCCGAAGGGCTTGACATATCCGCCACTGCCTCAATCATCTCGCGCCATCTTGACATTGACTCAACCAGCTTCGCCCGCGAAGCCACAAAGCGAAAGCTGGAAGGCCATCTCTTTCCGGGAACCTATAACTTCCCATGGGACAGCACACCGGGGGAGGTCCAGGAGTTTCTCGCCCGTCAGTTCCGCCGCTTCTTCACAGACAGCCTGAAGAGTGTGGCTGAACGGAAAGGGCTTGACGAAAACGCCCTTCTCACTCTTGCTTCCATTGTTGAGGCTGAAACCCCCCTTGACGAAGAAAAGCCCCTGGTGGCAAGCGTCTACCTCAACCGCCTCAAAAAAAACATGCCCCTCCAGGCCGACCCCACCATCCAGTACGCAATTCCGGGACCGCGCCGAAGGCTCTATTACAAAGACCTGCGAACCGATTCTCCCTACAACACCTACCTGCACCGGGGGCTACCGCCCGGCCCAATCTGCAGCCCTGGAGCACATTCGATTCTGGCCGTTCTGAACCCCGCAACAACAAACTATCTCTACTTCGTGGCAACGGGAACCGGAGGCCATAATTTTTCCACGACCCTCAGCGGACACAACCGGAATATCATAAGATACCGGGCAAACAGGGACCGCAAGTAAGACATCAGGCGAAGAGCCGAAGGAACCCGGAGCAGGTTTTTTGCGGTTCCCTTGATTATATTGCCTATACTTTCAAAGAGAAGAATTGAGCGTTTTTTCAACCAACCCGAGTGAGCAATGCAGAAAAAGACCTTGTCGGACATAACCATCCAAGGCAAACGGATACTGATGCGCGTAGATTTCAATGTCCCCCTCAACGATGAGCGGGAGATTACCGACGACAAAAGGATAGTAGAAGCACTTCCTTCCATCCGTAAAATTCTCGACAACGGCGGTCGTCTTATACTGATGTCGCACCTTGGCCGGCCGAAAGGCAAAGTCAATCCGCTCTTTTCTCTTGCTCCCGTAGCCGCAAAACTTTCAGAACTGATTGACACCCCGGTGACAATGGCGGAAGAGTGCATTGGCACAGAAGTGATGCAGACGGCACTTGCACTGCAGGATGGCGAGGTAATGCTGCTTGAAAACCTCCGGTTCCATCCCGAAGAGGAGGCAAACGACCCGGAATTCGCAAAAGAGCTTGCCGCACTTGGTGAAATTTATGTCAACGACGCTTTCGGCACAGCACACCGGGCCCATGCCTCTACTGAAGGAATCACCCACTTCATGCCTACTGCTGTTGCCGGCTACCTCATTGAAAAAGA
This sequence comes from Chlorobium sp., assembly GCA_013203905.1. GTDB lineage: Bacteria > Bacteroidota > Chlorobiia > Chlorobiales > Chlorobiaceae > Chlorobium. Next base: position 38,038 of record JABMPC010000048.1, on the reverse strand, counting down.
GCTGATGTACCTCGGCAAAGCCCTTGAAAAGCCCGAACGCCCTTTTGTTGCCATTCTCGGCGGCTCGAAAATTTCCGGCAAAATCGATGTCCTTGAAAACCTCTTCAAAAAAGTAGACACGGTTCTCATCGGCGGGGCCATGGTCTTCACCTTTTTCAAGGCAATGGGTCTTGAAACCGGAAGCTCTCTTGTTGAAGACAACAAGCTGGAGCTGGCCCTCAGCCTTCTTGAGCAGGCGAAAAACCGTAACATCAAGCTCATGCTGCCCCAGGATGTGATTGCAGCTCCCGAACTCGCTGCCGATGCTCCCTTCCACGCCGTCTCGGTCAAGGAACTTGCGCCGGGCGAAATGGGGCTTGACATAGGGCCCCTCACCGCAGAAGCATACCGCCAGGAAATACTGGGAGCCAGAACCATTCTCTGGAACGGCCCCATGGGAGTCTTTGAAATGGACAACTTTGCCGCAGGCACCATTACGGTAGCAGAAGCAATGGCCGCAGCTACTGCAAAAGGGGCGACCACCATCATCGGAGGGGGCGACTCTGCAGCCGCTGTTGCAAAAGCAGGGCTTGCCGCAAAAATGACCCATATCTCAACCGGAGGCGGAGCCAGTCTTGAATTCCTTGAAGGAAAAGAGCTGCCCGGCATAGCCGCCCTAAACGACTGAGGAGGCTGCTCCTTTCCAAACCAAGGATTATGAACCAGTATAGCCAGCCTTACAGGCCCGGGGGCTTCCAGCTCATGCCCCCGGCAATCAAGGCGATTATCGTCGCAAACATAGCCGTCTTCCTGCTGCAGTACTTCACGCCGCTCGGAAACTTCATTTTCATTCAGGGATCGCTCTGGCCGGCCGCCTCTGAAAACTTCCGGATATGGCAGCCCTTCACCTACATGTTCATGCACGGAGGGACCACACACCTTTTTTTCAACATGTTCGCCCTCTGGATGTTCGGCGCTGAAATTGAGAACTACTGGGGGACGAAAGAGTTCACCTGGTACTATTTTGTCTGCGGAGTCGGCGCCGCCATCATCAACCTTTTGGCCACAATGGGAACCCTCTACCCAACGGTAGGAGCTTCAGGCGCAGTGTACGGAATACTCCTTGCGTTCGGTATGATGTTTCCGGGCCGTTATATCTTCCTCTACTTTCTCTTTCCCATCAAAGCAAAATACTTCATCGCCGGCTTTGCGCTTATTGAGTTCATGTCGGGCCTTGGAAGCAGAAGCATGGGAAGCGGAAGCAACATAGCCCACTTCGCCCATCTTGGAGGCATGCTGATAGGATTTATCTACATCACGCTAAAACGACGCGACATCAACCCCGCACAGCAGCTCAGGAAAATGTTTGAACGCACCAAAAAAAGCGGAGCAACCATTCACCCACTGAAGCAGAATAGCGGTCGGGCAACGGAAGAGGAGATAGACCGGATTCTTGATAAAATTTCACGAAGCGGCTACAGCTCACTCTCAAAAGGCGAGAGGGAAACGCTTCTCAAGGCGGGAAAAAAATGAAGGAGCAGATCGAGGCAGGAAAAGGAAGGGCGGAGAGGGTCCTGAAAAACCCTGGCCGGCTGCAGAAACTGATTGCTTCAGCCATCAGCCGCCAAAGCTCGCTCATAAGCGCCTCACGGGTTCCCGAGCTCACCCGGAAAATACAGCCGCTTGTGCGCATGGTCAAAAGCTATGCAGCCAAAGAGTACCGTGAAGTTCCATGGCAGAGTATTGTTATGAGCGTCACCGCGCTGCTCTACTTTGTGGCCCCGCTGGACGCCATAGCCGACTTCATCCCCTTCCTCGGCTTTGCTGACGACCTTGCCCTCATCACCGCCGTTCTGGCCTCAATCAGCGGTGACATTGACAGCTTCACCCTGTGGGAACAGGAAAAAGCCGACGCAGCAGAAACCACCGACTACTCTGAACTCGAGTCGGAAGAACAGGAATAATCGAAACAGGCCACACTCTCGATATGAGCGGTATGGGGAAACATGTCAACAGGCTCAACTGAAACCAGCCGGTAGCCCGCAGCAGCAATCTCCTTGCCGTCTCTGGCAAGGCTCGCAGGATTGCAACTCACATACACAATACGACGCGCCCCAAGCTTCAGCATGGTTTCAAGGGCTTTCGGATGCATACCCGCTCTTGGAGGATCGGTCACTATCACATCCGGCCGGCCATGCTCCTCAAGCTGCTCCATCATGGCCGCAAGATCCTTCAGGTCTGTCCGGAAAAAGAGCGCATTCCCTATCCCGTTGCTTTCGGCATTGGCACGGGCATCCTGAATGGAGCTTTCAACCACCTCCAGCCCTATTGCCCGTTCAGCATGGCGGGCAAGCCAGAGCGTGATGGTTCCGGTTCCGCAATAAAGGTCATACACCCTATCGCCGGCATTGAGATCAGCAGCCTCCAGAATCCGCCCATAGAGCGCCTCTGCCTGCAAGGTGTTCGTCTGGAAAAATGAGTTCGCCGATATCCTGAACTCAAGCGGACCAAGCTTTTCTGAAATGGTGCCCGAACCTGAAAGCGTATACTCCCGTTCGCCGGTAGCTACCGTATTCTGGCGGCTGGTAACATTGTTGACAACAGTCAAAGGAACACCCTGCATGCCCGACTGAAGATGGGCGCTGTATCGCTCCATCAGCTCTCCGTCATACCAGGAAGTAACAATATTGACCATCACCTCGCCAGTGTGGACGCTTGTGCGGACAACAAGGTTCCGGAGGAATCCCGTATGCTCCCTGGCCATATAGGGCTCCATGGCATTGTCAAGAGCAAAATCCCTTGTCAGGCGTAGCACACTGTTCATCTCTTCAGTTGCCAGATGACAGCGGGCGGTGTCAATCACCTTTTCATAATTACCGGGGGCATGAAAGCCAAGAGCAAAATTTTTCGGCTGTAGCAGTTCATCCATTGCGAGCTCTTCGGGGCGAAGGTATCTCTTGCCCGAACAGGAGAACTCAATTTTATTCCGGTAATGAACAGGGGAAGGGGCACCAAGAGCCGGTAGCATAGGAGGGTCCGTAAATCCTCCAATATGGAGCAGGGCATCACAAACCTTTTTCTCTTTATAGCGCAGCTGTGCCGGATAGAGGATATGCATCAGCTTGCACCCTCCGCACACTCCGAAATCCCCGCATACCGGATCGGTCCTATCCGGGGAGGGCTCAAGAACCTCTACAGCGAGGGCCTGAAGATAGCGCTGACGCACACGGGTGACGCGGGCTGAAACACGGTCGCCAACGGCAAGCATACCTCCGACCATCACCCCCATACCGCACTCCAGCTTACCGAAACACTGGTCTTTATCTGCCAGGTCTGTTATCAGGAGTTCAACCATGTCGCCTTTTTTGTATACGGCCTCAGCCATCATATCCCCCTTTTTTCCGGAGCAGTTGAAGCCCGGCTATATTTTTAATCGTCCAGGAAAAAAGCAGATAGACAATGAGGGCGCTCAAAATGCCAATGGCCATTCCAACTGCAACATCGCCTGGATAGTGGACTCCAACATAAATTCTTGAATACCCTACCAGAAGGGCGTAGCATATCATTGTAGCCGTAAAAAGCCGATCCTGGAGAGAGCCGCTGTGAAAGAAAACCCAGACCGTCGTGGCAACAGCGGCGGTGTTTGCCGCATGGGATGAGGCAAAGGAAAAAGAGCGGGACTGGTCAATGAGCAGGCGGACATGCTCAAGGGCGAAGCAGGGGCGAATACGGCCAACAAGGGGTTTGAGAATGCCCGAAGCGGTAACATCGGCAAGACCGACCGCCAGAAGAGCAAGCAGAAGAGCATACACTCCGCGCCTGCCTCCACGCACAAGCATGAAAAGTGCAGCAAGCACAAAAATATGCCGCGAAAGGTTCGCCGTTGTCAGGAACACAAAGAGATCATCAGCAACCGGATGCACCAGCTGCTGGTTCAGGAAAGCAAAGAGCCCTGCGTCCACCTGCTCAATAAGCATTGCCGGTACTCCCCGCTACTTTCCGCTGCCGGCTTTTTTCTTCTTCTGCCGCGCAGGCGGTGCAATCGACACATTCGGCATGTCGGCTTCCGTCGTGGTCGAATTGATGTAGAGCTGCTGAGCAACGCTGAACACATTGAACATCAGATAATAAAGACCCAGACCTGAGGGCATGTTGTTGAAAAACAGCAGCATCATGGCAGGGAACATGTAGAGCATGATCTTCATCTGATCATTGGTCTGTGCCGTCGGGGTAATCTTCTGTTGCACGAACACCGTCCCGGCCATCAGGATAGGCATGAGAGCAATGTGGTCACCATACATCGGAATGGTGAAGCCGAGATTCAGGATGGAGTCCGGAACAGAAAGATCATGCGCCCAGAGAAATCCATGCTGACGGAGCTCGATTGAGGAGCGGAACACATAAAACATGGCAAAGAGCAGCGGCATCTGAAGCACCACGGGGAGACACCCCCCAAGAGGATTGACGCCGGCCTCCTTGTAAATCCGTCCCAACTCGCTCTGCAGCTTTGCAGGATTGTCCTTGTACTTGTCCTGCAGCTCCTTGAGCATTGGCTGCAGCGCCGCCATTTTTTTCATCGACTTGGTCGAAGCAAGCGACAGAGGATAGGTCACCAGTTTGATAAGGAAGGCAAAAATGATAATGATCAGCCCGTAGTTGTGTATGAACTTGTTCATCCAGCTGAAAACAGGAAGAATGATGTACTCGGCAAACGGCCGTGTCAGCCAGTCCCAGCCAAAATCCATAATCTTTTCCAGATCGGCCTTCTGAGCTCTCACTGTATCATAGTCAAGAGGCCCCATATAGAGGCTGAAACTGTCGTCAAGCGTAGCAGCTGATACCGGAACCTCCATTTTCAGCGCTGCAAGGTAATTCTCAAATTCGTTGCCTGCTTTTTTACTGCCGTCCAGAAAAAACCCACCTGTAGGCCCGGAAGGAATCAGCGCTGCTACAAAATATTTATTGCGCACAGCCACCCATTTCGCCTCGCCCGACTGCTCTTCGCGGTACAGCTGATTGTCTTTAGCTGCATCCAGCTTCACGAGACTGCCGCCAAGATAGGCACCAGAAAGAGCATTATGTGCCTCATCTTCACGGTTCTTCTCCGTATAGCCAAGGCCTCCGTCCCACTGCAGCTGATACTCATTGCCCGCAAGGGCGCTGGAAAATCCGTTCAGCTTCACATCATACCCAACCCGATAACTGTCGCCCGTAAAGCTGTAGGTTATCAGAATATTCCGGTTTTTTGAAACATTCAGGCGGTATCGGACCCTGTAGTTCTCTTTCCCCGTGATGGTTTTGAGTGTATCAACGGAACCCCCGGTGAAATAGAGATCGCGGGTGTCAATTTTTCTCCCCTCTCTGGTCAGGAAGAGCAGCGAGAGAGCCCCATCGGTCCGGTTACTGACAAGCTGAACCGGTTTGAGAGTGCCATCAAGATGCTTCTTCAGGACCAGCGAGGTCAGGGTCGCTCCTTTTGAAGAGATGGTTGCACGGAACAGGTCGTTTTCCACAACCATCTGACGGGCCTTCCCGTTAGCAGCTGAAGCAAATGCACCGTATGCATCGGAAGCGGAAACAGGCATAGCCGCAGCCACAGCCGTAGCCCTCGCATCCTTATCTCCGGATGCCTCTGTTCTGGGACTCTCGCGAAGCATTGGTTTTTTTTCCGGCGACATGAACTGAAGCCAGACTATCATGATCAGGGCGATAAGCGCGAGGCCCGTTACCGAATTTCTATCCATTGTTACTGCTGCTGTTTGTTGGTGTTCCGACCGCCGCCCACCGGAGGAACCGGATCGAACCCGCCCCTGGAAAAGGGATTGCATCGAAGAATGCGCCAGACACTGAGCCAGGACGCCTTGAAAAAATTATGCCTCTCAAATGCCTCAATGGCATAGGCTGAACAGGTAGGGTAAAATCTGCAGGAAGGGCCAAGCAGGGGCGAAATATAGGCCCGGTAAAATTTTATGAGCGCTATGGGTAGCGCGGCCAAACCATTCCTGAAATCCATTCTCTACTCTCCTGCAATCATCTTCTCACCCCTCAGACCTCTTTGTCAAACCTGGTTCACACGCTCTCCCTGCCACCTCCTGCCTTCAGCGACATCTGCCGGAGGGCTGAATTCATCTCCCGCCTGAAATCCGAGAGCGGGGGAATATGAGGCCCCCTGCGCGTGTAAAGAAACACAATGGAAAGAGCTTTCCCGTCCTCTCTCTCACCGCTCTCTTCAAGACGGCGAAGGAACATCGGCCTCTCAAGGCGATAGGCTTCACGCATCAGCCGCTTAACCCGGTTGCGCATGAAGGCAGCGGGCAGCGTTTTTTTACTGACAGCAAACATGACTGAAGGCGGGGAGGAAAATCCGCCCCGGTCAGCGTCATGAGAAAGGTAGACCAGTCGGAGGAAATTGCCCTTCAGGCTCTTCCCTCCCGTAAAAAGAAGCGATATCAGCTTCTTTTTCCTCACTATCTCATGGCGTGGAAGCCTGTAGGGATGCCTGTCTGACAAAACCGGAAAGAGCGTTTGTTTGTTGCATCGGCACCGCAATGGTTACCGAAAGCCGGTCAGGTTATCTGCCGGCAGTACCCATGTCGCTGCTGACGGAAAGCGAATGGCGTCCTTTTGCCCTGCGGGCGTTAATTATCCTGCGACCATTTTTGGTCGACATTCTCAGCCGGAATCCATGCTTGTTCCGCCGCTTTCTATTGCTGGGCTGAAAGGTTCTTTTCATCGTAAATGACTCCTCACCAGATTGTATAAAAATTCAAAATTAAAGGGCATGCAAATTACCATAATCATCGGAGATAAACAAACAACACCTCCTCATTAATTCCTGACGAGCACGCCATCAATAAATGTGGATAAGATGTGGATAAAAAAACTCGACCCGCCGAAACCCTTCGCACCACTTAAGTAAAGAATTTTCAATAGATGTGGACAACTTTTCACTGATTCCTTATAATATCATATAAAAAAACGACTTAAATCGTTAGTAAACGAGCCGCTTGGTTGTAGGGAATCGCATGATTTTCATCGTCTCCCGATTATTTTATATGCCTTCAAAAGAGTACCTTGAAGCTGATTATATGTTGACAGTTTTCCCCTGCGAGGCTTTTCAGGCTTCGTTTAATCACTGATTTTCTATGCTTTACGCTGACAATATAAAGGTTCAGGCGCAACAGAGGGAGAAGTCCCGGGCAGATGGTGCGACTGAGCAGCATGTCTGGAAGTCATGCCTTGAGGCCATTCGGGAACACATCAATCCCCTTGCATTCCAGACATGGTTTTCTCCCATCAGACCACTGGGGCTTTCGGGAGAGGAACTGACAATAGAGGTGCCAAGCACTTTTTTTTATGAGTGGATAGAAGAGCACTACTCGCAATTCCTGAACACGGCACTCAAGAAAATTATCGGTCCCGAGGCCAGGCTGATGTATTCCATAGTGATGGACAAATCCCAGACCGAACCCGTCACCATTCAGCTCCCGCTTCAGAACAACAAGCCTGACAAAAAGGCTCCGGGAGAGTCGGATAAAAAAATATCCGAAAGTTTTGAGAGGGATATTGAACGCTTTGAAACTCAGCTGAACTCAAAATATACCTTTGACACGCTGATTCGCGGTGACTGCAACTCACTTGCTTTTGCCGCTGCAAAGTCCGTGGCAATGAATCCGGGTGCGAATGCTTTCAACCCACTGGTCATTTATGGCGGCGTAGGGCTGGGCAAAACACATATGATGCAGGCAATTGGCAATACAGTCCGGCAGGAACGAGAGGGAGCAAAGGTGCTCTATGTATCAAGCGAAAAATTTGCAATCGATTTTGTCAATGCCATACAGAACGGGAAAATTCAGGAATTCTCCTCCTTCTACCGCACCATCGATGTGCTTATTATAGACGATATCCAGTTCTTTTCAGGAAAGGAGAAAACGCAGGAAGAGATATTCCATATTTTCAACACCCTGCATCAGTCAAACAAACAGATCATTCTTTCTGCCGACCGCCCTATCAAGAACATCAAAGGCATTGAAGACCGGCTGATCTCGCGTTTCAACTGGGGACTTTCAGCCGACATACAGCCTCCCGACTATGAAACCCGCAAGGCAATCATTCTCAGTAAGCTGCAGCAGAGCGGGGTTGATCTTGATGAAAATGTGATTGAATTTATAGCCAATAACATTACAGACAATGTCAGAGAACTTGAAGGCTGCATTGTCAAACTGCTTGCCGCCCAGTCGCTCGACAATCGCGACATTGATCTCCCGTTCACCAAACTGACCCTGAAAGATATTATCCGGCACACCGCAAAACAGCTGAATCTGGATACCATTGAAAAGGTCATCTGTGAATTTTATGCCATTACCTCCAACGATCTGAAAGGCAAATCAAAGAAAAAGGAAATCGCAACCGGCCGTCAGATTGCTATGTATCTTGCCAAACAACTGACAGAATCATCCCTGAAAACCATAGGACTCCATTTCGGAGGCCGAGACCACTCTACTGTTATTCATGCAGTCAACACCATCGCTAAACGCATTGAAGCAGAGGGAGAGGATAAGGGACGAATCAATGAAATAAGAAGGAGAATTGAGCTCGTTTCAATGTAAACTGCTCTGTGGAGAAAGTGTTGATAGGGTGTTGATCCTATCTTGATAGACTGGAAGTTGTCCACATCACTGAAGGAAGAGAACAACAGTCAACAAACTTCCCACAAACCCAACCCACTATTACCAACAGGTTGTGCACATTGAAAAGGCAATAAAGAAATACTGTATTTAATAACAAAATAACATCTTACAAAAGAACTAAGCTGTATTGTCAAGATTTCCACACTCTCTACAGCAACAACAACTCTTATTTTTAAAATCATAAAACTGTAAATGTTGGACCAGATGAAATTGACCTCCTCTATCAGGCAGCTGCAGGATGCAGTCGGTAAAGTAGCCCAGGCCATACCGGCAAAATCAATTGATCAGCGTTTCGAGAACATCCATCTTTCAATCGAACCCGGTGCATTGACTTTTTTTGCCACTGACGGCGAAGTCTCCATTACTGCCCGCAGCGAAACCGAAACTTCAGATAGCGGTAATATCGGCATTCGTGCCCGTGCTCTTCAGGAGTTTCTCAGGAGTATGTACGACACTTCCGTGACCTTCTCAATTGAACGCCAGGAAGTCAGTGAGCATGGAACAGTCAATATCACAACCGACAAAGGTCGTTATACAATGCCCTGCCTTTTTCAGGCGAAACCCGAAAAGCAGGAAAAAAATTATGACATCTCTCTTGAGATGGAAACTGGAGAAATGCTCGACATCATCCAGAAAACAACCTTTGCATGCAGTGTTGATGGTATGCGACCAGCAATGATGGGCGTTCTCTTTGAACTCGAGGGTGATATTCTCACAGCTATAGCTACCGATGGTCATAGGTTGGTGCGATGCAGGAAAAATTCATCTCTCTCAATGCCGGAGAAACTCAAGGTTGTTGTTCCTTCCAGAGTGCTGTCCATTCTGCAGAAACTTGCCCAGACTGAAACGGTGAGCATGAGTATTGAGAGTGAGAGGAAATTTGTCCGGTTCAATTGTGGAAGTATCGTCCTTGATGCAGCACTCATTATTGAACCCTATCCTAATTACGAGGCGGTCATTCCTGTTGAACACGACAAGCAGCTCATCATCAGTCGTGCCGTCATTTATGATTCTATCCGAAGGGTTGGACGGTTTTCAAGTATTGGTGATGTCAAGGTACAGATTGAAGGTCAGGTGCTTAAAATTATGGCTGAAAACACCAATGAGGGAGAGTCGGCTGTTGAGGAACTTGCCTGCAATTATACTGGTGAAGATATTTCTATTGGATTCAATTCCCGTTTTCTTGAAGCTGCCCTTGCACACCTTAATGAAAACGAGGTCAGTATAGAATTGAAAAGTCCGACCACGGCCGTCATTTTCCGCCCCCATACCGAAGAGAAGAGCGACAAGCTCATCATACTTGTCATGCCGGTTCGTATCAACAACTGAGCATACGCAACCATCCTCACGCCCGGCAATCAGTATTGCCTAGTGTGAGGATTTCATGAGAGGTTTATGTGAGGCTACGGAGCATACAGTTTGAGAATTTCCGGAACCACCGCGCATTCTGCTTTCAGCCTGAAGAGGGAATCAATCTGATTTATGGCCACAATGGATCCGGAAAAACTTCAATACTTGAGGGGGTACACTACTGTGCGCTGACAAAAGGTTTTGTCAGTGCCACTGACGCTGAATGCCTCTCGTTTTCAGCTGGATTTTTTCTTCTTACAGCCATGTTTGAATCCTCGTCCGGCAGAGAGACGGCTGTTCGTATCTCGTATTCAAAAGAGAGTGGAAAGAAGCTTCAGATTGATGGTAATGAGCTGAAGCCATTTTCCCTGCATATAGGCTCTATACCCTGCATTTCCTTTGCTCCCCCTGAAATTGTCATTGTCAGCGGTCCTCCAGGTGAAAGGCGTCGATTTATCGACAATGCCGTCTGTCAGTCAGACAGAAGATATATGGACAATCTTCTCATCTATAGACGGCTGCTGCAGCAGAGAAACGCACTGCTTCAGCAGCTTTCGCAAAGCCCGGGGACAGACCGCTCCATGCTGCAGCTCTGGAGTGAAAATCTCGCTTCCGCAGCAGCATCGGTAACAGCGGGAAGAGTCCGTTTTCTTGCTGATTTCCTCCCTTTCGTCGAGTCGCTTCACAGGGATCTTTCAGGCGGAGAAACCCCCTCAATTGAGTATCGCTCAGCCATAGGAAGATTGCAGGAACCTGTTCCGGAAAGCGAGCTTCGAGAGCGTTTTCTTCAGCGTTTCCAGGAGAATGAACGACAGGAAATTCTGAGGGGACAGACACTGTCAGGCCCGCATCGCGATGAACTGGTCTTTCTTTCGGATGGACGGGAGTGTAAGCGATACAGCTCACAGGGGCAGCAGAGAACATTTCTCATCAGTCTGAAGCTCGCCCTGTTCAGGTACTTCAATGAAACAATTGGTGAAACCCCTATCTGCCTTCTCGATGACATATTCAGCGAGCTGGACAGGAAACGGACCACAGCTGTTCTTGATATGCTTGAGGGATGCGGTCAGACATTGATATCTTCAGCAGATATGACAGAGCGTCCGGGTTGTGCTCTCCACCATCTTCAGAGCACCTCCTCAACCCTGAATTCAGAAGTATAGGTATGTCGCGAACGAGAAGCCCAAAAAAATTTTCTTCCATTGCTGGCGATATGTACCGGACTCTCGGTCTTCATGAAGCTTTTGCGCAGTTCAACGCTTTGGATATATGGAACACGGTTGTTGGTGAGGCTGTTGCTGCCGTCACCACTATAGAGCGGTTTTCAGAAGGAACCATCGTTGTCCGTGTCCGGAGCTCCACATGGAGAATGGAGCTCAACTACCGGAAGTCTTCCATCCTTGAAAAACTCAATCGTGCACTTGAGTGCCCTCCGGAAAAGCCACTTGTTCGTGACATCATTTTCCGTTAACAATACAAGGGCAGGATTGCCTGCCCTTGTATTGTTGAAGGGGAAAGTGGTATTTGCAGCAGAGATGACTACAGATTGCAGCTCAACTGATACATCTCTATCATTCGTTCCGCATATGCCTTGCCGAACTCATGACAGGCTTCAAAATCAGCTTCATGCGGTTTGAATTTGACCTTCATGTTCTGGTCAAATACCTTGAGCTTGAGCATGGTGAAGTTGGTCTCTATCATTTTGGTTGCCTCACCGCTCCAGCCGTATGAACCAAATGCCGCTCCGAGTTTTCCTTTGTCGCGGATCGGGTTGATGGCTGAAAATATCTGGTATATCTGCGGTAGAATGTTCTGGTTGATGGTTGGGGAACCGAGAATAATTCCTGAGGCATGTGCGATCTTTTCCTCCATTTTGGAGAAGTGCATGTGCTCGACATCGCATATGTCTACGGTGAAATCGCATGACCGGCGAAGCCCCTCACCTATTTTCTCTGCCAGGATAGCAGTATTCTCATAGGCCGAAACATAGGCTATCAGAATGTTTTTTTCATTGGGAAGGGCAATGGCGCTCTGTGAATAGCGAAGTGACAGATCAACATATTTTTTCCAGTCTGTCCTGAGAATCGGGCCGTGGCCGGGGCATATAACTGAAATATCCAGAGGGCGTATTTTCTCAATCGCCTGTATCATGTATTTGCTGAACGGGCGAAGGATTGCGTCAAAATAATAGGTGAATGCGTCGTCAAAGTCGCCTACCTGGTCGTCATACATTTTTTCATTGCAGAAATGCGAGCCGAATGAATCACAGGTAAAGAGGACTCTGTCCTCTTCCAGCCAGGTATAAATGGTGTCGGGCCAGTGGAGATTTGGCGCATTGATGAAATGAAGCGTCTTGTTGCCCAAATCAAGACTGTCGCCCGTTTTGACTGCAAGCGATGGGAAATCGTGACCGGTCTGATCGCGGAGAAATTTTAGAGCGTTTCCGCTCCCTACTACCGTGGCGTTCGGAGCAACGGCCAACAGATTTGCGATATTGCCGGAATGGTCGGGCTCTGTGTGGTCAACAATAATGTATTCTATCTCTGCGGGATCTGTAACCTGCTTTATTTTAGCAAGATACTCTGGCCAGAACTTCTCCTTTGTGGTTTCAACAATGGTTTTTTTCTCTGCATTGATGAAATATGAATTATATGTGGTGCCGTATTTGGTCTCCATGACAATGTCGAAGGTGATGAGGCCCGGGTCAAGAACCCCTATCCATGTAACATCGTCGGTTACCGGTAATATTTTTTTATCCGTCATTACTTCAGGTGTCTGTGTATTATTGTGGGTATGGGCGGTATCATTAATCATTAAACATAAGAAAAATAATACAGGCCCGGGAGCTTTATTGTTCCCCGTCCAGTGCATTTTCTTTTCCCTCGCTCTCCTGATCCACGGTTATCTCCTGCAGTGTTATGCCTTCAGCAGAGAATGGGAACAGGGTATCATCCGAAAATATCATGCTGAAGTCCTGCGGTTTGAAAAAAGGCAGAAATTTCTGGCAAAGCTCATCAAGCCGTTTTAGGTAGAATGCCGTGTTTTCATCGGGAGCCTCTGCCCGCCATTCATCAGCTGCCTTTCCACGGTCGAAGGCTGCGCTTGCGTTCCCGCTTCCTGAAATATAGTAGGTAATGCGGTCCCCTTTGGTGATTTCAATTCCTTTTCGGCGGGCTATTTCATAGGTGATGGCACGCTGCCGTTTGCCTGCCTTGACATCGCCGAGATACTGTTCCAGCGAGCTTTTCATGCTTTCTGTTCTCGAAAACTCCGTTATGTCAAGCTCGTGGTTGAGAATTCTATTCCTGTAGTGGGTGTAAAGGTTGTGAAGCCCGTCAATATCTTCGGCTAGCAATTTTTCAAATCCGCGCTCCACAAGATCCCTCCCGAATTTCTCTCCGCTTCGGCTTGTCAGCGAGGAGCCTTTGAGTGTCATGCTCATTGAGTAATCCAGAAGGGCGTAATTCTTCTTCATATACGAGATCATTTTCCTGAACCGACCATCAAAACCTATCTTGATTCCTTCAGGCATGAGAGCGGAGACCTTTTTTACCAGATCCCGTTCCTGATCTTCTGTGTGAACTCCCTCCGGGGGAATGAAGAGAATTCCATCAGTGTCAACCTCGATTATCCTGCACCCTTCCGCCTCAAATTCACGAATCATCTGTCGGGCTATCGATTGCCCGGTTGAGGTTACCCTGTCGGCCTCCCCAAAATCGTTGAATATTCCGCCAGCGAAGCCGAGATATCCGTACATTGCATTGATAAGAATTTTGAATGAGCTCTGCATTGCATCATAATTTGCCGCCAGCGCCCCATTCCCTGCTGCTTTTTCATCTGCTGCCATTCCCTTTGTTTTCAGTCGTAGTGCTTTCAAATCCGTCAGAATGCCCGGAAATGCTTTCAGCTCATCGGTTCGCGGGCAGATGTTGCTGGAGAGCATGATTGAGGGATAGAGCGATTCGACATCGGCATAGACGATAGGCCCGAGAACCCCTTTCAGAAAGACCGCAGTATAGCCTCCGTACTGCTGCCGGCCTGCTGAGGGTTTTGGCAGAGAGTGTTTTGCCCGCAGATACTCCCTTGTCAGGAGTGCCTCAATTTTTGCAGCCTGCCCCATTCTTGCCGTCTGGGCGTAGGTGAACGGGAGCATCTGAGCCAAATAGAAGCTGCTGCCAGAAAGCAGTGAAGAAAGCTGGCAGGTCTCACGCACATCATCAAGAGCATAACGCAGGAGCTTGTCGGTGTCTCCTCTCCACAAATCAGCAATTTCGCTGTAGTCTACATAGGTCCGGTCTGCAGAAGCAAAGCCGAAATGGCGCGCTACAGCTTTCAGACCGTAACTCTGCATAGTGCGTTTTGATATGTCATAGCTCTGTACGAGAAAAAGGGTATCAATGACGCTTCTTCCCGGGATGTCAAAAAAGAAGTAGTCAATGCTCCGCTCAGCAAACCGGATACTGGCCGGGTAGCTTTTCGGCACCAATCCATCCCGTCCTATGGTAAATGGTACCTTGTGACGCAAGCATCGTGCCTGGAGGTAGGGAAGATCAAATCCAAAAATATTATGCCCCTCAATTACATCAGGATTACGCTCACTGATAATATCAACCAATTGCTCCAGTAAGGCCTTTTCTCCCTGATCTTTTCCATGAATCACTCTTTCCCATCCCCTGCTATCTGAAAGAGATACAATGATTATTTCATCTTCGCCTATGCCAATTCCGGCTCGTGGTTTGCGTTTTGGATCATAGAGCGTTTCAATATCAAGCTGTAAGCGGTAGAGGTCATCAAAGATCATTCCCTTGAAAAAGGTTTTGCCGCTTTGCATCATATACTGCGTTACAGCGTCTCCTTTATTGTAGGTGTTGGGTACAAAGCCCTGGTTTTTCAGCTCTTCTGTATCATCTCCCATGCCTGTTCGGCTGTTCCGCGCAATATGGTCAAGCGCCTCTCGGTAATCCCTCCATCGCTGGAATATGGCAAGGCTTCGGTAAAAGTTATCTCCGCTCAACTGTACAGGCCAGTATTTCCCCCACTCTGGTATCCGGAAGTCGCTGAGCAGCGAGCTCTCAGAGAGAAAAAAATAAGGGTAGTACGGTTCGTCGTGAAATGTCACTTTCCCGTTTCTCTCTCTGTTGAATATTCTGACGGAACTCTCTGAGTGCTGATACGCCCCAACAATCCTCTCCTCCTTGTCTTTCCCATAGAGCAGTGCATTGTCGAGTATGTCGTTGACGATAGATTCCATAGCTCCTCTTTTCGCCCGCTTGTAGCGGCTTTTTTTGCTCTGCGCTTTTGCATTTAACGCTAAGCGTTGCATTGTTTTCTGCTCTGCGCTCTGTAGTGATTCCATTGAGACTCCACATCAATGTTTCACGTGAAACATTGGTGTGGAGTCTACCGGCCAAGATGAACCATAAGGACCGAGATATCGGAGGGCGACACGCCAAGAATCCTGGAGCCCTGACCAAGAGTTTCGGGGCGAAAGTGAAGGAGTTTTTCGCGCCCTTCGCTTGATAGGCCCGTCACTTCGTGATAGTTAAAGGCTTCAGGAATCATCAGCGATTCGAGTCTTGCTACTTTTGCTGTTTGTAGCAGCTCTCTTTTCAGATAGCCTTCATACACGAGAGTAATCTCTACCTGCTCGTGAACGAGCGGATCTGCAGAAATCTGCAGGGCTTCTGCCTCAAAGTCAGGAAGTGCGGCAAATAGCTTGCTCAAGGTAATGCCTGGGCGCTTGAGGGCTGACGCCGCTTTTTGTCCCGCCTTTGGGTCCAGGTGCAATTGCGATGGCAAAAGGCTGTTCATGATGGCTGCAGGGATTGTCCTTTTTCTGGTAAGGGCCGTCAGTCGTACAATTTCGTCCTCTTTGTCGAGTGTTTTCCCGTATGTCTCCTTGTCAACAAGGCCTGCGTGATGGCCAAATTGACGGAGCCTGAGGTCGGCATTATCATGGCGAAGAATGAGCCGGTGTTCGGCAGATGATGTGAACATCCTGTAGGGTTCATTCGTTTCCTTTGTGACCAGGTCGTCAATGAGAACGCCAATATAGGCATCAGAACGCTGCAGATGTATTGGGGGGAGTTTTTTTAGTTTTCGAGAGGCATTGACTCCAGCCATAAGGCCTTGGGCTGCGGCCTCTTCGTACCCGGATGTCCCGTTTATCTGCCCGGCGAAGTAAAGATTTTCAACGGCCTTTGTTTCAAGCGATCTGCGTATCTGGCTCGGATGAAAGTAGTCATATTCAATAGCATACCCGGGGCGGATCATCTTGACTTCTTCCATGCCGGGAATTGATTGAAGGCCGGCTATCTGGATGTCTTCAGGGAGAGAGGTTGAAAACCCATTGACATACATTTCATTTGTATGAAATCCTTCAGGCTCAAGAAAAATATGATGGCCATCGCGTTCTGTGAAACGATGAATCTTATCTTCAATCGAGGGGCAGTATCTCGGGCCGACTCCCTGCACCTTTCCCGTGAAAAGAGGGGATCGGCCGAAGCCTGTTCTCAGAATGTCATGGGTTTTGCGGGTTGTTTTAGTCAGGAAGCAGCTGATCTGGTCCCTGCCGGAAAGACTTTCTGTGCTGAATGAGAATGGTGGGGGATTACTGTCACCTTTCTGCTCGTTGACAATGCTGTAGTCAATGCTTCGTCTGTCAACGCGTGGAGGTGTTCCCGTCTTCAGTCGAGCTGTTGTGAATCCGGCAGCAACAAGGCTCTCTGTTAGTCCGTTTACCGGCGGCTCGGCAATTGTTCTTCCTCCCGGGAAATGGTTCATTCCAATATGAATCAGTCCGTTAAGGAATGTTCCGCAGGTTAAGATTGCTGCTCCGGAACGCAGTATCCTTCCTGACTGAAGCTGTACCCCGAAAAGTCGTCCCCCTCTCACTTCAATTCCTGTGACCGTGTCTTGAAGAAGGTCCAGATTGGTCTCAGACTCAAGCACCCGTTTCATGTACTCTGTATAGGCCGCTCTGTCCGCCTGGGCTCGTGGTGAATGCATTGCGGGCCCTTTGCTCAGGTTGAGCATCCTGAATTGGATTCCTGTCGCATCAATGGCTTTTGCCATCTCTCCACCAAGGGCATCTATTTCTCTGGTTATCTGACCCTTGGCAACGCCGCCAATAGCCGGATTGCACGACATTCGCGCAACCGCCGTCAGGTCCGACGAGATCAGCAGACAACTGCTGCCAGACCGTGCTGCGGCAAGTGCGGCCTCGCATCCGGCATGTCCTGCCCCGACAACAACAATATCGTACATAACGCGTTAGAGGGTTGTTTCACATGAAACATCAGTTTTCTTCCTGCCCGATCCGGGGCGCATTTCTCAAGAAAGATACGAATATTGGCAGGATTCCCTCCCTCTCTTCCGTTCTGCAAGGCCAGAAATAAGTGAAGTAAAGGTGGCGTAGTAACCTGGGGGCTCGACAGCGTTGCAGAAGGAGGGGATTTTTATTATATTTACATATAGTTGAATGATTGGGCTCGGACGCCTCTCTCTGTTGCGGTGTATCTGCTTCAGTGAGGGTGACGCTGTAGGGTGCCGTGTAATATGGCGGTTACGGCATTGCATAAGGAGCGTATCTGAGAGGGGGGTTGTTTTTTTTTGGTATATAGTTAACAATCGTTGATGTCTGTTTTCTGTTACACTAACATTCAAGTATGGAGGAATATGCTATGGGAGAAAAAATGAAATTGCTCCTGGCGGCAGTGATGGTTTTTGCCGCATCAGTGCATGGGGGGTCAGAGTTAATGGCTGATGAAACGGCCGCCGTTAACCCGCGAGGGCAGATTCTTGCCTTTTCGTGTGCATCGTGTCACGGTACAGATGGAAAAAGCGTGAGCATCATTCCATCCTTTTATGGAAAGTCACCCGAATACCTTGAAATGGCGCTGAAGGATTTCAAGTCCGGAAAACGGTATTCAACCGTCATGATGCGCCATGCCAAGGGATACACCGACGAAGAGATCCGGCTGATTGCCGAGTATTACGGAACAGTGTGGCAGAACAACAACTAACCGGGAGGACGATTATGGGTCAGAATATTTCGCGTCGTGATTTCAGTAAACTCCTCTTCACTGGTGCGGCAGGTTCTGCTCTGGGGGTTGGGGCGTTTTCCCGAAGAGCTGGAGCAGCAAACTCAAGACGAGTGGTTGTTGTGGGTGGAGGATTTGGTGGCGCTTCGGCCGCTAAGTACCTGAAAAAACTTGATCCTTCTCTTTCTGTTACACTCATTGAGCCTAAGGCGGTGTTCTATACCTGCCCATTCAGCAACTGGGTGCTTGGTGGACTGAAAACCATGCAGGAGATAGCACAGAACTATGCGGTTCTGAAAAACAGGTACAAGGTTGTTGTGCTGGCAGATACCGTTGTTTCTGTCGATGGCCTCAAGAGTACTGTTAAGCTGAAAAGCGGTAAGGTTGTCGGCTATGACCGTCTCATTGTTTCCCCTGGCATTGATTTCGATTTTGAGGCTATTGAGGGGTACAGCAAAAAGGTTGCTGAATCGAAAATGCCTCATGCCTATGAGGCAGGTCCTCAGACAGTGCTCCTGCAGAAGCAGCTGCACGGCATGAAGGATGGCGGGAAAGTCATCATCTGCCCTCCCTCCAACCCGTTTCGCTGCCCGCCGGGGCCGTATGAGAGGGCAAGTCTGATAGCAAACTACCTGAAAGAGAAAAAGCCAAAGTCGAAAATTCTCATTCTGGACGCAAAGGAAAAGTTCTCAAAACAGGGTCTATTCACCAAAGGCTGGGAGAGGCTCTACCCGGGAATGATTGAGTGGCGCAGTGCATCGACGGGGGGGCGGGTGCTCAGTGTCGATTCTTCAGCCATGAGCGTGATAACGGAGTTCGGCCCTGAAAAGGGCGATGTCATTAATGTGATTCCTCCTCAGAGAGCAGGTAAGATTGCGTTTGAAGCCGGACTCGTAGATTCGTCGGGATGGTGCCCCGTCAACCCTATCTCTTTCGAGTCGCTCATTCATCCGGGTATTCATGTTATCGGCGATGCATGCATGGCAGGGGCAATGCCGAAGTCAGGCTTTGCTGCCAGCAGCCAGGGAAAGGTGACTGCTGCTGCAATTGTAAGGCTCTTCCATGGTGATGTTCCTGTGGCGCCTTCACTCGTCAATACCTGTTATAGCCTCATCGGTCCCGGATACGGAGTGTCGGTTGCCGGAGTCTACAAACTGACT
This sequence comes from Chlorobium sp., assembly GCA_013203905.1. Lineage (GTDB taxonomy): Bacteria > Bacteroidota > Chlorobiia > Chlorobiales > Chlorobiaceae > Chlorobium. The sequence continues at coordinate 18,817 of JABMPC010000048.1, read as the reverse complement.
ACGGACGGCATTGTCTCCATTAAAGGGGCAGGCGGCTTGACCCCGATGGACGCTGATGACGATCAGCTCAGCGAAGAGGCAACATTTGCCCGCGGCTGGTACAACAATATCGCCCAGGATATCTGGGGATAGCACTCCGGCGGGTCAGATGAAACGGTTAGAAAGCCCGGTTGCAGCACCGGGCTTTTCCGTTCTCTCCGGCACCAATGAACGGGCCCTGCATTGTTAGATATTCACTGAGCCGTTTCATATATTGGCACAACCGGTTTTTTTGAGTGTAAATGATTATGCCATCAATGAAAAACAAACGATACAACCTTCTTCTTATTGTCGGCGTTACCCTTCTTGCTCTCTGGTCTCTTGTGCCGACATGGAAGGAGTACTCCTTGGGAAAACAGCTTGAAGCGTTCCGCTCTCCTCAGGACAGCCTGAATTTTGTGCTGAGCCACCGTGATGAAATTGAAGATGCCCGACAGAAAGGGCTGAAGCTGGGGCTCGACCTGAAAGGGGGAATGCATCTGGTTATGGAGGTGGATCAGATCGACCTTTTCGTGCAGAAAGCGTGGAATCGCGATGCGAAGTTTGATGCAATCATGGAGGAGGTCGGGCTCCAGGCTGCGACAACTGATGCCGATGTGATAGACCTTGTGTCGGCAGCCTTCAGGAAGCAGAACATCCGGCTCAGCCGGTATTTTTATGATATTCGCAATAGTGACGCGGAGATACAGGGGAAGTTGAGGAAAGAGGCTACCGACGCTCTTGTCAGGGCGCGTGAAATCATCCGGAACCGGATTGACCAGTACGGTGTTGCTGAACCGATGATAACGACTCAGGGAAACCGGAAAATCATTATTGAGCTTCCCGGCATTTCCGATGAAAACCGGATGCGTAACCTGCTGAAAGGAACCGCCAAGCTTGAGTTCAGGCTTCTTCGCGAAAAGGGGGCACTTCAGAGAACTCTTGACGCCATCAACGCCGCCCTCCCGGCCCCATCCTCTTCCGGAGCCCCCAATGGCTCCTCGAACGATGGGCTCTACCGTTTTGTGCAGGTCTACGGCAGTGACAATGCGGTGGTGCGCGCAGAAAACCGCGAACTGGTGGCCGGTATGCTCAGTCGCCCTGAAGCCGTTTCGCAGCTTCCCCCTGACAGCGAGCTTCTGCTTGCTGCGCGGGCCGATGAGGCTGACGACGGGGGTAGGCTTTACGCGATATATCTGGTGCGCAAAACGGCGGAAATGACCGGCGGCGTGATTACCGAGGCAAAGGCGACATTCGGATCTCAGGGAGTGCAGCCGGAGGTTCTTATGTCAATGAATTCAGAAGGGACTTCTAAGTGGGCTCGCATCACCGGAGCCAATATCGGCAAAAGGATTGCTATAGTGCTTGATGGAGCCGTATACAGCGCCCCTGTCGTGCAGTCTAAAATACCCAACGGCAACTCAGTCATCAATGGCATTCAGAGCCTTGAAGAGGCAAAGGATCTTGAGATTGTTCTGAAAGCCGGCGCCCTTCCGGCTCCGGTACGGATTGTTGAAGAGCGTACTGTTGGACCGTCTCTTGGAGCCGATTACATCCGTGCTGGATTGCAGTCTCTTCTCTGGGGATTTTCAGCTGTGGTCGTTTTTATGATTTTCTACTACCGTCAGGGAGGTCTTGCGGCCGATGTGGCTCTTGTGCTCAATGTGCTCATCGTGCTGTCTGTTCTTGCCGGATTCAACGCATCGCTCTCTCTTCCGGGTATTGCCGGTATTGTGCTGACAATGGGTATGGCGGTTGACGCCAATGTTCTTATTTACGAGCGGATCCGTGAGGAGCTGGCTGAGGGCCGCAGCATCACTTCAGCTCTCAGTGAGGGTTATGACCGCGCGTTTTCGTCTATTCTTGACTCTCATGTTACCACACTTGCGGCAGCCTTTCTTCTCTACACCTACGGCATCGGTCCGATTCAGGGATTTGCTGTTACGCTGATGATTGGAACGGCAGCGAGCCTGTTTACAGCAATTGTTGTTACCCGTGAGATTTTCAGGCTGCTTGTTTCGAAAAACCTGATGTCATCGAAGAGTTTCGGTTAACCGTCTAATCACAAGCTTCAACCAATGAGGATTTTCAGCAATACCAGTATTGATTTTCTCGGGCGTCGCAAAATAGCCTACGCCATTTCCTTTGCGCTTCTCCTGACAGGCCTCGTTTCCCTCGCTGTTCGGGGACTCAACTACGGAATCGATTTCAGAGGGGGCTCGGAGGTTGTGCTCCGTTTTGAGCAGGATCTCCCTGTTGGTGAGCTTCGTACGGTGATGCGTGATGCCGGGGTGTCGGGAACCATCAAGCAATACGGGATGGACCGGTCGTTTCTTCTGAGCACCGTTTTCAACGGCGATACCAATGAGCTGAAATCGCTGATTTCCGGGGCTCTCAACTCGCAGCTCAAAGGCAACCCCTTTGAGATTGTTCGTATTGACGCTGTGGGACCAAGCATTGCCTCTGACCTCAAATGGTCGGCATTCAAGGCTCTGGGCGCAGCCCTTCTTGCCATTCTCATCTATGTTGGCATCCGGTTCGAGCTGAAGTTTGCCGCAGCGGGGGTTGTTGCCATCTTTCATGATGTGCTGATTGTTCTCGGGCTGTTCAGCCTTCTTGGCGGCGTCTTTGAGGCTATGCCTCTTGAGATGGACCAGAGCATCATTGCCGCATTTCTGACAATCGCCGGTTACTCAATCACTGACACTGTTGTTGTGTACGACCGTATTCGCGAAAACATCAGAAACAGGAAGCCCGCCGAATACGAGCAGATTTTCAACGAGAGCATGAACCGCACGCTCAGCCGGACAGTGATCACCTCCTGTACCACCCTGTTGACTGTTCTGGTACTTTTCATTTTCGCGGGCCCGGCTATCAGGGCATTCGCGTTCGCTGTCTTTGCCGGCATTCTTGTTGGGACATACTCTTCTGTGTTCGTTGCCGCACCACTTGCGTTTGAGTGGATCAAACGCTCGAAAGCTCCGGTGAAGCTCCGGGGCAGCCAGAAAGCGTAGCAATTACCGGTGGCGCCTCCGTTGTCTATGACGGGCGGGCGCCATCTCACCATGAATGAACCATACCATGAAACACCGATTCCTCAGAGCGCTTTTGCCGCTTTTTTTGCTTTCGTTCTTCCCTCTCTCCCCGGCCGGGGCGTCGGTTGCCGACGGGGTTGTTGCCGTTGTTGGCAGTGATGTTGTTTTTCGTTCAGAGCTTGACAGCCGTGAAACGATGACCCGTATTCAGTACCCCGACCTGAAGGATGACAGTAGCCTGCGGAGCTCTATTCTGGATGGCCTCATCAATCAGAAAATCATTCTGGCTAAAGCCCGGATAGACAGTATTGCTATCAGCGAAAACGACATCGCATCCTCAGCCGATTCCCGTCTTCGCCAGCTGAGCAGACGCTTTACCTCGAAAGAGGATATGGAGCGGCAGTTCGGCAAAAGCATTGAGGGTATTCGCCGCGATCTGGCCGGTGAAATTCGAAGCCAGCAGATGATAGAGACTCTCCGTCGTCAGAAATTTGCGGGTGTTACAATAGGATATGGTGAGGTAATGTCGTTTTACCGTGCAAACAGGGACGCCATGCCAACTCTGCCGGAAGAGGTTTCCGTCTCCCAGATTCTGAAGTTTCCCGGTGTGACGAGAGCCGCTAAAGCTGAAGCCCGAAAGAAAATTGAGGAGATTGAGAAGAAGTACAGAACAGGATTTCTCACTTTCGACGAACTTGCCCGGCGCTACTCTGCCGATCCGGGTTCTGCGCAGCTCGGAGGAGACCTCGGTTTTGTGCAGCGGGGAGAGCTGGTAAAGCCTTTTGAAGATGCGGCCTACGGCCTGAAAGACGGCGATGTGTCGGGGATTGTGGAGACACGCTATGGTTTTCACATCATTCAGCGGCTCGGCAGGGAGGGAAGCTCAATCCATGTCCGTCATATTCTTGTTGCTTTTGGCCGATCCGATAGGGATGAAGTCGAAACCGTAGCGCTGCTTGAAGCCATTCGTTCCGGACTGCTGGCCGGGAAGGGAAGTTTTGCTGATATGGCCCGTAAATACTCTGACGATCCGGTGTCGGCAAGCCTTGGCGGGGCTGTTCTGGCATCAGGCTCTTCCCGGAGATATCTTGATCCCCGTTCGCTCCGTCCGCAACTGCAGACAATCATCGGAGGACTTGAAAAGCAGGGCGAGATAAGCATGCCGAGGAAAATAACTCCGCCGCAGGGAGAGCCATTCTATGGCATGTTTATACTCAACGACCGCCGACCTGCGCATATCCTTGATCCCGAAAAGGACTATGCTATGCTTGAGCAGCTTGCGCTGGATGATAAAAAGCAGCGCCTCTTCAATGAGTGGGTCAGTGAGCTGCGCCGCGAGGTCTTCGTCCGCCGTTCAGACATCTAGGCGGCGGACATACCGGGCGTTCTTTTCAATGAATTCCCTTCGTGGCTCAACCTTGTCGCCCATGAGAGTTGAGAATACCTGGTCTGCTTCCATTGCGTTTTCCACACTCACCTGCAGAAGAGAGCGGTGCTCAGGATCCATTGTTGTACTCCAGAGCTGTTCGGGGTTCATCTCTCCAAGTCCCTTGTAGCGCTGGATGTGCACATTGGCTTTTCCTTTCTTCATTATGTCGGTAATGCTGTTGCGCTCGTCGTCGTCCCATGCATACTGCTGCTCTTTTCCTGCTTTAACAAGATAGAGCGGTGGCTGGGCAATATAGACCTTGCCTGCCTCAATGAGTGAGCGCATGTGGCGGAAGAAGAATGTGAGCAAGAGGGTGCGGATATGTGCCCCGTCCACATCGGCATCAGTCATGATGATTATTTTACCGTAACGGAGCTTCTCCTGTGAAAACTCCTCTTCTCCGAAGTTGGTGCCGAGGGCGAGGATGATGGTTTTGATCTCCTCGTTTTCAAGCAATTTATGGAGTCGGGCCTTTTCCACATTGAGTATTTTCCCTTTGAGCGGCAGAATTGCCTGGAAGCTTCTGTCGCGCCCCTGTTTGGCGCTGCCGCCTGCAGAGTCACCCTCCACAATGTAGAGTTCGCAGTGTTCCGGGTCGTTGATGGAGCAGTCGGCAAGTTTTCCCGGCAGTCCTGAACTTTCCAGTACCGATTTTCTCCGGGTCAGCTCCTTGGCCTTTCGTGCAGCCTCCCGTGACATAGCCGCCCCCTTCACCTTCTCTATGATCATCTTGATCACATTCGGGTTGCTTTCGGCGAAATCGGAGAGCTGCTCGTTGAGAACGCTTTCAACAATGCTCTGTGTTTCCGAGTTGCCAAGTTTGGTTTTGGTCTGCCCCTCAAACTGCGGTTCAGCAACCTTGACGGAAATGACAGCGGTCAGCCCCTCCTTGAAGTCGTCTCCGGTAAGGGCGAGCTTCAGGTTTTTCAGGAGGTCGTTTTTCTGTGCGTATGAGTTGAGCGTACGGGTAAGGGCCTTGCGGAATCCGGTAACATGCGTTCCCCCCTCATGTGTGTTGATGTTGTTGACATAGCTGAACACATTCTCCTGGTAGGAGTCGTTGTACTGCAGGGCAATTTCAACGATGGTTGAGTCTTTTTCGCCATAAATGTACACCGGCTCCTTGATGAGGTTGATCCGGTTGGCGTCGGTGAAGAGAACAAACTCTTTGAGTCCTCCTTCGAAATGGAATGTCTCCTGTTCTCCCTCAATGTCCTGGACAACGATTTTAAGGTTGCTGTTCAGGAATGCGAGCTCGCGCATCCGGTCAATGATGATGTCTTTGCGGAACTCGGTCACCTTGAATATCTCGGGATCCGGCATGAAGGTTGTTTTTGTGCCGCGCTCGGAGGTGGGCCCGATCTCTTTGACATCGGACTCGGGTACGCCCCTGCGGTATCGCTGGAACCAGGCTTTCCCTTCACGGTACACTTCAACTTCACACCACTCTGAAAGGGCGTTGACAACTGACGCACCAACGCCGTGCAGTCCGCCGGAAACCTTGTAGGCTCCCTTGTCGAACTTTCCACCCGCACCGATAAGCGTCATGACCAGCTCAAGGGCCGACTTCTTCTTGTCCGGGTGGATGTCTACCGGAATGCCGCGCCCGTGGTCGATGACCGTGACAGAACCATCGGGGTTGAGCGAGACGAAAATATAGTCGTTGAAGCCGCCAAGGGTTTCGTCAATGGAGTTATCTACGATTTCATAAATGAGGTGGTGGAGACCACGGCTGTGGATGTCGCCGATGTACATGGCCGGACGCATACGCACATGCGCAATTCCGTCAAGGACCTGGATGTTGGTTGCTCCGTAATTTGTCGGGGTGGGGGTCTGGATGTCGGCTTCCTGCATAATGGACAGTTACAGTGACTGGAGGTTAGAGAATGCTATGGCAAAGATAACAAAAATAAGGCAAGTTTGTGTTATTTTCACCCCCTTCCAGGGTCTGTGAATGCATCGGTAAAAAGGTCTATCCGATGCGGCTGAAACCGCCCCCCGCCGAGAGGCTCAGCAATGATTCCAACAACATCGAACCGGCAGTCCGGCTCCCCTTCAGAGCTGAATGCGAGCCAGGCCTCCGCGGCTCTGGCAATCTCCCGCTGCTTGCCGGGAGTTACAGCCTCTGCGGGCTCTCCTTTTGCTGCTGAGGTTCTGGTTTTGACCTCTATGAAACAGACTGTTCCGCCGTCCATGGCAATGATGTCTATCTCGTTGCGGTGGAAGCGGTAGTTTCGTTCTACAATCCGATAACCCTTTTTCTCAAGGAACCCGGCTGCGATCCGCTCCCCCTCCCGTCCGAGAAGCCAGGCCTGGTTGCTGTTCATGTTTCGTTAAGCATTTTCGGACGGAAACTCATGCGATGAATGGGGCATCGTCCGTGTTCACGGATTGCGTTGATATGCATGGCGGTCGGATATCCTGCATGCCGGCCGAATCCATACTCCGGATACTCCCGGTCATAGTCGTTCATGATTGCATCGCGCGCTGTTTTGGCAAGCACTGAGGCGGCAGCTATTGAATATATCTTCCCGTCTCCCCGTACAATGGTTCTGTAATCAGCCGGGGGGTCGGGGGAGAACCTGTTTCCGTCAACAAGGAGAATGTCGGGCGTGAGACCGAGCCCGGCAACCGCCCGGTTCATGGCAAGCATGGTTGCAGAGAGAATGTTGATACGGTCGATGGTTTGAGCATCAACAGCAGCCACCGACCAGGCAAGGGCGGCATCCTGTATTGCGGGAGCCATTTGCCGGCGCCGTGAGGGCGACAGCTTTTTTGAGTCGTTCATGTGGCCGAGAATCCCGTTTCCGGGACGGAACCAGCGGGGGAAAACCACAGCGGCTGCAACAACCGGTCCTGCAAGGGGGCCTCTGCCCGCTTCGTCTATACCGCAGATGCGTTCCAGTGATTCCCAGAGCTGCTCTTCATGGTCGGTTTGCATGCGCGTTCTGTTTTGTCTGTTCCTTTTTTCCCGGACATCAGGGAGGTTGCAGCAAAGTTGTACAGGAGCCCTTTAATTTCTTATCTTGATAGTTAGCTTGCAAGTACTGTTTTTGCTTCCGAAGCCCATCTTTCCCTGATTTCGGGGGTTCCTGAATTGAGCGAACTTCTACGGAGATGCGCGTGTTCGGGCAGTGGGGAGCGGATGCAGGGTCATTTGACGGGGCATGAAGGGCCGCCTGCCCGTCCATTATTTAATAAAGGGAAAGGTCTGATATTACTATGAAGAAGAGTGTAAAAAAACAGCTGCTGATGAACAAGACCGGCGACGAGATACAGGTCGCGCTTGTTGAAGAGGGTCGTCTTGCAGAGCTTATCATTGAGCGGCCCGAAAGCCGCCGCAGCATTGGCGATATTTATCTTGGGAGGGTTCATAAGGTTATTGAGGGTCTCAAGGCGGCATTTGTCGATATCGGCCAGAAATCCGACGGCTTCCTCCATTTTTCCGATGTTGGCACCACAACTGAAGATTACAAGGCGCTGATTGAAGACGATGACGACGACGATGAGAGTGGTGAGGGCGATGAAGAGAGTGAGACCAAAGGATGTTCTTCTGCGGAAGCTGAGCCTTCCGGAGCAAAGACGGTAGCGCGGAGCGGAGGACGGGGTCCGTCAGCTTCAGGAAAGGATAGGGCCGAGCAGGCTGAAAAACGACAGTCCTATACCCAGATGATTGCCGGAAAGCTCAAGACGAACGACTCCATTCTCGTCCAGGTTATCAAGGAACCCATCAGCACAAAGGGTTCACGGCTCACCTCCGACATTACCATCGCCGGCCGTTTCATGGTGCTCCTGCCGTTCGGCGGTGGTCAGGTGGCGGTTTCCCGGAGGGTTGTTTCCCGCAAGGAGCGCGCCCGCCTGAAAAAACTTGTCCGCTCCATGCTTCCCGAAGGGTTCGGTGCCATTATCCGCACTGTCGCTGAAATGCAGGAAGAGTCGCTGCTCCGTCAGGATCTTGAAAAGCTGCTCGGAAAGTGGACCCAGATTGAGGAAAAACTCAAGGATGCCGCCCCGCCGCAGCTCATTTTCAAGGAGGATACCATCATCTCCAGCGTGCTTCGTGATTCGCTCAATTCAGATGTCACCGAAATTGTGGCCAACTCCGCTTCCATTCATAAAGAGACGCTCAACTACATTGAATGGGCGGCTCCGGAAATGGTGAAGCATGTCTCGCTCTACCAGGGGAAACTGCCTCTTTTTGAGGGGTATGGCATCGCAAAGGATGTTGAGTCCATTTTCTCCCGCAAGGTATGGCTCAAGTCCGGCGGTTACATCATTATCGAACACACTGAAGCCATGGTGGTTGTTGATGTCAACAGTGGCCGTTATGCAGCCAAGCGTGAGCAGGAGGAGAACTCCCTGAAAACCAACCTCGAGGCTGCCCGTGAGGTTGTGCGCCAGCTCAGGCTTCGCGATATCGGCGGCATTATTGTTGTTGACTTCATCGACATGATGGACAACCGCAATTCCAAAAAGGTTTACGACACCATGAAGGGTGAGCTGCGTAACGACCGCGCAAAATCCAACATCCTCCCCATGTCCGACTTCGGCGTCATGCAGATTACCCGTGAGAGGATACGACCGAGCCTCATGCAGCGGATGGGCGACCAGTGCCCGGCGTGCGGCGGTTCGGGAGTAGTGCAGGCCCGCTTCACAACCATCAACCAGATTGAACGCTGGCTGCGCAAATATGCCCTGCAGCAGAGCATGAAGTTCCAGCAGCTCGACCTCTATGTGAGCCCCACCGTTATTGAGCCGCTGCAGAACAGTGACATGAAGACCGAGATGAAGTGGTTCCTGCAGCATCTGCTCTTTGTGAGGGTGAAGGAGGATGAGAGTCTCAGGAGCGATGACTTCAGGTTCTATTCAAGAAAAAACAGCAAAGATATTACGGCCGAATACGGCGATTTATAAAGACGCCTCTCCCGCCCGATGAGGCATCGCAGATGCGGCTGTCTGGCGGGGGGGCGAATGAAAGCACGAAGGAGACTGATTATGGGAGCGTATGACGAACTTAAAGAGCAGATTGAGGGCTATGCCAAATATGCGGCCGCCGATATAGGGCAGGTTGCGGGAGCCCGCGAGGCTTTTATGCAGCTCAAGGAGCTGCTCAACAGCGGCCATATCCGCGCAGCTGAAAAGCTGGATGGTGTCTGGCAGGTCAACGGCTGGGTGAAGCAGGGTATTCTTCTCGGCATGAAGCTGGGTCGTCTGCAGGCCGGCCGGGTGGAATCGGGTGTTGACGGCTCCTCTTTCACCTTCATCGACAAGGATACCTATCCTCTCCGTCATTTTGCTGACGACTGCGGGGTGCGGATTGTTCCCGGCGGTTCCTCTGTCCGCGACGGCTCCTATCTCGCCCCCTCGGTGGTGATGATGCCTCCCGCCTATGTGAATGTGGGCGCCTATGTTGACGAAGGGACTATGATTGACTCCCACGCTCTGGTGGGCAGCTGTGCTCAGGTCGGCCGGAATGTCCATCTCTCTGCGGCCGTCCAGGTTGGCGGTGTGCTGGAGCCGGTAGGTGCCATGCCTGTCATCATCGAGGATGGAGTGATGGTCGGCGGCAACTGCGGCATTTACGAAGGTACCATTGTCCGCGAGCGGTCGGTCATCGGGACCGGCGTGATTCTTAACGGATCCACCCCGGTCTATGATCTGGTCAATAACACCATCCACCGGAGAACGGAGGATTCCCCCCTGGTCATTCCTGAAGGGGCCGTTGTTGTTGCAGGTTCCCGTGGACTGAAGGGAGATTTTGCCACTGTCCACGGTTTGTCTATCTATACTCCGATCATCATCAAGTACCGCGACGCCAGAACGGATGCGGCCACGGCGCTGGAAGAGGCTCTCCGGTAAGGGGAGAAATAACCGGAAAATCAATGACGGCATGAGACAGCATTCAGGGTACCCTCGGCTCTTCAGGGCATTTGCCGCTGCGCTTGCTGCTGTGCTGTATCTCTGTTCCCCTCCTTCCGCATCAGCTGAAGGCAATGATGAGCGTTATTTTTCCGATCTCAAAGGCATTGAGCTTATGGGTCAGGTCTATCGGGAAGTGGCGGAAAAATATGTTGATACGCTCAGCATCAGCCGACTGATGTATTCGGCTATTGACGGCATGCTTGAGACTCTGGACCCCTATACCGTTTTTCTGGACGAACAGCAGTCGCGTGAACTCGGCGAGCTGACAAGCAGCCAGTATGCCGGCATCGGCATTACCATCGGCTCCATTGAGAGCTCCATTTTCGTAACATCAGTGGAGAAGGGTTGGCCGGCGGCAAAGGCGGGGATGCTTGTGGGTGACCGTATTACGGAAGTCAATGGTGTTCGGCTCAAGAATAAAAGCCTTGAGCGGGTTCGCGAACTTATCAAGGGGAATGCAGGGGTTCCCCTTACCCTTGCGGTGAACCGCAGGAATTCGGGCCGGTTGACATTTCGGCTGATGCGGGAGGAGATCAGGCTCAGTACGGTGAACTTCAGCGGACTTGTGGAGGGGTTCGGTTACATCGGGCTGGAGAGCTTTGGTACCCGTACATTCGAAGATGTGCAGAGGGCTCTTGCAGGCATCAGGGAGGAGGTTGCAACATCAGGTGGCCCTCTGAAGGGCATTATTCTTGACTTACGGGACAACCCCGGCGGCTTGCTTGACGCAGCAGTCGATGTCACCTCCATGTTTGTTCCCGAGGAGAGTCCGGTGGTCTCCATCCGCGGCCGCTCTCAGGGAAGTACAAAGGCCTACAGGACCATGCGCGCCCCGGAGGAGCCCGACATTCCGCTCGCCATTCTCATCAATGCCCGGAGCGCATCTGCGGCTGAAATTGTTTCCGGCGCTGTGCAGGACCTTGACCGTGGCATTCTTATCGGCGAACGATCCTTTGGCAAGGGGCTGGTCCAGTCAGTCATCCGTCTTCCCTACGACAACGATCTGAAGCTGACCACAGCCAAATACTACACCCCGTCGGGCCGTCTTATCCAGCAGGAAGGAAATGGCGCCACCGCCTCTCTGCGTGATGTGCTTCCACGCCGCAAACGCACTGGATCGGGGCATGAATTGTTCAGGACTGCGGCAAAACGGAAGGTTTACGGTGGGGGAGGTATTGCCCCCGACATTGCCGTTGAGCCTCCCGCGGAATCTCCCTATCTTGAGCAGCTGCGGTATCGGGGAATGCTGTTCCTTTTCTCTCTCAACCACGCTTCCGACCCGCTTGACTCTGCGGACAGCACGGCTCTTATCTCGGCCTTCAGCCGTTTTCTCAAGAATCACGAATTTTCTTACCGCTCTGCCGATGAAAAGCGTTTTGAGGTTTTTATTCAGAGCTTTGACGAGGATGGTGACAGGAAGAAAAATATGCCGCTGCTTGAGGCTGTTCGGGATGAACTTGAACGGCTGAGGAATGATGAGGTTGCCCGTGCGACAGGGGAAGTTGCCGTGGCGCTTCGTGAAGAGATTGTTCGGCAGCGCGATCCCGAGGCCGCTCGACGCCTTGAGCTTGCCCGCGACCCTCTTTTCGGAAAGACGGTTGAGGTGCTTTCAGCTCCCCGCAAATACGCTCGTCTTCTTCGTCCCTGAGGGCATCACTTCTGAGTTGCCGTGTTTCTCTGATGCGCTCTGATGCTCTTCTGTACTCCCAGAGCAATCATCAGATTGCTGATGCTCAAGAGACTCTCCGCAGAGCCATGAAGAAGGTCGTCATGCGAGAGAGTCGGGTAGCCCCGGACCTCGGTTGCCACATACATGCAGAAGACGGTGACCGAGATAAAGACCAGCACAAACCAGAACCCCCCTACGGTCAGACCCGAAAACAGGGTCCTGTTGCGTCGCCATATAACAAGAAGCACAATCAGAAACGAAATGTAGACAACGCTTGAGAGCTGCAGGATGGCGTCAAACACATCCTCCCCGAGCCACGAATGCGGTTTGCCGGAAATCATGATTGCCCCTATAAGCGCCATGAAACCGGCCGGGGCGGCTTTCTCAGTCTCTTTGAGAATGTTCACGGTTGCCAGAAGGAGAGAAATGCTTCCGAAAAGATTGATGATTTCCGAAAGATCAAGCAGAAAGGGGATGCTGTCTGTTGTTATATGGTAGGCGAGGACAGAGAGGCTTCCTGCCCAGTGGGGTAGCATGGAGAGGCCGAAGACTGTGACGCTTCTCCGGCCGATGAGTCGTCCGTAACGCACAAGCAGCAGTGAGGCCGCAAGCCACTCAAGCGAAGAGAAGATATGGATGATCCAGTTGGGAAAGGAGAGCAGCATTTATCCTCCCTTGAGCAGGTGATAGATGTTTTTGGAGAAAATCTTCATCTGCACGCTCCACTTCGCCGGAACCATTTTTTTGTAGAGGTAGGAGTCGAATGTGATGTTCTGCACATCAGGGTCGGCACATATGGCAACAAAGCTTTCCCGTAGCCGGTCGGTTTTGTAGTAGACGCTCTGAAGCACCTCAAGACCGAAAAAGATCGGAGCATAGAGGCGGCGGAACTCCTTTTCATACTCATCAAGCGGAGCCCCCTGTCTGATATGACGGATCATGGCTGCTGCGCCGAGCTTTCCCGAGCGCATGGCAAAAAATATTCCCTCACCGTTTGCCGGCGTAACCAGACCTGCGGCGTCTCCCACCAGAATGTTTTTTGTGGATGAAAAAGACTTTCTTGGCTTCATGGGGATTTTGGCCGCTTCCTCAAGAAAGGGGGCGTCGGTGATGCCTATTTTTTCAACGAACCGCCGCTGCAGTTCTTTGATGCTGTGCAGTTTGTCTTCGGTACCGGTTCCTATTGCCAGGTGGTCAGCTTTCGGGAAAATCCAGCCATAAAAATCGGGTGAAACTTCCCCGTCAAACCAGATTTCCACCATGTCCCGGAACCGTTCAATGGAAGGAGTGTAATGGAAGCGCTGCTGCATAGCAATCACTTTCAGCTCGTTGGGGGGAAAGAAGAGCTCTTCTGCGGTTTTGGAGTTGGCTCCGTCAGCTCCAATGATGTGGCGCGCCTCAAACGGAGGGACCTTGTCGTTGAGTGTGGTGATGAGGTATCCGTCGTCAGTCGGCATGATTGACGCCATCAGCCCTTCACGCACCTGTGCTCCTGCTTTTTCGGCTTCACTGCGGAGCCATCGGTCAAATTTCTCCCTGCGGACCATTCCTACATATCCGTTCGGCATGGCCATCTCGATCGTTCGTCCTTTGGGTGAGCGGGCCTGCATCCGGGAGAGCTTTTTTTCCACCAGTTCATCAGGAATGGAGAACTCCTCTATGAGGCCGAGAGGGATTGCTCCGCCGCAAGGCTTTACATTCTCAAGGTTTCTTTCAAGAAGGATGACGGAGAGGCCCGCATGTGCGAGTTCCGCTGCGGCTACAGCCCCCGAGGGCCCTCCGCCTATGACTGCTATATCGTAACGCATTGGTTCGTCGGAATGGAGTTTGGGGAGGAACTCCCGCTCATGCAAGAGCGGAAGCAAGGAATGCCCCCGCCTCTGCAAGGTTGATTCTCTCCTGCGCTGCCGTGTCGCGGTAGCGGACGGTTATGGTGCCATCTTCAATGGTCTGGTGGTCCACGGTAAAGCAGAACGGCGTGCCGATTTCATCCTGGCGGCGGTAGCGCTTGCCGATAGAGGCAGCGTCGTCATACTGCACCGCGAACTGTTCTGAGAGTTCCGCACGAAGTTTTTCAGCAACCTCCGCCATCTCGCCCTTTTTCATCAGCGGCAGAACCGCTGCCTTGACAGGTGCAACCTTCGGCGCAAGTTTCAGGAGGACGCGCTCTTCACCGTCAACAACATCTTCATGGTAGGCGTCTGAAAGCAGTGCCAGAAAGAGCCTGTCGCATCCGGCGGAGGTTTCTACCACAAAGGGGGTATAGCGCTCATTGGTCACCTGATCGACATACTCCATGTTTTTGCCGGAATACTGCTGGTGCTGGCTCAAATCAAAGTCAGTACGGGAGTGAATGCCCTCAATCTCCTCAATGCCGAACGGGAACTCAAATTTGATGTCGTAGGCGAGGTCGGCATAGTGGGCAAGCTTGTCGTGCTTGTACCAGTGAAGTTTATCGGGCGAGATGCCGAGCGAGGAGGTGTACCAGTTGAACCGCTCTTCCCTCCATGCTTCAAACGCCTCCGCCTGTGTACCGGGCTTGACGAAATACTGCATCTCCATCTGCTCGAACTCCACCATACGGAAAATGAAATTTCCTTTGACAATCTCGTTGCGGAAAGCCTTGCCGATCTGGGCAATGCCGAAGGGAACCTTCATGCGCGATGCTTCACGCACATTGTGGAAGTTCACGAAAATGCCCTGTGCCGTTTCCGGGCGAAGATAGACGGTGGCGGATGTGTCGGCAACCGCGCCCATGTCGCACTGAAACATCAGGTTGAACTGGCGCACATCGGTCCAGTCACCCGAACCAGTGTCGGGTGCTTTGATCCCCTCGTCAATGATAAGGGAGTAGAGCGCCTTGTTTGCATCTGGAGCATTGCCGGCAGCCTCATACGCCCCCTGTGCCCGGAGGGCGCCCTCCTCCTTTCCCTCACGGCGCAGCTTTTCAATATGGTTCTCTATCAGATGGTCTGCCCGGTAGCGGCGCTTCGTTGTCCGGTCGTCAATCATCGGATCGTTGAAGCTGGAAACATGCCCTGAGGCCTCCCATACCGTCGGATTCATCATGATTGAGGCATCAAGGCCCACAATGTTCCGGTGCCGGCGGGTCATCGCCCTCCACCAGAGATCCTTGATGTTCTTTTTCATCTCACTGCCGAGCGGCCCGTAATCAAAGCAGGCCGAGAGCCCTCCGTAAATTTCCGAGGAAGGGAAAACAAAGCCCCGCCGTTTGGCAAGCGAAACCAGTTTGTGCATAACTTTATCGGGCGAGGGCGAGGAACCCTGGACGCGGGCTGAATCGGGATTGGTCATGGTGCTGAAACAGTGTTGTCAAATACAGTGCTTATTGTCCGTAAGATAAACGGACTAACGAATATAAGAAAGAGTGCGGGAAAACGGCAGGCAGGGTCCTGTCAGGACTGGATTTCAGTTCTGAGTGATATCTCCTCAAGCACGGCGCTCACCCTGATGCATTGTTCGATAGGGCCGGAGTATACCATTGCCTTTCCGCTGTTGTGGACCTCCCATGTCAGCGCTTCCGCCTTTGCCCTGCTGCATCGGGTTGCCTTGATGATCTGGAAAGTCACCTCATCGAACGAGTGTTCCTCATCGTTGAAGAGTATCACCCGAAAGGGTTCTGAGGTTTCAGTGCCGGGAATTGAGGCAAGCTCTTTTGTCTCCGGCTCAGCTTCCATGGTGGCAAATATAATCATTCTCCTTCTCTGCATGCAATCTGTTTCTCTGAGTGAAATATACGGGAATCCGCTCTTCTGGCAGTTGAATAAAATACTGCGGCATGAGCCGCGAAGCAAGGAGCTCTCAGGGACGGTGGACAGCAGGTGATGATGCCTGAAGCGAAAAAGATCCGTCCTGCGCCACATCAAATGAAAATGTCTGGCCTACGGGAATGGTCATCAGGTTGCGGATGTGTCCGTAAGAGAGCCCCTGCATGATGGGGCCGCCACTAAGCATAGAACGGCTGTAATAGGTGAAGATGCTTTCGAGGCGGCCCTCCTCCTGCTCAGTGGGGGCAATCTCACCTGAAAAAGAGCCAAGAAGCATCCCCCTGCATCCTCTGAGAAGGCCCGCATTGGCAAGGTGGGAGAGCATGCGGTCAATGCGGTAGGCTGGCTCGTTGACATCTTCAAGAAAGAGAATCGCTCCGTCAAGATTGGGCATGTAAGGAGTGCCTGTCAGGGACGCAAAGACTGAAAGGTTTCCTCCTATCAGCGGGCCTTCGGCTTTTCCCGGCCTGAGGCATCTGGTGTGGTGCAGGGGGTGGTTCAGCATCTCTGCTGAATACCCCGGATCTGTCAGCATTCCCCAGAAATGCTCTTCTGTGTATGGGCTCGGCTGCCACAGTTCGGTTGCAGCCATCGGTCCCGAAAAGCTTACCAGGCCGGTTTTGGCAAAGATTCCAAGAGAGAGGGCTGTGATGTCGGAATAGCCAACCAGAATTTTGGGATTGGCGGCAATCAGCTCGTAATCAAGCTGACCGAGCAGACGGGATGACCCTGCCCCTCCGCGCAGACATACAATGGCGCGAACGACGGGGTCGCTGAAGAGTTCGTGAAGATCCTCGAGTTTTTCTCTATCTGCTGTCGCCGGGTCAGCGTCTATCCGGTTCAGGTGAGTAGCATGGCGTACCTTGTACCCTTTGGATTCAAGATATTCTGAGGCAAGCCCTATTCTCTGGGGGTGGGCGGAGTGTGATGCCGGGGATACCAGAGCTATGGTGTCGCCCTTTTCAAGGGCTTTGGGTATCGTGGGATGTATCCCCGGGCATGTTCGATTCACACTGTCGGAATCAGGAGATGGTTTCTGTGAGAAGGATCGCTTTGTTGCCGCTCACCTCAAAAAAGCCATTCTCGATGGAGAGGGTTTTTTCGGTTTTGTCTCCAAGCGCCAGCTTTACCGGCCCTTTTTTTAGGGCGGCAAGAAGAGGCGCATGGTTTTTCATCACCTGAAAAAGCCCGTCCAGTCCTGGTGCGATAACACTTGTAACCTCACCGGAAAAATGCAGTTTCTGTGGGGTGACGATATCCAGCTCAAACCCTTTATCGGATTGTGCCATAGTACGGGTTCAGATTACAGGGTTTTCGCTTTTTCAATTGCCTCTTCAATGGTGCCAACAAGGTAGAATGCACTTTCCGGCAGGTCGTCATGTTTGCCGGCAAGAATCTCCTTGAAGCCTTTGATGGTCTCTTCCAGCTTCACATACTTTCCCGCAAGGCCTGTGAAGGCTTCTGCAACAAAGAACGGCTGTGAAAGGAAACGCTGCACCCTTCTTGCCCTTGAAACGACAAGCTTATCCTCGTCGCTCAGTTCATCCATGCCAAGAATTGCAATAATGTCCTGAAGATCCTTGTAGCGCTGGAGAATCTGCTTGACCGCCTGTGCCGTGTCGTAATGGTCGTCACCGACAATGTTCGGATCGAGAATGCGGGAGGTGGAGTCAAGCGGGTCAACGGCAGGGTAGATGCCAAGCTCCGCAATTGAGCGGGAAAGAACCGTTGTTGCATCAAGGTGGGCAAAGGCCGTGGCCGGTGCCGGATCGGTAAGGTCATCTGCAGGCACATAGATTGCCTGTACTGAGGTAACAGAGCCGTTCTTGGTTGAAGTGATCCTGTCCTGAAGTTCACCCATCTCGGTAGCCAGAGTCGGCTGGTAGCCCACAGCACTCGGCATACGGCCGAGAAGTGCCGATACCTCGGAACCTGCCTGGGTAAAGCGGAAAATGTTGTCAATGAAGAGCAGCACATCACGGTTCTCCTCATCACGGAAGTACTCTGCAATGCTGAGTCCGGTCAGAGCGACTCGTGCGCGGGCTCCGGGAGGCTCGTTCATCTGGCCGAACACAAGCGCTGTTTTGTCAATAACGCCCGACTCCATCATTTCATGCCAGAGATCGTTCCCTTCACGGGTGCGCTCGCCAACACCGGCAAACACGCTGTATCCGGACTGCTGTTTGGCAATGTTGTTGATCAGCTCCATGATGAGCACGGTCTTTCCAACGCCTGCGCCTCCGAAGAGTCCGGTTTTACCGCCTCGTGAATACGGCTCAAGAAGATCAATGACCTTGATGCCGGTCTCGAACATCTCTGCCTTGGTGGAGAGGTCTTCGAACTTCGGAGCGGAACGATGTATTGAATAGGTTTTCTTCGCATCGATAGGGCCTCGTCCGTCGATGGGATCTCCTACAACATTGAGCATTCTTCCCAGCACACCTTCGCCTACCGGAGCCTGTATCGGCATTCCTGTGTTGGCGACAGCCATGCCTCTGATGAGGCCATCTGTGCTCTCCATTGCCACTGTGCGGACACGCTCTTCACCGAGGTGCTGCTGTGTCTCAAGAACGATTTTCGTTCCGTCAGGTTTTGCAATGCTCAGTGCGTCAAGGATCGCCGGCAGCTGTCCTTCGGGGAAATCAACATCAACAACTGGGCCGATGATCTGGGAAATCTTGCCTTCTTGCATAGTGACAGTATGGATAGGATTTAAATTGCAGTCTATAAATTCAAACTTTCGGCAATCCCCCGGCTCCGGTGTTATAACCGCAGTGAGGTGGGAGCCACCTGAGGGAATCGAACCCACGACCTACTATTTACGAAACAGTTGCTCTACCGGCTGAGCTAAGGTGGCCTAAGTGTCCCCTGAAAAACAGGACGAAATATAATTTTTTTGTTAAAGATTCACAAAGATTAACCTAAGTTGATCGATTTGCAATAAAAAAAGCCCTCA
>JABMPC010000047.1 GCA_013203905.1 Chlorobium sp. | reverse complement strand
ATGAGGTCACCGAGCGTCAAACCCTGGTTCTGGTACTGCTTGGCCACTGACACCACAAATCGCAGGTTTCCCTTGATGAGTTTATCCAGCGCCCGTTTCGCCCGTTTGTACTCAGTGGTGTCAAGAGGCATATCAAACCCCTCCTTGATCGCCTTTGTCAAACGAACTTCGTCATCGGCAGTCAGCAGGTCGTATTTACCTATTTCCTGCAAATAGCGATCGAGCGAAAGGCTCTCGCGATTAGTTATCTGCTTGCTTATTTTCAATTGCCTCATTCAGTATTCTCCTTGGGGACTTCAGCTGGTTCTAAACCGCATTGCCGGTCTGCAGAACAAACCGGCAAAACTATAATATATCTTCATTCATGATAATGCCAAAAAAGCGATTTTTCAGCCATTCCTCCTCCCCTCCACTCAATTGCTGAGCACGGCAAGGTTCCCCTCAAGCTTCAGCAGGCTGCCGCAAGCATCTGCGAGTTTCTCACGCTCCTTCTCCACCACCTCTGGAGGGGCGTTGTCAGCAAAACCGGAATTGGAAAGTTTTTTCTCAAGCTGAGCAACGAAGCCGGATACATTCTGTATCTCTTTCTGCAGGCGGGCCCGTTCTTTCTCGAATGATATCAAACCCTCAAGGAGCACAAAGAGTTCATTTCCCTCAACCACCGAACCGGCAGCATGCGGCGGCCGAGAACCCTCCTGCATGAAGGATGGGGTGCACTGACCAAGCGCGGCAATGAACGCCATACCGCCCTCAATCGCTTTCGCGGCAGCAGCGTCGGCAGCCTTCAGCTGCACCTCGGCACGAAGTCCCGGCGGCACACCGAAAAGCGCCTTAAGGCTTCTGACTTCCGTCACCAGCTTCTGCACAAGCCCGAACCCGTCATCATCCAGAGAAGCGGGCGAAGCGGCCACAGGCATCTGTGATGAGGCAATGCTCTCATTTGAAGAGCGTGGGAGCACAAAATGCCATATCTCGTCGGTAATGAAAGGCATCACAGGGTGCAGCGCCTTCAGCGTGCCCTCAAGCACATGGATAGCAAGAGCAACCGCCCTTCTGGCATCTTCGGGCCGGCAGCCCTCCGCAAGACTCACCTTCAGCGACTCAAGGTACCAGTCGCAGTAGTCGCCCCGGAAGAAGTCGTAGACCGTTTTAACAATATCGTTCATCCTGAACTGGCCGAACGCCGAATGGTAGTGCTCCAGCATACCGTTATATGCGGACCATATCCACCCACCGGCAAGATCAAACGATTCTGTCGCCGGATTGAACCCTTCATAGTAGGCGGCAAAATCCTCCGGCCCCTCGAAATACTTTTCGCGTTGCATGAAAACGAGGCGCGATGCGTTCCATATCTTCGTTGCGAAATTCCGTCCCAGCTCGCATTTCTCCTCACCGAACAGCACATCCTGACCGAGCGGGGCAATGTAGATGATGGTGAAGCGCAGGGCATCGGTGCCATAGGTATCCATCACCTTCAGGGGATCAGGCGAATTACCAAGCGACTTGGAGAGCTTACGACCCTTCATGTCGCGGATGATGCTGGTGAAATAGACATCACGGAAAGGGACATCCCCCTTGAAATACAGCCCTGCCATAATCATACGGGCAACCCAGAAAAAGATGATGTCGGGGCCTGTCACGAGGGTATTGGTGGGATAAAATGCCCTCAAATCATCATTATCAGCTCCCGGACCTGTCCAGCCAAGCGTTGTCAGCGGCCAGAGCCACGAGGAGAACCAGGTGTCGAGCACATCCTCATCCTGCACCAGTTTATCCGTCCCGGCAAGATGGCACGCCTCCTCATACGAAGCCGCAACCCATACCTGCCCCTCAGGATCATACCATGCAGGAATACGGTGCCCCCACCAGAGCTGGCGTGAAATGCACCAGTCGCGGATGCCGCCCATCCAGTGACGATAAGTATTAATCCAGTGCGGTGGGTGGAACCGGATCTGGCCGTCGTTGACCACATCGATCGCTTTTTCGGCAAGCGGCTGCATTGAAACAAACCACTGCTCCGAAAGGTAGGGTTCAACAACCACATCCGCCCGTTCAGAATACCCTACATTATGTTCGTACTCCTCCACCCGCTCCAGATTGCCAAGTTCCTCAAGATCTGCAACAATCTTCTTCCGTGCCTCGAACCTGTCCATACCGCCGTAACCAAACTCATCGGTCATCCGGCCATCCTTGCCCACAACCGAAATCACCGGCAGGTTGTGCCTTCCGGCCACTGCATAGTCATTGGGATCATGAGCCGGAGTGATTTTCAGCGCACCGGTTCCGAACTCAATATCAACATAGTCATCAGCAATAATGGGAATGTGCCGGCCGGCAACAGGCACCACCGCCATCTCTCCCACAAGGTCACGGAACCGCTCGTCAGAAGGGTTCACGGCAATGGCAACATCGGCGAGAATGGTTTCCGGCCGAACCGTTGCAATGGTAATGAAGCGCGAGGGATCTTTTGCGAGCGCATAGCGCACATAGACCAGCTGGTCGCGGCGAGGCTTCATGATAACCTCTTCGTCCGACAACGCAGTCTGTGATACCGGGCACCAGTTGATAATGCGCTTGCCACGGTAAATCAGACCATCACGATAGAGCGCAACAAACGAATTGACAACAGCCTCTGAAGCCCGCTCGTCCATGGTGAACAGGTTCCGGCGCCAGTCGCAGGAAATGCCAAGCCGCTTCAGCTGCTTGACAATAAGGCCACCGTACTCCTCCCTCCACTGCCACACATGACCGAGAAAATCCTTCCGGCCCAAATCGTGACGGCTTACCCCCTCTTTGCGCAGCTTCCGCTCCACCACCGTTTGCGTAGCAATACCTGCATGGTCGGTACCCGGAAGCCAGAGCGCCTCCTTTCCCCTCATGCGCGCGTAACGAATGAAGATATCCTGCAAGGTATGGTTCAGCACATGACCGAGCGTCAGGCTGCCGGTAACATTAGGAGGCGGCATCAGCACCGAATACGGTGCTCTCCCCTCCTCCAGTACCTGTGAATGCTCAGCGTGGAACGAACCGAGCGCCTCCCAGTGGGCGCTCCTCCATCGCTCTTCTACTTCGCTGTGGTTATAAGTCTTCTCGAGGTTAAACGGGGTCTGCTCTTCGCTCATGTCAAGGCGGTAAATCGGTTTTTTCTATTGAAACTCAATCTTTCTTTTCAGGTGCAGGGCGCTTCTCGAACACCTGATCAATAATTCCATACTCAAGGGCCTCGCCGGCATCCATCCACCGGTCGCGCTCTGAATCCTCACGCACCTGCTGCACATCCTTGCCAGTGTGTTTTGCCATAATCTCCTCAAGCAGCCTGCGGATCTTCTCAATCTCACGAGCCTGAATAAGGATGTCGCTCTCCTGACCCTGTGCGCCGCCTGAAGGCTGATGAATCATAATGCGCGAATGAGGAAGCGAAGCCCGCTTGCCCTTTGCGCCGCTTGCAAGGAGGAACGCACCCATGCTCGCCGCCATGCCCACGCACACCGTCGACACATCCGGACGGATGTACTGCATGGTATCGTAAATACCAAGACCAGCTGATACGCTGCCACCCGGAGAGTTCACATAAATAAAGATGTCGCGCTCAGGGTCCTCAGACTCAAGGAAAATCAGCTGCGCCATAATAAGGCCGGCAACATGCTCGTCAATGCCGCTGCCAAGAAAGATGATACGCTCGCGAAGCAGGCGGGAAAAAATGTCGAAAGCCCGCTCACCGCGGCCAGAGGTCTCAATGACCATCGGTACCAGAGAGTTCTGGATACCCTGCTCTATAGCGCCTGAGTAAAGCTTTGAGGCGTGATGCTCAAACCCGAAATTGATATTAGCCATGAAAGTATGTGGTCTGAAAGTGGACAATAAAAACGAGGAAACCCCGCCGTTCGGGGCTTGAATTAGTGAAGATACGCAGTCTCAAGAAGAAACGGAAACGCCGTCAGCAGCCTTGACTGCTCTATCCGATTCCCTGCAGAGTAATAAAACATCTATACCGGCCTACGCTCCGTATACCATTATCATTCGTCATGATAGCACTGCATCCATTCCTGAGGGCGGTTGCCGCATGTAATGCATCCTTAAGCTTCAGTCCCCGTACTCCTCTCAACCGTGCCGCAAGATCAAAAATTTCAGCATCATAAGAAAAAATAAACAAAACCAATAAGAAAGACGCCGCATATCCACCCCTATAGAAAAGCTCATAACGAGACGCATAACGACACGGATGGCCAGATGGTTAAGCAGCAAAAGCGGCCATGACACTTCACGAGCATTTATGTATATTTGAGTCTTTTGAACCCACAACCGTTCCCGTCATGCAGGTTCGCCTTATTGCCCTCACCGCACCGCAGATAGAGATAGAAGGAAAAAGCCTTACCGCCGAAGGGCTTATGGCGTATTGCGCCAGGGTATCGAGCCCCCATCAGGAAACCCCCGACTATGCGAAGCTTCTGGCCTACTGCATCACGCACAAGCATTGGAGCGTATTCGAGATGGCGGACATGACGGTGGAAATTGTGACATCACGGGCAATTTCACCGCAGATTCTCCGCCACCGGAGCTTCCAATTTCAGGAATTTTCTCAACGATATGCGCAGGCACAGGCAATAGAGCATTACACTCCGCGGCGACAGGATGAGAAGAACCGCCAGAACTCCCTGGAGGACCTTGACGAAGCGACTGTTACCTGGTTCAGCGAGGCACAGGACGAGGTGGCATCGCTTGCAATGGATAAGTACGAGGGGGCGCTTGAAAAGGGCATCGCCAAAGAGTGCGCCAGAGCACTGCTGCCAATGGCAACGCAGACGAAGCTTTATATGAAGGGAACGGTACGAAGCTGGATTCACTACCTTGAGGTGCGGACCGACCCGGCTACCCAGAAGGAGCACCGGGAAATTGCGGATGGTATAATGGCAATATTCGTCAAGCAGTTCCCTGTTACAGCCTCAGCCCTTGGCTGGAGCTGAGCGCCGGGGACCAAAAACAGAAACCACGGGACAAGCTGCCGGCTGTCGGGCAGGTCTTGTCAGACTTCCACCCTCATCATTGCCAGGGTCTTGGCAAGGCGCTCCTTGAGCTCCTTGCGGTGGACTATCATGTCGACGAATCCGTGTTCAAGAAGGAACTCGGCGCGCTGAAACCCTTCGGGAAGGTCGCGCTTGATGGTGTCGCGAATGACGCGGGGGCCGGCGAAGCCGATGAGCGCTTTGGGCTCACTGATGTTGAGGTCGCCAAGCATGGCGAAAGATGCGCTGATGCCGCCCATGGTGGGGTCGGTCATGAGGGAGATGAAGGGTAGCTTTTTCTCGCCGAGGCGGGTGAGGCGTGCGGCGGTTTTGGCCATCTGCATGAGACTGAAAGCCCCTTCCATCATTCTGGCTCCGCCGGACTGGGAAATGACAAGGAGAGGAGCGTTAAGCTGTATTGCCTTGTCTGCCGAGCGGGCAATCTTCTCTCCGACGACTGAACCCATCGATCCTCCGATGAACCCGAAATCCATTGCTGAAACAACGAGATCGGCTCCTTCACTCTTGCCGTATGCGTTTCGGCAGGCTTCGGTCTTTCCGCTTTTTTCTATGGTGTCGTGCACACGGTCGGGGTAGTGCTTGGTATCGGTGAAGTTGAGGGGATCGGCAGCGCGGAGGTTCTGGTCGAACTCTGTGCACTGGCCCTCATCAAACAGCAGGGAAAAATACTTGTATGGGGCAATCCTGAAATGGTGTGCGCACTGTGGACAGGTAAACAGATTGTCTTCAAGCTGTTTCTTGTGAAGCATAGCGCCGCAGCTGTCACACTTTGCCCACAGCCCTTCTGGCGTGTCCCGTTTGTCTGTGGTGCGAATAGAGGGTGTTACCCGTTTGAACCAGACCATCTTTACAATTAAGACTAAAGGTTATACATTAGAGTACAAGATATAAAGTCGGCACCACAATCTCAAAAGAGCCTTCATGCTCCCCCTCGACACCGGCCATTTATTAAAGGAGCCCGCTTCTTGCTGAACCTGAGAACACTCCTCATTTCGGCTTTCCTTCTGGCATCCATTTCAGCTGCAGTGGCCACAACGGAAACCGGCGCCGCCCCCCGAACGGTGAGGGTACTGCCCGATACGCTCTCCATTCCTATGCAGCGCTACACACTGCTTCCGGCCATGCGCCCTGCAAGAAAAACGGTTGGCCTGGCTCTGTCCGGCGGAGGCGCCAACGGCCTGGCACAGATAGGAGTACTCAAGGCTTTTGAAGAAGAGGGAATACCGGTTGATTTCATTGCAGGAACCAGCATGGGCGCCGTCATTGGAGGGCTGTACAGTTGCGGCTATACGCCCAACGAACTTGAAGAGATAGCCCATAGCCTCCCATGGGAATCCATTGTCAACATAGGAAACAATAAGTACTCCCGATCCAATATTTTTCTTGAGCAGCAAAGGGTGCGCGACCGCTCGACAATTGCAATCCGCTTTGAGAAATTAAAGCTGATTATCCCCCGCTCACTCAGTTCCGCACAGGCCCTGACCGAAACGCTCGACCTTCTGGCGCTTAACGCTCTCTATCCCGTAACAGATAATTTTTCTTCCCTGCCGGTCCAGTTCAGGGCGGTCACAACCGACCTGGTCTCGGGCGAACGGGTCACACTTGCGTCCGGTTCACTCTCTGAGGCAATGCGGGCAAGCAGTACCATTCCGGTGCTGTTTTCACCCATTGCGCACGGCCAGCGCCAGCTGGTTGACGGTGGACTGGTTGCCAACCTTCCGGTGGATGAGCTGGAGTCGTTCAGCGCAGAATACAAAATTGCCGTGGATGCGCACGGCAGCATGTATTCCACGGGAAGAGAACTTGACCTTCCATGGAAAGCTGCCGATCAGGCGCTGACCATCCTGACGAAACTCCAGTACCCGGCGCAGCTTGAGAAAGCCGACATCGTCATCCGTCCCGAACTGGAAAACCACATGGCAACCGATTTTTCAGATATCGACAGCCTTGTGGCCTCGGGATATACGAAAGGCAAAACCTTGGCGGGAACCATCAGGCGGAGCATTGAGAACCAGAGGAAATCGTCCCCTTCAGGAAGATCGATTGCAGGGTACACCAAAAGAATCAGTTTTCCCGAAGAGAACCAGGAGTTCATTGAACACTATCACATTGTCTCCGGTATAGTGCGCAATGCCACCGACACCCGCACAGCTCTTCGCGAACTGCTTGCAACCGACCTCTTCACCAGGGTGTATGCGGAGGTTGATGCACGAAGAAAAAAGGCGGTTTTCCACCTGACCCCCCTGCCGGCAATCCATAGGGTGCAAATCAGCGGTGGCCCTCCCGGCGCTCTCTCGCCCGATGAACAGGGAGCCTGCTTTGCCCCTCTAATGGGGCGGGTATACACCAACCAGACCGGAACCAAGGCCCTTGAAAGCCTTGTAAGAACATATCGCGATAAAGGGTACAGTCTTGTCCATATTACGGATACCGGCGTGTCCGGCAATACGCTTCGGGTCAGGGTAAGTTCGGGCAGGGCAGATGGAATCACCGTGGCACAGGACCGCAACATTACCGACAAGACTCCTGTGAACCGCGAAATAAAGGTCGACACAACAACGGTGGTGCGCCTCCGGGAAGCCCGTTCATCAGTCAAAAACCTCTACGACACAGGAGTGTTCAACCGCGTATCGTTATCGGCGAAATCCACAGGTGAGGGAGATGACGAACGCACCCTTCTCAAGTTCTCGCTTGATGAAAAGCCCGCCTCCGTGCTCCGCATAGGACTTCGTTACGATGAAACCAGCAATGCCCAGTTCCTGCTTGATTACAGGAATGAAAACCTTGCAGGAACAACCAACTCGCTGGGAGGATGGCTGAAAGTTGGCAGGAAAAACAATGTAGCGAACATTGAGTACAACATGCCACGCATCGGCTCGACCAACTTCACCATGTCTTCAAGGCTGTTTTACGACAAACATAATTTTGACCATACCAGGCTTGTCTTCGACAAGCAGTTTTTCAACACCCGCTCATTCAGCAGTGGCTCTTATGATATTCAGAAATATGGTTTCAGTGCGGCATTCGGCACCCGAATCCGTAAAAACGGAAAGTTCATTGCCGACATCACCCTCCAGAACTCGAAATCCAGCACTGACTCAGAGCAGGATGACGGGTTTGTGACAGAGAACCTGGATCTCCTCTCCATCGGCTCACGGCTGACCATAGACTCCCGCGACAACGCCCTGATAGCAACCACGGGAAACTATACCGACCTTCGCTACGCCCTCACCACTCCGGCCATGGAAAACGAGAACCTCTTCTGGCAGTTCTCCGGAACGCATGAACATAACATACCCGTCGGCGAGCGCACAACCCTGCAGTTCTCAGGCATGTTCGGAGTGAGCAGCGTCCCGGTCCCCCTCTCAGAAAAGTTTTTTCTCGGCGGTCCCGGAACATCCTACAGCCGTCGTTTCATCGGTCTGCCGGAAAATGCACTTCCGGGCAACAATATTGCTTCAGCCGGGGTGCAGTTGCAATACCGGCCTCCGTTCGACATCCTCTTCCCCACAGCGCTGCGGTTCAACTACAATACCGGAAATGCTTGGGAAAGCCGCGATCAAATTGCGCTTGCAAGACTGATTCACGGCATAGGAACCAGCCTTGTCTGGGAGACGCCCATCGGCCCCGCAAGGTTTACCGCGGCAAAAGCATTTTCGTTCCTTCGTGCGGCGGATGAACAGGAATCATCCACCCTGCGCTTTGCCGACACGGTCTTCTACTTCAGCCTCGGCCACGACTTCTGAACGGATGAAACCATACACATGACAAAACAGGACAGACGACCCGAAATATTAGTATGCAACGATGACGGTATTGAGGGGGAGGGCATTCATGTACTTGCCGCCTCAATGAAAAAACT
>JABMPC010000046.1 GCA_013203905.1 Chlorobium sp. | reverse complement strand
TGTACTTATTCATAAGTACACTCAGTCATGAGTGTCCCCAACTTATCCCCAACTTACAGGTTACTGGAGTTCGATTTTGCGGTCTACTGCGTAAATCCATTCGCCTTCCGGGCGATGGCGCGAGCCAGCCCAGAGTTCAAGGGTGACTCCTTTGGGAATTGAGACGGGGGAGGTAAAAATTTCTATCTGGTAGTAGAATTCGTCAAGGAGATCGCTCCATGCCTGCTGGAGAGGATGTAGGGCTTCGCCGTATGCAGCGGTCGGGGTAAGGACGGTGGTGTCGGGCAGGAAATAATCGGAAAGGTATACAAAACTGTCGGGCATGAGAAACCCGCCACGGAATGTACCGCGGGTGCGTTTCACACCAGGCACTTCAACCCAGAACTCAAGCAGTGAGTCGGCTGTCAGCTTGCCGTCTGCCGCAAGTTTTTCAAGCAGCTGCTGCAGAGTGGTACTGATAAGAGTACGATTCAGGGCACTAAGTTCATGCATGATGAAGTTCGGCGTATGGTCTCGCATAAGCTGGTTCGGGATGGTGTTAAGGAAGTGGCAGAAGAAATATACAGCAAATTCAGTGCTCCTCCCAAACACCCGGTTATCCGGTTGGAGAGTTATGCCGCCGAAATTGTTTCCCCTGTGAACATTGCCGGGCGTAGCCCCCGAACCGCATTGGCAAGGAAAAGCCTGTCGCCTGGACCGAGATCTTTCAGCAAAAGCATTTCCTCCGCTGCTCCCGGGCGTGTTTTGAGCAGGTAGCCTCTCATCACGCCATTGAGAATCCCTGAGTCGGGTGGCGGGGTAAGGAAAGAGTGCCCCCTCTCCACAAACACTGAACTGATTGCTCCCTCGGCCACTTCGCCCCGTTCATTGGCAAAAAGCACCTCATCAAACCCCTGGCGGAGAGCCTCACGGTAATAACGGTCATAGAGCTCCCTCGCTGTGGTTTTATGCCGGAGAAGGGGATTACGGGAATCAACCCGGTCCTCTGCAAGGCAAATGCGAAGAGGGGCTGACCCGGCAGAATTCACAAGAGATTCATGGGTAGCAGCAAGTTCGCCGGCGGGCGAGAGCGTCAAACGGACCTTAAAGCGGCCTCCACCCAAAAGCATCTTCCTTTCCAATACTGACAGGAGCTGCAATGCCATGGCGCGGCTGAAAGGTATGCCAAGAGCATCAGCAGAGCTCTCCAGACGCTGAAGATGGGCCGACAAAAAAGGGTACTCCCCGTTCCAGAGCATGCTCTCAAACAGACCGACAGCTCCCTTACCCGAAGAGGGGCGGAGAATATCGGCTTTGAGTGCGCACTCCCGGAACTCCTCGCGGGCATTGGAATCCCATACGATCCCGCTCCCCGAACCATACACTGCCTCCTTCCCCCTCACCTCCAGCGTCCGGATTGCCACACTGAACACCATGTCACGGTCGGGCGTCATATATCCCACTGTTCCCGTATACACCCCCCTCGGTGAATCTTCGAGTTCATCAATAAGTTGCATCGCCCTGATTTTTGGAGCACCCGTCACTGAACCACAAGGAAAGAGCGCCCGAAACAACGCGTAAAGGTCAACATCCCTGCGAAGCTCTCCACTGATGCGCGAGACCATCTGGTGGAGTGTGGGCCAGCTTCTCGGAGCAAACAGTTCGGGCACCCTCACAGAACCGGGCTGGCAGATACGGCCGAGGTCGTTACGAAGAAGATCCACTATCATGAGGTTTTCTGCACGGTTCTTCGTGCACTGCTGAAGCGCCTGAAGGGTGCTGCGATCCTCTCTTTCTGTCGCGCCCCGGGGGGCGGTGCCCTTCATTGGCATGGTCTCAATGAGCCGTCCGCTTCGACGGAAAAACAGTTCGGGCGAAACCGTAAGAATCTGGCAGTCGGTAGTGTTGAGCATTGCCGTCCATGAATCTGGCTGCCTACGACGCAGAGAGCCGAACAAGGCTACTGGATCGGAAGGAGCCTTAAAGCGGTAGCGACCGGTAAAATTGACCTGATAGACATTGCCTGCAGCTATTTCGCGATGAATAGCGGCTATTTTCCCGGCATAGTCCTCTTCGGAACAGCTGAACGAAAGGGTTGAGGGAAAAGCGGAGGCATCTGCCGGAAGTGGAGGGAAGAGTTCCCGAACCTCCTCTTGAGAGAACCGTCGCGGTTCGCCGTAGACCCCAAACCAGCCGAGCAGACCGGGTGAGCGGGAAGCGGAGGGAGCGCCGAAAACACTCCCCTCAAACCCCTTTCCCGCTTCGTAACCAAGCCATCCGGCAAGAAAAGAACCCTCATCAAGATGTCTCTCAAGCTCAAGAAAAAATTCAGGGAGTGTATCGGGCGAGGTGAGTTCAACGATAGCAGCAGGGTCTGAGAAACAGAGTGCGCCACCCCCCGCTACGAAAGCCGACTCAAACCAGAGAGTTCCGGGTTGCTGCAGGAGAGAAAGAATATCCCCATCTCCAAAAGAACTGTAGCCCTCAGGCCCGACAGAAGGCAATCGGCTTCTCCAGAACATTTTCCAGCAGGGACTTCAGCTGATCTGCCGCCCAAATCTCAATCTCGGGCTCAAACTTCGTACTCAACTGTAACATCAGTCGCCCTTTGACTTCTACCATCTCCACCCTCTCCACATTCCGCCGGTGGCCGCGTTCAAGGCCGTTGGCAATCCGAAGAATTCCCGACAGCACATCAACAGCGTGCCGATGCTTTGGCTTCAGGGCCAGATAGCCGGGGTGTTTTTCCGATGGAGGGGACTTTCGGTGATAGCGGGCCACATTGGCTATAATCTCTATTTCAGAAGGAGAAAAACCGCGAAGGCCTCCATTCTGAATGATGTACTGGCTGTGCTTGTGGTGGGAAGAGATGGAGATGAAGGTGCCGATATTGTGCAGAAGGGCCGCGTACTCCAGCAGCTCACGATAGTGCTCATCAACACCGTGCTGTAGGGCAAGAGTATCAAAAAGCTGCAGGCTGATGCGGGCGACCTGCACAGAATGGCGCTGGTTCCAGTCGCATCGGAACCCGAGCTCATGAACACTTTCGCGCCGGATGTCGATCCCCCCCTCCGAAGAAGGTCGTGAGCGGGAATGATGCTGAAGATAGTGCAGCACCATCCCTTCGCGAAGAGAGGAGTCCGAAACCACAACTTCTTCAAAGCCGAACATGCGGAAGAGCATGTTGACAAGAATCAGCCCCGGCACAATCAAATCAACCCTTTTTTCGTCAAGCCCGCTCATTTTCCGGCGCTCCGCAGAATTCAAGGGAATCATCGTCCGATAGAGCCTCTCGAACTCACTGCGGGTAAACGAACTGCTGTTCAATGACCCCTCACTATCACGACCATGCATGGAATGTATCATGCGGGCAATGTTTTCCGCCGTCCCCGAAGAGGCAATGGCGCGCTTCACCTTCAGCCTCGTTGCCGCCTCGACGGAAGAAACCATTTCAGCAGAAAAAAACTGCTCCAGAAGGGTTATCTCCCGTTCTGAAATCGGATCTTCCCTCACAAACCGTTCAAGCATACGGGCAACGCCGATTTTACGGCTTTCAAGCAGCTTCACCCCCTCTTCATTGGCTATGACAAACTCCACCGAACCGCCACCGATATCAAAAAGCAGATCATTTGACGCCCGCAATTTCACCGCGTTGCGCACACCGTAATAGATGAACTCCGCCTCCTCCATGCCGGAAATGACTTTCACCTTCAGTCCTGTCTCATCACGCACCCTGCGGAGAAATTCATGCTGATTTTTCGCCTCGCGGATGGCGCTGGTGGCAAAGGCAAGAATATTGTCACGGGTGACGCCGTGCTGGGAAGCGAGCACAAGAAAGTTTTTCAGGGCGGCGACTCCCGACTGCATTGACTCCTCATCAAGCATTTTCGTTGAAATGCTCCCCCGCCCGATACAGATCATATCTTTGACACGGTCAATCTCAACAATCCCCTTTTCCGGGCTCTCTTCAATAATAACCATATGAAACGAGTTGGTGCCAAGGTCAATGGCGGCAACCCTCAGTGCGTCATTCTGCATACTGACTGGAATGAATTTGCAATAGCGCTCTCTCCTGACGAAGGGGAAAAACGGTTTCAGTTTCAAGGTAGGTAATGTAACCAAAAAAAGACGGGCGGGAGAGTTGGAAAATTCAATGTATATTCAGGCCATAATACATCATGTGTGACCTCCCCAACAGCCTGTGTGACTATGGAAGCAAAAGACCGGCTGGAACTTCGCTACGAAGTAGCCAGAAAGGCTATACATCTCTCATCTCTTGCCATAGCAGTCATCTACTGCCATATCCCAAGAGAGCTCGCCCTTATCATCCTCGTCCCGCTGGTTGCCGGTTTTTTTCTGGTTGACCTGCTGAAAAATTTTGAGGGCCCCATCTCCAGCTGGTACCACCGCACCTTCGGCTCCATGCTCCGCCGCCATGAGCTCGAGCCACAAAAAATGCATCTCAACGGAGCCACCTGCATCACTCTTTCCGCCCTTTTTCTGGTGCTTTTTTTCCCAAAAATCATAGCCATCGCAGCCTTTTCAATGGTTTCCGTTTCCGACACCATGGCAGCACTCGTCGGAAAAACTTTCGGCAGACACCGGTTCGCCGACAAAAGCCTTGAAGGCAGCGCAGCCTTTTTCCTCTCCGCCCTCCTTATTGTTGCCATTGTCCCCAACCTCAACCCCATAGCCGGCCTCATCATGGCAACTGTGGGAACCGTTGTTGAAGCATTCATCATCAGGATTGGCGGCTTCCGCATTGACGACAACCTCACTATCCCCATTGTCAGTGCAGCGGCAGGCCTGCTCTTCTACCAGATGTTCATGCCCGACGCCATCGCACTGCTCTCAATCTGCCGATAGCCGCACTGCTCGCCATGAAGACTCTCATCACCGACTCGCCACTTGAGGCTGCAGCCCTGCTCATTGCCGGAAAGACGGTAGCCTTTCCCACTGAAACCGTCTACGGACTTGGGGCCGCCATTGACTCTCCCGCAGCCATCGCCGAGGTGTTCAAGGCAAAGGGGAGGCCCCAAGACAACCCACTCATTGTTCACATCAGTACCCCCGAAGAGCTACCAAGGGTTGCATCCAAACTTAGCCCCGAAGCCGAACTGCTTGTCAGCCGGTTTTTCCCCGGCCCGCTGACGCTTGTGCTGCCCAAAAGCAACGAGGTACCCTACGCCGTAACGGCGGGCCTTGATAGCGTCGGCGTCCGCTGCCCCGCCCATCCGGTTGCCCACGAGTTCCTCAAATGCTGCCATACCCCTGTTGCAGCCCCATCGGCCAACCGTTCAGGCCGGCCAAGCGCCACAAGCTGGGAAGCCGTCCGGAACGACCTTGATGGAAGAATCGCCGCAATCCTGAAGGGAAGCAACAGCCGGATAGGACTGGAATCAACAATTGTTGACTGCACAGGCCCAAACCCCGTCATGCTTCGCGCCGGAGCCATCACCCTGGAAGAGCTGCAGGAAGTTATCCCTGCAATCACTCCGGCCGGAAAAACACAAAAAAACGAACCCCTAAAAAGCCCCGGTCTCAAATATCCACACTACGCCCCCAGAGCCACAGTCGTCACCCATGAACAAGGGAAATCGCCTGCACTAACCCCCGACTCGGCCTGGATAGGACTCGGCGTACCGCCAGTCGGCATTACTATTAAAAAAACCTGCATCTCGCTGGACGAATACGCACAGGAACTCTTCAGCTTCTTCCGCCACTGCGACCGGGAGGCCGTTCAAACAATCTACTGCGAACTACCTCCTGAAAAAGGCCTCGGCAGGGCCATCCGCGACCGACTGAACCGTGCCGCCGGAAATCACTGAACCCGCCCCCCCGAAAGATGCATGAACATTAGAACGACCACAAGCAACCCACATGGAACGAGGCAGGTGAATCGGTCAGCCGCAAATCAGACCCGCTGCTGTATACCTCACGATCAGTGTAAGAGGTAATTTCATACCGCGCAGCAATCTTCATATTCTCCCGTGCCTGCCAGGCTGCAAGGAAAAACATCGACTTTCCCCGGCCGTTGTAAGTTCCAAGATCAAACTGCATCGGCAGACCATCTTCATATGCATACAGCTGTGAATCATAATCATCAGTATTGAACACCGTACCCCGCCATTTCAAGCTCAGCCTTCCGTTCTTATAGTTCAGTTGCTCATACACCAACCACCCGTTATATGAAACATCACCCGAAAAAAACTCCTGCCTCACACGCTTGACTTCACCCCGTGTGCGCATGCTCAGTACCCTGGAAAGCTTGATGTCAGAATCAAGCCTGACCCTGTCTGTAAGAGAAGGTAACGGCGCATAACCATTGACGGTCCCCGCTCCTCCCAGAGCCCCCTGAGCCGATGAGGCCTCCTCTTTTTTCTTGTGTTGCAACTGCAAGCTCCAGGCAATTGAGGATGATGCTTTCCATGAAGCAAAAAGGCGCATGTCGTGGCCCTTGGAGGGAAAGGGATAAGACGAAGGACTGAGCAGCGGAAAACGGAACCAGTCGTAATAAGCCCCCACCCTCACCTTCCGGCTGAGCCGGGCGTCAATGCCGGCATAATACCCCTCTTCATTCGATGCCCCGTCTCCCCGCTCGGCAAACGCACCGGCAAAAGGGGAATAGTAGTGTTCACCATACTGCCGCACAGCTACCACGGCACTCACTCCACGGGTCGGTTCATACGACGCCCCCGCAATCCAGGAGGAGTCGTCGGGTTTTTGTGAAAACACCGTTTCAAAAAAGATCCCTGCATTCCCGGAGGTCACAACCGCCTCCAACCCCACAAGATCAGCCGAGGATGCTTCTCCCCTGTCAATCCCCGACTCCACCAGCGTCTGGAGAGGCTCTGAATAGCTGTAATGGATCATGCTGCCGCCAACCCGTCCATTCACACCTGAAGCGCCGAAATTCCAGAGAATATTCGCACCATCAACTGTTTCAGTCACCCCGTCACGCCGTTCAAGCTCAGTCACCGTGCGGTGATAACCGCTTTCGTCAAAACTGGTGATCAGTCCATCATCACTCACCCGCCCGTCCACCCGATTGGACGAGGTAAATGCCGTCACTTCAAACGGCCCGGGCCGAAGCGTAAGTGCGACCCCCTGCAGAAATCCGTACTCCCCGCTCGACGAATAGGGCTTCAGCCGTCGGGAGTTCAGCCGCACACTCCCGGCAGGATCAGACCCCTTTGAAAAATAGCGGTTCTGTCCCATGAGAAGCCCTTCACCAAAATTAAGGGTATAGTTACCGACCACGGCGCTTTTAAGCACCCCAAAATCATAGGCGTTCAGGCTGAAGGAGGTAAAATCGTCAAGATCCGGCTCGCCCACATCCTTTTCCTGCACCACACTCGCCTTCAGATGCGGAATGCTAAGCTGCAGACGGTTGTAGAGCTTATAGTTCTCACCTGCGTAAGAGCCTGTGGTGATGCCGTCTCGCTCAGGCATTTCCGTAAAGTAGCGGGTATACAGGGAACCCTCAATCTGCTCGCGAAGTGCTTTGCGGCGCAGCTGCAGCTCGCGGCTGAAATATATGTAGGGAAGCGACCACGAAGCCTTCTCTTCACCGATAATGTCGGCAAGGGCGGCTTCAGAGGTAATCGGGCCGGTATCTGTTCGTGTGGAAATGATGTTGCTGACATCGGAAAAGGTCAGCCAGGGGAGCAGAAGCAGGTCTTCAGCGGAGGATTCATTCAGGTAGAGCCTCTGCTGTTTCAGGTCAGCAAGATCATCAAGGAGGGACTCAAGATTATCTTCGGATTCAAAATCACCTTCAGGCTCAAATGTGTCGAGCACATACTCAATACCGTCAGTTGCACATTGCCCGACCTCAGGCGGACGGGCGAAAGAGAAAAGGAACAAAAAAGACGCCACAATAGACATGGCACTCCGAGGTCGAAAAATCGGCAACTGGTTCATGGGAATGGGGGTTGGTCCTGCATGAACAAAACCGGCCTACGAGCTCCCGGCAAGCTCCTGAAGCTGCCGCACCTCCTCTCTATTCAAATAACGCCACTCGCCGCGTCTGAGATCACCGGCTTTAAGGCCGGCATAGGTAACCCGTTCAAGCCGTGTAACTTCAAAACCGAGGGTCCAGAACATCCTGCGCACCTGATGGTTTTTCCCTTCATGAAGGCTCATCCAAACCTGCATGCCTCCATCAAGAATTTTCGCCTGGCACGAACTTACCTTCTCCCCGGTGTCCTTCAACCGCATTCCCCCCGTAAGAAGCGGAAGGGAACTCTGTGGAAAAGCAGTATCTAACACTGCAAGGTACTCTTTTTTCACATTTGAAGAAGGGTGCATGAGTTTATTTGCAAGAATGCCATCATTGGTAAAGAGCAGCACTCCGGTTGTTTTCCGGTCGAGCCGTCCCACAGGAAAAACCCGCTCTTTTACTTTGATGTAATCCAGCACCATCTCACGATCGCGTTCATCGCTGCTGGTGGTAATGACATTGCGCGGCTTATTGAAAAGAATGTAGACCTTGCGCTCTTCAGGAAGAGCATACTTCTGCCCATCCACAATCACCTCATCTTTGCCCGTCTTTATCTTCACTCCCGGCTCAGTCACAACCTGACCATTAACCATCACCCGGCCGTCAATAACCATCTGGTCGGCCGCCCGGCGCGACGCAATGCCGCACATAGCCAGATACCGATTGATGCGAACCTCTTCACCCCTGCTCTTCTGCGTCATACTCCCCTGCTCCGGACTCCAGTCCTGTTTCGGCTGGAGATAATTCCTCTCCGCCTGATTGTGATAAATACTCCTGCTCCTCATGCTCGCGAAGAATCTCCTTGATTTCACGAAGCTTGGGCAGATCTTTCAATGAAGAGAGATGAAAAAGGTCCAGAAACTCCTTTGTGGTCCCATACTGTAGCGGTTTTCCCGGAGTATCCGCGCGGCTTCGAACCTCAATGAACCCGCGCTCCATAAGCCGGTCGACTGCATAATCCGGACTGACGCCGCGAATCTGCTGAATCTCCCCCCGCGTCACCGGCTGATGATAGGCAATAACCGACAGCGCCTCAAGAATGGAACGGGAAAGACGCCTGCGGATTTTCGGTGCCTGCAGTTTCCGGAGCAGAGGTGCGAACTCCTCCCTGCTGAGCATTCGGTACCCACCGGCAATCCTGTGAATGGAAAAAGGACGGCCACTCTCAAGGTACTCGCTGTTAATACCCTCAACCACCTTCTGCAGGGCCGCTGAGTCCATCTCCTCACCCGTAACCTGACGGATCACCTGAAGGGTGACCGCCTCTTCGGAAGCAAAAATCACCGCCTCTATCTGCTGCTGCAATTCTCTGTTCTGCACGGGCAACTCAGCTTGTTGGAGGAAAATGCCGCAAGGCATCAGGAAGGGACTATTTGCGGCGCGCCGTCGAATAGTTCTGATCGAGACATATCCCCTGCTCAAAATTATACCAAAGCTCCTGACAGGGAAAATTGCATTCATAAAAAGCCTTTCCAATAATAACAGAATCCACCCCATAAGGGCGAAGAGTGGCAAGGCGCTGAAGATCCTCGGAATTGGTAACGCCACCCGAAGCGGTCACCTTTAGTCCCGCCTTCTCAGCAAACCGTTTGGTACTCTCATAACCAAATCCCTGCATCATCCCGTCACGGGAAATATCGGTATAGACAATTCTCTCAATCCCCATATCCTTCATCCTCAGAGCCAGCTCATAGTCCTGCATATCGCTGCTTTCCGTCCACCCCTTGATTTTCGGAACACCGTTCTCGGCATCAATGCCGACAACAATTTTTGAAGCCGGCCAATGCTTCATGAGCTCCCCCACAAGTTCCGGATCAGTAACAGCGGCAGAACCTATAACCACCCGCCCAACACCCATGTCGAGATATCGCTTCACCGCATCAATCGAGCGGATGCCACCACCAATCTGGACAGGAATGTCAAGTTCAGCAACAATTTTAGCGATAATGTCAAAATTGACCATCTCTCCCGTCAAGGCGGCATCAAGATCAACAATATGCAGCATCTTGGCATTCTGCTTGCGCCAGATGATGGCCATGTCAAGCGGATTGTCGAGATAAATTTTCTGCTGGCTGAAGTCACCACGGGTCAGGCGAACGCACTTACCGTCTTTTATATCAATTGCAGGAATAATGAGCATGGGAAATAATCAACAGACAAGGTTAAATAATGGGGCAGCAGTCACTAACACCCGGCAAAATTCCTGAGCACCTGCAAACCAGCGTCAGAACTCTTTTCCGGATGAAACTGCACCGCAAAAATACCATTTTTTTCAATGGCTGAACAGAAGTTTTTGCCCGCAAACCAGGTTTCAGCCGCTACATCGTCGGCACTCTGTGGCTCGCAGTAATAGGAGTGTACGAAATAGAAAAAAGAGTTGTCGGGCAGCGAACGGAACAGCACACTATCCTTCTTCATGGCAATGGAATTCCAGCCGATCTGGGGGATTTTGTCGCTCTCGCTCCTAAAGCGGAGCACTTTGCCCGGCACAAGATCCATTCCCCGATGGCTACCCATCTCTTCACTGCTGGTGAGCATCAGTTGCATACCAAGGCAGATGCCCAACAGATGCCCTCCACCCTCAACATGCTCACGAATTGCATCACTGAAGCCTGAAGCATCAAGGGAATCTATCGCATGACCGAAAGCACCCACTCCAGGAAGCACAACCTTGCCGCACCCGGCCATATCCGCCGGATTGCTGCTGACTGTAGCCTTGATGCCAAGATAGTCAAACGCCTTTTTTACGGAACGGAGATTTCCTGCGCCATAATCAGCTATAAATACCATGCACTACACCCCTGAACCACGAAAACGCAAGCCCCGAAGCGCTTTAACGGGATAGCTCCCCGGCGAATCCGATTTTTAAGTTGCATTTTAATTCCGTATTATGTGAGCTTTGCCCTCAAGCCGAAGTCGTCAGACATTTCTCCACAAACACACGAAACCGACGAACCAATGTATAGAATTGTTTCATCAAAGCCGTTAGCTGAAAATATTAAAAAAATTGAAATTGCGGCCCCGAGGATAGCAAAGAAACAGAATGCAGGGCAGTTTGTGATGCTGCGGGTCAACCCGACAGGCGAACGCATTCCGCTCACAATTGCCGGCTCAGACCCTGAAGCTGGCACAATCACTCTGATTGTCCAGGGCATGGGCAAATCAACAAAAGAGCTGAACAGTCTTGCCGAGGGCGCCTCCATCCCCGACATTGTCGGCCCGCTCGGCACCCCGTCACACATTGAAAACTTCGGCACGGCCGTCAGCATCGGCGGCGGCGTCGGCACGGCAATCGCCTACCCCACAGCTGTGGCCCTCAAAAAGGCCGGAAACCATGTCATCACCATCAACGGCGCACGCACAAAAGAGCTGGTCATCCTTGAAGAAGAGATGAAATCGGTCTCCGACGAAGCCTACATCACCACCGATGACGGCTCCTACGGCTACCACGGCTTTGTCACACAGAAGCTCCAGGAGCTCATTGACTCGGGAAAGAAAATTGACTTCGTTCTGGCCATCGGCCCCATCCCCATGATGAAGGCAATTGCCGAAGTCACCCGACCATACGGCATCCATACCGTTGTCAGCCTGAATCCCATCATGGTTGA
This sequence comes from Chlorobium sp., assembly GCA_013203905.1. Classification (GTDB taxonomy): domain Bacteria; phylum Bacteroidota; class Chlorobiia; order Chlorobiales; family Chlorobiaceae; genus Chlorobium. Next base: position 5,134 of record JABMPC010000046.1, on the reverse strand, counting down.
CGGCACAGGCATGTGCGGCGGCTGCAGGGTTACCGTCAACAACGAAACGAAATTCGCCTGCGTCGACGGGCCCGAATTTGACGCCCATCAGGTTGACTTCAGCAACCTTGCCGACCGGAACAGAATCTATCAGACCGAAGAGAAAGCATCTTCAGAAGCAGGTGACCACCAGTGCCGTCTGCATGGGCGCCACTGAACCGACCACAGTCGTAACACAATCATTTCCATCCCATGACGGCCTCGCTTACACGGCCGCCATGGGCCGGGCTTCAGCTGAAATTCAACCATCTCCCTAACAGAAGGATCTATCATGGACGCAAAAAACATCACCAACAAAGAACGAATGGCCATTCCGCGCCAGCCCATGCCCGCCCAGGACCCGACAGAGCGTAGCAGAAATTTTCAGGAAGTCAACCTCGGCTACACCCCCGAACTTGCAATGCAGGAAGCGCTCCGCTGCATCCAGTGCAAAGATCCCGTCTGCATCAAAGGCTGCCCGGTCAACATCAAAATTGACCAGTTCATTCTGAAGGTAGCTGAAGGCGATTTCCTCGGTGCCGCCAAAAAAATAAAGGAAGACAATGTCCTGCCCGCCGTCTGCGGCCGCGTCTGCCCTCAGGAAGACCAGTGCGAGAAAGAGTGTATCATCGGAAGGAAACACGAGCCGGTGGCAATCGGCAACCTTGAGCGCTTTGTTGCCGACTGGGAACGAGAACATGGGACCATGGAACTCCCCCCTGTCAAGCCCGCCACAGGCAAAAAAGTTGCTGTCATCGGCAGTGGCCCCGCAGGACTCAGCTGCGCAAACGACCTTATCCGCCACGGCCACCAAGTCGTGGTATTCGAAGCCCTTCACGAACTCGGCGGCGTACTCATGTACGGTGTCCCCGAATTCCGTCTCCCCAAGGAAATTGTCAGCAAGGAAATTGAGGGAATGAAGAACATGGGAGTTGAATTCAGAACCGATGTCGTTGTCGGCCGCTCCGTCACCATTGACGAACTAATGCAGAACGAAGGATTCGACGCCGTCTTCATTGGTGTTGGAGCCGGACTCCCCTGGTTCATGGGCATTCCGGGCGAAAACCTTGTCGGCGTGCTTGCGGCAAACGAGTTCCTCACCCGCGTCAACCTTATGAAGGCGTACGACTTCCCCGCAAAAAGCGATACCCCGGTATTCGACTGCAAGGGCAAGAATGTCGCCGTCTTCGGCGGAGGCAACACAGCCATGGACGCCGTTCGTACTGCTAAACGGCTCGGTGCCGAGCACGCATACATCGTCTACCGCCGATCGGAAGCAGAAATGCCCGCGCGCGTTGAAGAGATCCATCACGCCAAAGATGAAGGAATAGAATTCCTCCTGCTCATGAACCCGCTTGAATTCCTCGGCGACGACCGCCAGTGGCTTACAGGCGTCAAATGCATCAAAATGGAGCTCGGCGAACCCGACGATTCAGGCCGTCGCCGCCCCGTTCCTATTGAAGGCTCCGAATTCGTCCTTCCTATAGACATGGCCGTCATCTCCATCGGCAACGGCTCCAACCCGCTTATCAAGCAGACCACGCCAGAGATTGAAACCAGCAAACGCGACACCATCATTGTCGACATCAACACCATGGCAACATCCAAAGATGGTGTCTATGCCGGCGGCGATATTGTTACAGGAGGTGCAACCGTCATCCTCGCCATGGGCGCCGGACGCACAGCCGCTAAGGCCATTCATGAAAAACTGATGGGCACTGCAGCAGGATACGACGAATGGTAAGACTGAAGGCGGCCTTATAGCCCGCCGAGAACGAGACGCCAGAGAGGCAGCGTCACAAAGGAAAAGACCACCCCGAACGCCACCATCAGTCCGGCAAGGGGTGGATCGATATCATGCTCTGCGGCAATGATGCCAGCTGTAATCATAGGAGGCATGGCAGCCTCGAACAGCATTATCTGAGCTGAAAACCCATGGGCACCCAGCCCGTGGACATAGAAAAGAGCAAGAATGAGCGGAGCAAGCATCAGCTTGAACCCAAGCCCAAGCGCCAGGCGTCCCCTGTTCCCCGCAAGATGGCCCGGCCGGAAAGCAAACCCAACCGAGAGAAGGGCCAGCGGAGCCAGAGTATCGCCAAGCCGCTGAAGAACTGCCGTGAGCCACGAAGGATAGTCCACCCCCATCAGAAGCAGAGCAACCAGAAGGGAGATAAAGGGAGGAAACAGGACAATCCGCTTCAGAATAGCTCCGGCTGAGGGCGCACCGTCTGAATAGAACCCCGCAACCGTAATGCCCAGAGTGGAGAGTACCATGAACGAGCCGAACTGATCGACCATAATACCATAACCCAGCCCCGCCTTTCCATAAAACGCCTCAATCATCGGTAGCCCGAGAAACGAGGTATTGCCCATTCCGCCAGTCAGAATCAGCGCTCCCACCGTTGCACGGGGAAGCTTCATAAGACGGCCTACTGTGAGGAAAAATGCGGCCGCCAGAGCGAAATGAAGCCACGGCATGGAAGCGGGAAGCAGGGCTTCGGAAGTCAGCTCCATTCCGTGAATGGAGAGTAGCGTCAAGGCCGGCAACGATACATTGATGATAAAACTATTGAGAACAGCCGGTGCCGACTCCACCATACGGCCTGAACGGCGCAGCAGCATCCCTGCAAGAAAGCAGACCGCAAGAAGAATGAGGTTATTCATTTAAGCTCACCGGGAGCATCACTGGAGGCAATTGCCTCCGAACGCACCTCCATCCCCTCCCTAAAGCGCTCTTCGGGCACAAGCGCCACCCGGTCGCCTTCACCAAGCCCCTCAACAACCTCCACAAAAGCAAGATCGGAAGCGCCCGTTGCAATCGGCTGTTTTTTCAATCGAGCATCAACAATACTCCATACAAAACTCTTGCCATTCTCTTTAAACACCGATCCCTTGCGGACCAGAAGAGCCCTTGGCTTTATATTGTACACAATATTGGCGGTCGCCGTCATCCCCTCTTGAATCAAATCCAGGGAATCAGTTGGTGTAAGGTACACTTTTGAAGTCTTGGTCACCCGATCAGTCAAGGGCACAACACGCGACACCACCGATGAAAACCGCTGCTGCGGCCAGGCATCAAAAGCAATCACCGCCTTCTGGCCAACCCTTACACGCGGCACATCAAGCTCATCAACCTCCACAGAAATAACATAACCGGTCGTATCAACAACCGTTGCAACAACCGTTCCAGCCGAAACATAGTCACCCCTCTTCACATCCTGCAAAGTCAATATTCCCGCAAACGGAGCGCGCACCATCAGCTTTCCCAGGTCATCCTCAACCATCTTCAGCCTAAACTCCCGTTGCCGGAGCATTTCCACCGCCTGATCCCTTGATTTTTCAGCACCATCAACATCCTGCCGCGACACCGCCCCCTCCCGAAACAGGTTGTTTTTCCTTGCGTAATTCAATTCAGCATCTTTCAAAGCCGCCCGCTGTTCAGCCAGGGCTGCCCGCGCCTCGTTGACCGCAAACACAGGACGCGGACTCTGGAACGAAAGAATTTTCTGCCCCTTGAGTACCGCCTCTCCCTCCCGGGCACCCACAAAATCCACTGTACCAGAAAACTCGGAACTCAGGCTGGCAACAGAATTGGCCTCAACGAAACCCGTCGCATAAATAGCCTGAACCAGTTCACGGTACCGCACTTCACCAGACTCAACCTCAAGGCTGTTTCCACGGACAATCAGATACGCAACCGTAAGGAGGAACAGAGCTCCGAGAGCTATGGAATACTTTGGAAAAATCTTCTGGAGGTTCTGCATCTCTCTATTCGTAATGAATTCATGATAGTGAAGGTACGCCTTTTAAACTTTTTCTCCACCGCAACCTTGGTTTTTCCATAAAATTATGAATCTTTAAAAACACGCAAGCACAAAGGAAGGAGCCCGCCTTCAGATTGGGCTCCAGAACACTTAAAACACTCTATCAATGGGAGATAACGAAGGCATCGACAAAAGCTTTCTCGACACCGTCAAATTTGACGACAGAGGACTCGTACCCGCAATCGTACAGGACCACGAAACCGGTAAAGTGCTCATGATGGCATGGATGAACCGCGAAAGCCTGGAAATGACCCTTGAGCGGAAAAAAGCATGCTACTGGAGCCGCAGCCGCAACAAGCTCTGGCTGAAAGGCGAATCATCCGGCAACATGCAGGAAGTTTTCGATATTCTCATCGACTGCGACGGCGACACCCTCATCCTCAAAGTTTCTCAAATTGGCGGAGCATGCCATGTCGGCTACCACTCCTGCTTCTACCGCAAAGTCAACGAAGACGGCTCAATGCAGATCTGCGACACCCTTATGTTCAACCCCGAAGAGGTTTATGGCAAAAAACACTGACCGACCGGCCCCGGCAGAGGAAACAGCAAAAAAACTGAACCTCACCAAATCACGAACCGGCATCCAGCAGATGTTTGACGAAGTCGCCCCTACCTACGACTTCCTCAACCACCTGCTCAGCATGGGCATAGACAACTACTGGCGGGCCGCAGCCACAGCACGGGCAAGAAAGCTCACAGAAAAGACGCCCGACCCGCGCATCCTCGATGTAGCAACCGGCACCGGCGACCTGGCCGCCTCAATGGCAAAAATACCCGGCGCAAAAGTCACCGCACTCGACCTCTCACCCCAAATGCTCGCCATAGCCCGGAAGAAATACCCCGGCATCACCTTTCACGAAGGCTACGCAGAAGCACTCCCGTTCAAAGACGCAAGCTTCGACATCGTCTCGGCCGGATTTGGTGTTCGCAATTTTGAAGACCTGGAAAAATGCATGCAGGAATTCCACCGCGTTCTCAAACCAGGAGGCAATGCCCTCATCATTGAGCCAATGATTCCGAGAGCCGCCATGCTCAAAAAGCTCTACCTCATCTACTTCAAAAAAGTGCTGCCGAAAATAGCAGGTCTTTTCAGCAAATCAACCTTCGCCTACGACTACCTGCCCCACTCCGTAGAGCAGTTCCCCCAGGCCGAAGCATTCACCGACATCCTCAAAAAAGCCGGCTTCAGTAGAGCAGAGTACCGCCCAATGACATTCGAAACCTCCATACTCTACATCGCCCGCAAATAACAGCACTCACCCGCCACCGCTTTACATAACCGAAAAAGTTGG
>JABMPC010000045.1 GCA_013203905.1 Chlorobium sp. | reverse complement strand
TTCACGCATGACCTTTTCAAGAACATTGCAGATGCATTCAGTCTTCATGTCAATGAGATTGTTATTGATGAGCTGCACAGTGAAACCTTCTACGCCAAGGTGGTGTGCGAGGTCAATGGTGACATCCATGAGATTGATGCCCGGCCGAGTGACGCCATTGCCATTGCTGTGCGTTTCGGTGCACCTGTGTTTGTGAGCGAGGATATTATGGCTGAGGCGGGTATCCGGGAGGAGCCGAAGGAGGAGGAAGGTGCTGAGCCGCCGCTTGCCGCGATAGGAGAGAGTGCAGGTGAGGCGGGGGTGGAGGAAAACCCCAAAGGTGTTGAGAATCGTCTTGAGTCTTTGCATGCGGCTCTTTCCGAGGCTGTTCAGAGTGAGAACTATGAAGAGGCGGCCCGTCTTCGGGATGAAATTTCCCGGCTCAAGAGCAGTTCATGAATCATTCAGGGATTTTTGCTCAATAAAAAAGGAGGCCAATGGCCTCCTTTTTTATTGTTTGAATGACATCTGTGTCAACTTCAGAACCCTACCCGCATGCCGACCAGCAAATTGTTGCTGCCGATGTTGGTGTCGTCAAGCATGTCTGTTGTGTCGAAATAGCGGTAGCGCAGGTCAACCATGACATTGTCTGCTACCGGTACGGCCACTCCGGCACCTACCTGCCAGGCCAAGGTGGTTTCATTCCATGTGCCGAAATTTGTAATAGACTCAGCATGTCCTTGTGCGAAACCGACGCCCGCTGTAACATAGGGCTCAATGCCGCCTCCGGTGTCAATGTCGTAGTAGCCGTTCGCCATGAGCGAAATTACCGAAATATCGCCGCTGCCGTTGGCGCCATCAACCTTATCGACATCGTTCTGCACATAGCCTAACTCACCCTCAAGTCGTGTGTTGCCGTAATCACAGCCAATCGCTCCAAAGAGAGCGAATCCCGCCTCCATTTCAGCTTTGTGGCCGGCATAATCAACATCATTCATCCAGGTGATTCCTGCATTGCCGCTTACATAATGATCAGCAGCTGATGCCGGTGCTGCACTGAGTCCTGCAAGTGCAAGTCCGGCTGTCAGAAGTGCAAGTTTAATCGTTGTGTGTTATCTTCGGGTCATCTGTATATCTTTTATCGCTCCCAAGCACTGCTATATATAAAATGTATATGTTTTTGTTCTTTGTGGCAACTTTTTCCAATGGTTTTTTACATAAAAAAACCGGCTGGTAGTGCCGGTTTCTTTTTATGCTGTGCCATGAAGCGGTTTGGTTCTGATTGCGTTCAGTAAAAGCTGGTTCCAAAGCTGAAGAGGAAGACCCACCCTTGTTTGGTTTTTTCCGGCTCTTTTTCGATGGCATCAAATCCGTAGCCATAATCAAGCCCTACCTGACCGATGATCGGGAGGTAAAGCCGCAAGCCTACACCTGCGGATTTTTTCAGGTCGGAGAAGTTGACAGCACTTGATTTTTCCCAGAGTCCGCCTGCTTCAAGGAAGGTAAGTGCGTAGACGCTGGCTGTTGATGAGAGCGTCAGCGGGTAACGGAGTTCGGTGGTGAACTTCGAATAGATTTTGCCACCGTAGAGCTCGGAAGTGCTGTCGGATCCGATCTGAGTGCCAAGACTGCGGTCGTCATAGCCGCGCAGCGGGACTGTCTGCAACGACGACATGCCGCTACCCCCCATGTAGAAGTATTCAGTGTAGGGGATATAGTCGTCGTCGTTGAAGGTTGACATGTAGCCGTGCTGCGTGGCAAGGTTCCAGACGAATTTTTTTGTGACGGGGATGAACCAGCTCGAGCTTCCAGTGAATTTGTAGAAGTCCACGGTGCCGGGCAGCACGCCGCCGGCGAGCTGAGCTGAAATTGAGTTGTTGCTGCCGCGCCGGGGATAGATCGGGTTGTCTATGCTGTTGCGGCTGATGGTCTGGGTGATGGAAATCTCATCGGCCTGGTCGGGGGCGTTGACCTCGTCCATAAAGCTGAGAAAACCGCCTTCGCTGTGCAGGAACTTGAGCTTCCAGTTGATGGAGAAGTAGTCGTCGGGCCAGGTCAGCCGTTTCCCGACTGAAATGGTGGCACCATACTGGTCAATGACATCGGGGTTGTCCTCACCATCGTCAGTATAGTCGTAGGAGCGATGGGTGGTGAATGCCGAGAAGCCAACTGAAGTTGGTGTCCCGAAAGCCCATGGTTCAGTGACGGAGAGCGCCAGTGTGCTGTAGTCGTCATTGCCGAACTGCCACTGGAAGGAGAGTTTCTGGCCGTCACCGTGGGGAATTGGCTTGTAGGCTTCTGACTTGAAGATGTCTTTGAGTGAGAAGTTGTTGAATGTGACGCCGAGTGCTCCGGTAAAGCCGACGCCGCTGTATCCGACTGAGGCGTTGAATGTGTCGGTCTGTTTTTCTTCAACATTGTAGGTGAGATCAACCGTGTTGTCTTTTTCGTTCGGGTTGACATCCGGGGTCAGGGTTTCCGGGTTGAAGTAGTTGAGCATGTTGAGCTCACGGATGCTGCGGACTACATTTTTCCGGCTGAACATGTCGCCTGGAACAGTGTGGAGTTCACGGCGGATGACATGGTCTTTGGTTTTGGTGTTGCCTTTGATGTTGATGGCGTTGAGCTGGTACTGTTCTCCTTCTGTCAGGTAGACGGTCAGGTCAACCGAGTCGGGCTGGACGACCCGCTCTTCAAGTTTGGCGCGGAAGGAGAGGTAACCGCGGTCGAGGTAGAGTGAGCTGACATCGGTATTGTCCTGTGAATAGTTCAGCCGCTCTTCAATTTTCTTGGCGTTGTACAGGTCCCCTTTCTGCACTGCAAAGGTGGTGTTGAGGATTTCTGTTGAGGCGAAATCTTTGGTGTTGCCTATCCAGGTGATCTTACGGATGGAGTATTTCGGCCCCTCGTTGAGGTAGATGTTCAGATAGAGCCCTTTTTTATTTTTGGTATAGCTTATTTCATCGCGCAGGACCCGAGCGTCACGGTAACCGTTGTTTCGATAAAACTCTACCAGAAGGTTTTTGTCTTCGGCGAGTTTATCGCGGTCCAGTTTTGGCGAACCGAAAATTCTTCTCCACCATGAATTCTGGGAGGTTTCTTTGAGGACTCCGCGCAGTTTACCCTGGTCAAATGCGGCGTTGCCGTGAAAGGTGATTTTGTCAATGGAGACTTTTGACCCTTCGCTAATGGTGTAGAGGGCCTGATAATGGTTTGTTTTGGTGGCTTTCTGGAGTTTGAATTCGGCTCCGGCCGTCAGGTAGCCTTTTGTGGCATAGAGTTTTTCGATTTTGTTCGCGGCAGTGACCAGTTCCTGTTCTGTGACCGTTTTGCCTGTGATGAGTGCTGCGGTTTTTTCAAGTTCGGTGACCTTGATTTTCTTGTTTCCCTTGAAGGTTATGTTGTCTAAAATCGGTAGCTCGACTACCCTAAAAGTGAGGGATGTGCTACTTGATCCGGGTTTGGCTGTTTCCAGAGAGATGTCACTGAAATGCCCGAGATTCCACAGGTACTGCATGGTGCCGGAGAGTTCCGGGCCGGGGATGCGGATAGTCTCTCCCTCTTTGATCGGCAGGCTTGCTTTCAGCTCGCCCTGGTCAAGGGTTTGCAGGCCCTCTATGGAAATGGAGGCAATGGTTGTGCTCCCTGCTTCCGGGGACTGTGCCACCGGGGCGGCAGAGGCCGTCGCAAGGGGGGTGGGAAATGTTCCGCCTATTGCGATTGCGGCGGCAAGAAGAAAGGGGATGATGCGTTTCTCGGTTCTTTTCATTGCACTTCGAGGTCGGTCGTGTTATTTCGTGAGTGATGATGCTATGGATTGTATCTGGTCGCTGGTCTTGCCGAAACGGCGTTCACGCGCCTGATAGTCGCGGATTGCGTCGTAGAGGTTCGTGCGGCGGAAATCGGGCCAGTAGGTGTTGGTGAAGTAGATTTCCGAATAAGCGCTCTGCCAGATCATGAAGTTGCTGATTCTGAACTCTCCGCTGGTTCGGATGATGAGTTCCGGGTCTGGCATTCCGGCGGTTGAAAGGTGGCTTTCAATCAGCTGTTCGTTGACTTCGCCAGCTGTGATGCGTCCCGCTTCAACCTCTTCGGCTACCTTGCGGCAGGCCTGGACAAGGTCCCATTTTCCACTGTAGCTAAGTGCTATTGTAAGGGTGAGGCTGCTATTGTTCTTGGTGAGCTCAATGGTGTCTTCAAGCGTTTGGCGAACTTTCAGGGGGAGAAGTTCCCTGTTTCCGATGACTTTGAGCTGGATGTTGTTATCGTGCAGTGCGCGGGTTTCCCGAGCGAGAATCCTGATGATCAGCTGCATGAGGGCGGCTACCTCTTTTTCTGGCCGCTTCCAGTTTTCCGTGGAGAATGTGAAGAGAGTCAGATGCGCTATGCCAAGCTCGGCAGAGGCCTCAACAATCTCTCTGACGGAGTTGACTCCGGCTGCATGGCCTTCAATGCGCGTTTTGCCTTTCAGGCGTGCCCATCTTCCGTTGCCATCCATAATGATGGCAATATGTGAGGGGAGTTCGCATGTGGCTTTGAGCTCGGCCTGTAGGCGGCTGTCGCTACTGCGAGCACCCGATGAGAACCAGTGGCCTCTTTTTTCTGCTGTCAGGTCCGTTTTTGGTGTCAGGGCCATAGGTTGGTAATACTCATTGCCATTGTTTTCTGTCGGGTATGGATGCGCTTGCAACTGTAGTGGCCCAACTCCTGCCTAAATTGAATTATAGACAGTTATTTCTTATTATACAAACCTTACAGTGGAAGGCAATCCTGAAGGATTGCTGTTTTTTTCCGTCTGGAGTCATCCCTTGGTGTTCCGTAACGGTGGTTTTCCCTAAAATAATTCAGATAGAGACCGTGCAATTCAGTAGTTATGAAGATCTGCGTCCCCGGCTGCTTGCGGGAGAGGTGTCGTGCGAAGAGGTGGTGCGCGTCTATCTTGAGCGCATTGAGCGCCATGGTGACAGCAATATTTATTTAACGGTGTTTCGTGATGAGGCTCTCAATCGGGCGGCGTTGCTGGATCGGAAACTGCGTGAGGGCGGTGAACCGGGCCGGCTTTTTGGCTTGCCGATGGCCATCAAGGACAATATTTCAATGGACGGGGCTCCGCTTACCTGTGCCTCGAAAATGCTTGAGGGGTATCGGAGCGTTTACGATGCCACAGTCATCCGGCGGCTTCTTGACGAGGATGCGATTTTTCTGGGCAAAACGAACATGGACGAGTTCGCCATGGGCAGCTCGAACGAAAACTCTGCTTTCGGACCGGTACAGAACCCTTTCGACTCATCGCGCGTTCCGGGTGGAAGCTCTGGTGGTTCGGCTGCTGCAGTTGCGGCAGGTCTCTGCATGGTGGCGCTTGGTTCGGACACGGGCGGTTCAGTCCGTCAGCCTGCCGGGTTCTGTGATGTTGTGGGGCTTAAGCCGACCTATGGCCGTATTTCCCGTTATGGTCTTGTTGCATTTGCCTCCTCGTTCGACCAGATAGGCGTGCTTTCTTACACCGCTATGGATGCGGCCTTAGTGCTGGGGGTTATGGCGGGTAGTGACCCTCATGACGCAACTTCTTCATCTCACGCTGTGGGCGATTATTGTTCGGAGGTTTCAGCGGTATCAGTGGAGGGGCTGAAAATCGGTGTTCCAAAAGAATTTTTCAATGAGGGGCTCAACCCGGATGTTTCACGCATTGTACTGGCGAAGCTTGAGGAGCTTCGGGAGCGGGGCGCGGAGCTGGTTGACATTACTCTGCCCAAAAGCGATCATGCCATTGCGGCATATTATGTTCTGGTGACGGCCGAGGCTTCTTCCAATCTTGCCCGTTATGACGGTGCCCGTTACGGCTATCGTTCCGAGGGGGCGACCGATCTCTCCTCAATGTATGTGGAGTCGCGCACCGAGGGATTCGGTCCTGAGGTGAAGCGCAGAATCATGCTTGGTACCTATGTACTCTCAAGCGGTTATTATGATACCTATTACAAGAAGGCGCAGCAGGTCCGCCGGGTGTTCCAGGATCGTTACCGCGAGGCGCTTTCCAAGGTTGATGTTATTGCCGGTCCGACTTCGCCGTTTCCCCCTTTCGGCATTGGTGCCAAGACGGACGATCCGCTGGAAATGTATCTTGCCGATGTCTTTACTGTGCCGGCAAGCATTGTGGGGATGCCTGCTCTGAGTGTACCTGTAGGCTACGATGGGGAGAACCTTCCGGTTGGCATGCACCTTATCTGCAATTTCTTTGAAGAGGGGAAACTGCTTGGCATTGCACGGCAGATGCAGCGCCCTGTTTCCCAATTGAATCCAGCTCTCAGCAACCATTAAATCATTGTCATTATGAGTGTTTTGGTCAACAAGGATACCCGCCTGTGTGTACAGGGCATTACCGGTGGAGAGGGTACCTTTCATACTTCACAGATTCTTGAGTACGGCACCAATGTGGTTGCTGGCGTGACGCCTGGTAAGGGCGGAGTGCTTTATAACGGCAATGATCGTGACAGTTTCTGCCGTCCGGTGCCGGTGTTCAATACCGTGAAGGAGGCTGTTGAGAAAGCGGAAGCTAATGCAACAGTCATTTTCGTTCCTGCAGCTTTTGCGGCTGATGCAATCATGGAGGCTGCAGATGCCGGGCTGAAAGTGATCATCTGCATTACCGAGGGCATTCCGGTCAATGATATGATGAAGGCCTATGCCTTCGTTAAGACCAAGGGTGCGGTGCTTGTGGGTCCGAACTGCCCGGGCGTCATTACTCCCGGTGAGGCGAAAATCGGTATCATGCCGGGCTTCATTCATAAGAAGGGCTCCATCGGCGTTGTTTCGCGAAGCGGTACGCTGACCTATGAGGCTGTGCATCAACTGACCCATGTGGGGCTCGGCCAGTCGACCTGTATTGGTATTGGCGGCGATCCGGTTATCGGGACCCGTTTTCTTGATGCAGTGAAGATGTTTGCGAAGGATGATGAAACAGAAGGTCTGGTGATGATTGGTGAAATCGGCGGAAGTGCTGAGGAAGAGGCTGCTGAGTACATCAAAAAGCATTTTAAAAAACCTGTGGTTGGCTTTATTGCAGGTCGTACAGCGCCTCCGGGCCGCCGGATGGGTCATGCCGGCGCAATTGTTTCTGGCGGGAAAGGAACTGCAGAGGAGAAAATTAAGGCGATGGAGGCTGCGGGTATTCATGTGGTTGAGAGCCCTGCCGATATTGGCGAGGCAATGATGAAAGCTCTTGGACGCAGCTGAGCAAGCCCTGTTGTTCTTTACTCAAACCCTCGTTGATTGACGGGGGTTTTGTGTTTAAAGGCCGAGGGCTAGAAGGTCGTGCAGGTGGATGAGTCCGACCGGGCGGTGGTTGCTATCGCAGACCATGAGCTGGGTGATGCGGTATGTTTCAAGGGTGTTGAGGCACTCTTTGGCCAACATCTCGTCTGTTGCGGTTTTGGGGTTCGGGGTCATCACCTCACTGGCAGTGAGGGAGAGGAATGCATCTCCCTGCTGGACCAGGCGGCGGAGATCACCGTCAGTGAAAATGCCGGTGAGTTTTCCTTCCCGGTCGACGACGGCGCTGACACCGTAGCGCTTTGAGGTCATTTCAAGAATCAGGTCAGACATGGAGTCGCTTTCGCAGACTATGGGGACTGCTTCCCCTGTGGCCATGATCTCTTTGAGTTTGACCGTCAGCCTTCGGCCGAGCGCCCCTTTGGGGTGGCTGAGGGCAAAGTCGCGCTGGGTGAAGGATTTTTTTTCCATGAGGGCTATGGCAAGAGCATCTCCCATGGCGAGCATGGCTGTTGTTGAGGTGGTTGGTGCCAAGTCATAGGGACAGGCCTCCTGCTCTATGCCGGTGTCGAGCGTAATGTCGGCATTTTCTCCCAGATATGACCGGACACTGCCGGTCATGGCTATGATTGTAACTCCTATCTGGCGGAGCGGGGGAATGATGAAGTTGAGTTCTTCGGTGGTGCCGCTTTTGGAGAGACCGATGACGACATCGTTGGGTTGCACCATGCCAAGGTCGCCATGGGCGGCTTCAGCAGGGTGAAGGAAGACTGCGGTGGTGCCTGTGGACGACATTGTTGCTGCCATTTTCTGGCCGATGATTCCTGATTTCCCCATGCCGGAAATAATGACTTTGCCTTTGCATGTGACGAGAGCGGCAACCGCTTCAGCGAAGTTTCCGTCAAGCCGTTCGGCCATGCGGCTGATTGCTGCTGCTTCCTGCATGAGGACTGTTCTGCCTTTTTCGATGATGATGCTGCTGTCCATGAGTAGTTTGCTTGATGGGGGCTTCAGGTTATCAGGGGTTCCCGTTTTTTTAAAACCGTAATATGGCATACATTATAATAACTATTTTGATTGTCAATATTAAAGTCGCAGTTCATGAGCTGGATTCCCATAATGATCTTTTCGCTGCTGATTTTTGTGCTGTTTGTTTTTCTGTTCACCCGTTTTGTGGGTTATATGAAAAGGGAACAGAACCTCCATATTGAGTCGTTGCATGAAACCCTTATTGACCGCGACAACCCGATCGGGCTTTCGGGTGATGAGCTGCAGAAGCTCAAGCAGCAGCAGAAAGAGGCACAGGCGCATCTGAAGGAGGTTATCGCAAAACTTCCCGTTGTCAAAAAGGACGGAAGGTTTCAAATTGACGAGGAGCAGCTCAAGCAGCGCCGTGAAGAGCGTGCTGGTGGGTCGGCCGGGGATGAGGGCGTATAGGCCGCAATGGCATTTTGACTATTCTTCTTCATGCTTTTTTCAAAACTCAAGCTCCTCTTCAAGGATACAGTGATCTACGGGACCAGCACCATACTGGCCCGTAGCCTGAACTACCTGCTGGTACCACTCTATGCCAACCAGCTTACCACTTTCGACAACGGTATCCAGACGCTGGTGTATGCAAACATCGCGATCGCCAATGTGCTGTTTTCTTACGGGCTTGAAACCTCTTATCTGAAGTGTGCTTCCGATGCCCTGCATGAGGAACGGGAGTGCGGTGGTTTTTTTTCGACTGCTTTTTTCTCCCTGCTTACGACGGCAACGATTTTTACCGCTATTCTTTTCCTGTTTGCTCCAGGAGTCTCTTCACTTATCGGGCTGACTCCTGCCGAGCAGCCTTTTATCCGTTATGCCGCAGTCATTCTCTGGATTGACACTCTTCTGGTGATTCCTTTTGCCGAATTGCGTCTTAAACGAAAAGCGGTGCAGTTTGCTGCTGCTCGCATTGCCGGTGTGGTGGCGGTTGTACTGAGCGCATTCATTCTGTTGGGCCCTCTGCAAGCCGGCCTTTCGGGGGCCTTTCTGGCCAATATTCTTGGTTCTGGCCTTACTTTCCTCATGCTTTTTCCGGTGCTTCGCCAGCTTCGTCTGTCGTTTTCCATGCCTCAGCTCCGCGATATGCTTCGTATCGGTCTTCCCTATGTGCCAACGGGTATTGCGGGTCTTCTCATCCACCTGATTGATCGTAATCTTCTTATCCGCATGCCTGCAGAGGACATTGAGCGACTTTACGGGGCGGGGATGCAGGCGTCTGATGTCGTGGGTATTTATGGACGGGTGGTGGCTTTTGGTGTGCTCCTGCAGCTCATGATTCAGGTGTTCCGGTTTGCGTGGCAGCCGTTTTTCCTACAGCACTCCAACGACCCTGATGCCAAACGGCTGTTCCGTCATGTGTTGAGCATTTCAACCATGCTCACTATGGTTATTGCGCTCGCGGCCACTTTTTTTGTGCCTGATCTTGTGCGGCACCACTATGGCGGGAGGCTCTACCTGCTACCGCCAGCTTACTGGATAGGGCTGTCGGTGCTACCATGGATTTTTTTGAGCTATGTGTTCGACATGGTTTCCACCAATCTTTCTGCGGGCATTCTCATTACCGGAAGCACCCGGTATCTTCCTGTGGTTACCTTTGCCGGAGCTGCCGTTACGGGGGCAAGCTGCTGGTTGCTCATCCCTTTGAACGGTATGGAGGGGGCGGCCTGGGCTATTGTGGCGGGGACGGTTGTTATGAGCCTCGTGATGGCCTTCTATTCCCTCAAGGTTTACCCGGTAGAGTATGACTGGGGGCGTCTCTTGCTCCTGCTGTTTTCTGGTATAGGTATTGCTTCGGGGGCTCTCTTTTTTGCGCCGCTTGCCCTCGGAGTAAGGGTTGCACTGCTTCTCGGATATCTTGCCCTCTCGGTTCTTCTTTTCCGGAAAGAGGCCCGTCTTTTGTTCTTCAACCCTCGTTAAGCTCAGTTTGTGCCGGTGGCAGCTGGACACTCATGACTGCTCGTACTTTTAAGTACACGCAGTCATGAGTGTCCCCAACTCTTACTTTTTTTTTAGCGGGTGAGGGCTGTTTCTATTCTTTTGCGGAGGGTGGGAATGGTGATGCCGTTCTTTTCGGTGATGGTGCGCATGCTCATGCCGGGTTCTGCTACAATGTTCTGCTGCTGTAGGGCGAGCTGGAGGGCGAGGGGGGCGACGCCATTTTCTTCGGCTATCTGGTCGAGTGTTTTACGGCCAAACCCCTCTTTCTGGAGTTCTGTTTTCTGCTGCTCCCGCTGCTGTCCCTGGCCTTTCCCCTGTTTTGCTGCGGGGGCGAGGAGTTTGTAGACTTCTGTCGGCAGCATGCCGTTGTCTTGGGCAATTTCACCCAGCGTCTGGGTTGTGGCGGTGGCTTTGAGGCCGGCTTTCTGGAGCGTTTCAAGCATTGCTTCTGCCGTTGTACTGAGAGCTGGCTGAAGGGAGAGCTCTTCAAGGGTCATGGTTTCAGCGTGGGGCACTGGCGGTTCATTGGTATCGCTTTCCCAGGAGTCTTTAATTGATTCGCCGAAATTGATGATTGATGTGAAGGGTTGTACTTCAAGCTGTGTGCCAATGCCGAAGAGGAGAGTGAGGAGGATGATGGCGGAGAATTCCACCGGGTTTTTGAGCCCCTTTGTCGTTTTGGTGGTGATGTAGGCGAAGAACGCCTTCCAGTTGATGACGAAGAGGTGAAACACGCTGAGCACAGCAAAGCTGAATCCGAAAATTGTGTGCTGGTTCTGCCATGCCTGTTTGCTGAGGCCGAGGATACTCCAGCCGGTCCAGTTTGCTACCCGTCCGGGAGGGGCGATATAGAGGATGATTCCTGAGATGAGAAGCATCAGGAAGGAGGT
>JABMPC010000044.1 GCA_013203905.1 Chlorobium sp. | reverse complement strand
TTTTGAAAACGGAAAATACCGCCTCATGAGGCGGTCTTTTCCGTTTTCAAAACAAGTACACTCAGTCATGAGAGTCCCCAACTCTTAGTTACGCGATTAAAAGGGGTTATCTTTTGATTTTTGAGGGGTGGCGTTAGAGGAGAGATTCAAATTCGTCTTCGGTGATGATGCGGAGGCCCAGTTTTTGGGCTTTTTCGAGTTTGCTGCCAGCTTCTTTTCCGGCAACGACAAGGCCGGTTTTTTTGCTGACGGTGGAAACGACGCTTCCTCCTCGCGCAACAACCAGTTCAGCGGCCGATGAGCGGTCGTGCCGGTGAAGACCTCCGGTGAAGACCACCGTGAGTCCCTCGAAATTGGTGTTGACGAGCGGCTTGGGCTCTTCGGCTGCAAGCTGAAGGCCCGCTCTCTGGAGTTTTTCAATAAGGACGGGAGCGGAGGGCTTCAGGAACCAGTCACAAATGCTCCGGGCAATGACGGGGCCGATATCAGGCACTTCCGAGAGCTCTTCAAATCCTGCCTCCTGAAGGACTTCCATGGAGGGATATGCTTTGGCAAGCTCCCGTGCAGTCGCTCTACCAACATGGCGTATGCCGAGCCCGAAAAGCAGCCGGGCAAAACTCTGTTCCCGGCTCTTCAGGAGCCCCTGAACGAGGTTTTGGGCCGACTTTTCGCCCATCCTCTCAAGACCTGCAAGCTCTTCCTTTCGAAGCAGATAGAGGTCACCGGGATCCTTCACCATCCCCTTTGCAACCAGCTGCTCCACCAATGATTCGCCAAGGTTTTCAATATCCATGGCATTGCGTGATGCAAAATGCAGCACCCTTCCCCGTATCTGAGCCCCGCACCCCTCTTCGTTCGGGCAGTACCAGCTCACCTCACCCTCCGGACGAACAAGCGGTGTTCCGCATTCGGGGCAGCGAGTCGGTAACTCCTTTGCAGAGAGGCCAGGCGGGCGATCTTCAAAGAGAACTCTGATAACCTTGGGTATAACTTCTCCCGATTTTTCAATAACCACCCGGTCACCGGGCATGACGCCGAGACGCTGCATTTCGTCGAAATTGTGAAGGGTGGAGCGCGATACGGTTGAGCCTGCAATATGCACCGGGTCAAGTTCAGCCACGGGAGTAATGGTGCCGAGCCGACCCACCTGAAACACAATATCGCGAAGAACGGTTGTGGCACGGCTGGCTGGATACTTGTAGGCAATCGCCCAGCGAGGGCTCTTACTGGTTGCTCCCAGAAGCCGCCACTGGCGGACATCATTAAGCTTCACCACAACCCCGTCCGTTTCATACGGCAGTGTTCTCCGCCCCTCATCCCAGAACTGCACAAAAGCCTCTATTTCCTCCAATCCGTGGCAGAGGCGATACTGACCACCGGTAGAGAAGCCGGCAGTCTCGAGCAGCTTCAGTCGCTCACTATGCGGGGTATCCTCATTATGAAGTCCGGAAACATAATAAGCAGCAAACCAGAGACTCCTCCTGGCAACCTCCCCGGAATCCTGAAGTTTCAAGGTTCCGGCGGTAGCATTGCGGGGGTTGGCAAAACGGTCCTCTTCAGGTCGGGTGTCGTTCAGCGCATCAAAATCGTCCTTCCTCATCAGCACCTCTCCGCGAACCTCAACTTCGCGTCCCTCGTGTACAGAAAACGGACCATCAAAATCCCGCAGGCGCAGCGGAATGGAGGGAACTGTCTTCAGGTTCACGGTAATGTCGTCACCCCGGCGCCCATCCCCCCTCGTTGCTCCGCGTATAAGAAGGCCGTCGCGATAAAGCAAGCTCACAGCAACCCCATCAAACTTGAGCTCTGCTACAGTGTCACGCCCCTGAGACCCCTCCGCTTCGAGCAGCCGGTTGAGGCGTCCGACGAACTCCTCCACTTCACCGATTGAATAGGTGTTGGCAAGGCTGAGCATCGGCTCCCGATGCTCAACTGAAGGAAATTCTTTAGTAACGGTGCCGCCAACCCGCTGGGTGGGGCTGTCGGGAGTCAAAAGTTCAGGATGCTCCCGTTCCAGTTGCACAAGCCGATTCAGCAGAAGGTCAAAATCATAGTCTGACAGCTCCGGCTTCGCCTCCACATAATAAAGATGGTTATGGCGTTCTATATCGCTCCGGAGCCTTTCGGCCTGCGCCCTCAATGCCTCGCTGCCCGCCATTTCACCACCAGGGTTGTTTCATCCGGGAGAATGCCCAACCGGAAATGTTTTTCAAAAATCCAACCGACCCCTCAACTCCGAGCTTGTCCCAGGTGGCCTTCAACACCCCGGGATACCGCCAGGCAACCTTGAGCATTACCACCGCCAACTCCTCAATCTTCATTTCATCACGGAACATGGCCTCGCGATAGTGTTCAGGAAGATCGTCAAGCGCAACCATCACCTCGTTCATGAGGTCGTTCACGAAATTCGGTTCGTCGGTGGTCGAGTCGTAACACATATACTTCATAAGATTGGCCATGGAGGCCACATTGGGCTCGTAGGCACTAACCTTTTCCAGCTCCTTCTTCCCAAGCGAACCTGCTTTGAGAGCGGCTTCGAGCCCGGCCGTCAGGCTCTCCAAGTTGCGCACCATCGAACCGAACCCGCAGAAGGTGAGCGGAGAGGCAAGAGAAGCGGCATCACCCAGGAGGATAATACGATCGTCAGCAATCTCACGCGTACGGCTGAACCCGTCATGGAAGTAAGCCGGAATGATACCGTAGACCGGCCGATGAACCCTAAAGTCCGGCCCCATAATCTTATACTCCCCAAGCCTTTTGAAATAGGTGTCAAACAGGCCAAGGAGCGACTTGTCATTCGGCGAAGCAACCTCATCGTAAAAAAAGAGGTAGGTTATATACTCATCACCTTTTGCAGGGAACCCCTCCCAGATAAGCTGACGCCCTCGACCCGGGGAAGTTTCCGCCGGCCCGGTACTTGCAAGAATCTCCCCGGTCTCGAAATCCGCCCCCAGAAACCCGCTTGCAATGGTGCCCACCGTCGGACAGACATGAGTCTGCGGCCGCCCTTGGTTGAGCTGCATGGCAATCGGCGACAGAATGCCCATAACATCCACCAGCACCTCGGCCCGAAACCAGGCAGCCTTCCCCTTCTGGCCGGCAGTTTCAACAACCACATGGTCACTGAAACGAAAGCACCGCACAAAACTCGTTTCCGACAGAACCTCGCAGCCCTTCACAGCCTTCACCTTCTCCATGGCAAGGCCCAGGAGGCGGTCGGCATCAACGGCACAGTCGAGCACATTCTGCATGTACAGACGCTTCTGGCTGCCATCCTCCTTGTGAAACTCAACCCATCCCGTTTTGTACTTCCGCACAATCACGGAATCGAGCTCCTCTTTGCTGAACACTCCTGTATCGGCAAGACGGCAGAGCTCCTGGCGTGAAATATTCCAGTCTCTGGTAGAGCGGCCGGGCGTGTTGCGGTCGAACACCAGCACCCGGCGTCCATGGCGCACAGCCATAACCGCAGCATGCAGCATGCCGAGCGTGCCCCCCGCATAAATAATGTCATAGGTGGCGCTGAAGGCAGCATCCGGCGGCATCGAAGAACCCTCCCTCACCACATCGGGAACAGGGTGGCTGAGCTGCTCCCAGTATCGATCGAGCTCCTCTATCCTCCCAAGATGCGCCTCACCGTCGGGAAGGGAGGAAAACGCCTTTTGAAGATGAGGGTGGGTTGTGCGGATTGCGTTGAGTGAAGCTGGCATAACGAAAAAAATTAGATCAAAAAGTTCACCGTCCTGAAAGCTTCCTGTCACTCTCTATTTTTCCATCAACCAGATGGATCCTGCGTCCAGCTCTGTTGGCAAAATCCTCATCATGGGTGACAACGACAACCGTCTGACCAAGCTCCCGGTTCAGCCGGTCAAAAAGCTGGTAGACATTGTCAGCCGAACGGGAATCGAGGTTACCGGTCGGCTCATCGCCAAGCAGCACTTTCGGATTGTTGGCAAGGGCCCGGGCAATGGCCACCCGCTGCTGCTGACCGCCGGAAAGCTGGCTCGGCCGGTTGGCGTGTTTCTCTCCAAGCTCCACCATGGCAAGCAGTTCCATAGCCCGTTCCCTGATTTCCTTTCGAGAGAACCGACCGCTGATCATCATCGGCATGCTCACATTTTCAAGGGCATTGAACTCCGGGAGCAAAAAATGGAACTGGTAGATGAACCCGATATTGCTGTTGCGAATGCGGGTCATCTCGGCCTCGTTCTTTTCAGTGATATCTTCACCCGCTAGCCACACCCGCCCTGAGGTAGGTTTGTCGAGTCCCCCCATAATATAGAGGAGTGTTGACTTGCCGGAACCAGACGGCCCGGTAATGGAAACAAACTCGCCTGCGTTGATTTCAAGAGAAAGGTTCGGAATGATTGTCTGTCGCACATCGCGCGACAACTCGAGCTCTCTGCGGATATGATCAAGGCGGAGAATTTCTTCAGCCATCATGCACTTCGATTGTTCATAAGCCTTCCTCTTCAGACCTGAGCGGCTTTATGAAACGCGAAGGCGCCCGCAATACCGCTCAGGCAGGAAGATACAAACAAAAAATGACTGATGGGAACCCCCGACCCTCATCTCCTTCCCCCTTTTACATTCTGCTGATAAAACTCGCCAAACCTCTCCTTGATTCCATTGCGCACACGGCGGAACACCTGAAGCTGCTCCTCCTCAGTCCCCGAAGCCTCAGCCGGATCCTCAAAGCCGATATGGAGGCGGTGACCAACCGTTCCTGTAAACACCGGGCAGGACTCTTTCGCCCCGTCGCAGACCGTCACTACCCAGTCAAACGGCCGACCAAGGAAAAGCTCTACGCTTTTGGGAGTGTTGGCGCCAATATCCACACCCTCTTCCGCCATCACCTTTATTGCCAGCGGATGCAGGGCCCCGGAAGGATCGGTACCAGCCGAAAAGACCTCAAGCGCAGGATCGAACGAATGGAGAAAGCCCTCGGCCATCTGGCTCCGGCAGGAATTTCCTGTGCAAAGCACAAGCACTGATTTTTTCATAGCAGAACCCTGCATTGGTTAGAGAAGCACATTAAACACGAAACCCACCAGCACAATACCCAAAGCTACCACTCCGGCGAACACGGCAATCAGCTTCGGCCGGAGCACCTTGCGAAGAATGATCATTTCAGGAGCCGACAGGGCAATAACGCTCATCATGAAAGCCATCACAGTACCTAAAGCCGCACCCTTGCCAAGCAGAGCCTGCACAACAGGAATGATTCCCGCTGCATTTGAATACATGGGAACCCCTATGAGAACTGCAGCTGGAACCGACCACCATACTTCACGACCCATAAGCGAAGCCATAAAGTTCTCCGGCACATAACCGTGTATGCCAGCACCAAGCCCAACGCCAAGCACAATGAACACCCACACCCTGCCCACAATTTCCCTCACATGCACCACCCCTTCACGCATTCGTCCAGGCCATGCCATTGCGTCTGGAACCATGCTATCAGGCCCGGCACTCCCCTGCAGTTTCTGCACCCACTCCTCAAGATGCCTCTCCATGTTCATCCGCCCTATCACCATGCCGGCAAGAACCGCAACCGCAAGCCCCATAGACATATAGAGAAGGGCAACCTTCCAGCCGAACATACCGAAGAGAAGAGCCAGCGCCACCTCATTGACCATCGGAGCTGAAATAAGAAACGAGAAAGTTACCCCGAGAGGAACACCTGCCTGAAGAAACCCGATGAAAAGAGGTACCGCTGAACAGGAACAGAACGGAGTCACAATACCCAGTGCAGCAGCAAGCATGTTGCCCTCGCCTCTCCTGCGTCCCGAAAGCATGGCCCTCGTCCGCTCAGGCGAAACAAAGGTATGCACCACCCCCATCACAAACACAACGGCAGTGAGGAGCAGCAGCACCTTGGGAACCTCGTACATGAAAAAATAGAGCGCCTCGCCAAAGGGAAAAGATCGAGACAACCCAACCGCCACAACAAAAACTTCAGCAAAGCCTTCCAGCCTCCCGTAGAGAAACACCCACAAGAGTGCCACCAAAAGGAACCCTCCCCACCACCGGATTGTCTGAGTCATCTCCATTCCCCCCTTCTAACAGCAGGATGAACCCGATGCCCCAGAAGAACCCTTGCAGCAGCAACCCCGCTTTTGGGGAGCAAGCAGCGAACGGATCTCTTCAGCCGAAGGCACACGGCCGGCACAGCGAACCTCTCCATCAACAACAAGCGCAGGCGTTGAAAGCACATTGTAGGAGATGATCTCCTGCATGTCCTGAACTTTTTTGACCTCTGCGGCTATTCCATCCGCTACAATCACCGCCTGTACCGCATCGGCAAGCTGAGCGCACTTCGCGCATCCGCTACCAAGAATTTTCACCTGTATCATTCTCTTTTCTCCTTTTAGTGTTTATCGCAAATGAACGATTGATAAGAACAAAAAAAACAGACTTAACTGCAATCACACTGACCAAGGACAGGCAAAACGAAAAAAGCCTTCATCACGGCTTCCGCCTTCGCCCAGTTTTCCCGGTTGACGCAGTAACGAACCTTTGGCGGGTTAATGTCACCTTGAATGAGGCCGGCCTCAAGCAGTACCTTCAGATGCTGCGATACGGTTGACTGCGCCATCGGAATGAAATCAGTCAATTGGCCTGTAAAACAGCAAGACTCAGAAAGAAGAAGCCGAAGAATCCTTACACGCACCGGATGAGCTAGCGCCTTTGCAATTCTGGCTAAAACCTCCTCTTCCTCACTGTACCGCACCGCTGACTGCGTTCTCTGCATCTTTCCTCCGCCTCGTTAGTTCATCGTAAATATACGATCAAGCCAACCAAAAAAACAAATAAAACGATCAAACCCGCAAAGAAATTTTTCAGAAGAAACAGTAGTTCGTTATATTCCAAGAAATATAACGGCTACGCAAAGAAAGCTAAAAGCTTGTGATGCAGAAAATAATAGACCGAAACACTGCTTCTGCCTTATTTTTTTCACAAAAGCTCTCTATCTTCACCATACAAGCATTGATGAAAGCGTATTACTGCGCAGCGCCGCTCAACAAAAAACATTGCCATAATGACTCCTTTCCTGCTCCCCGACTCTGACATAGAACGCTTCATTGAAGAGGACGCCCCCTATGGCGACATGACAACCGCCCTGCTCGGCATTGGCGACACACACGGCCAAATCACCTTCACCACCCGTGAAGAGACAACACTCTCGGGTACGGAAGAGGCAGCCCGTATCCTTGAACGCTGTGGTGCCCGGGTGAATGTATCAACCCCGAGCGGCACGGCCGTCGGAGCCGGAACAATGTTCCTGTCGGCTGAAGGGCCTGCCGCTGCTCTGCACACGGCATGGAAGGTGGCGCTGAATATGCTTGAATATGCATCGGGTATTGCAACCAGAACCGCAAAAATTGTAAGCAGCGCCCAAGAAGCCAACCCTGCAATCAGCATTGCAACCACCAGAAAATCATTTCCCGGAACGAAAAAAATTGCAATCAAGGCAATTATGGCTGGAGGGGCAACGCCGCACCGCCTCGGCCTCTCGGAGTCTATTCTTGTCTTCCGCCAGCACACCGAGTTTCTGGGCGGCATCAACAACTTTCTTGACACCATTGTGGCCATGAAAGAAAAGGCACCGGAACACAAAATTCTGGTTGAAGCCGACAGCCCCGAAGAGGCGCTGAAAATTGCTGCGGCAGGGGCCGATGTAGTGCAGGTTGACAAACTCTCCACCGAAAGCCTCACCGAATTGGTGCACGCCATACGCGACATTGCTCCCGAAATAAAAATATCGGCAGCCGGTGGAATCACTCCGGAAAACGCCGCAGCCTATGCCGCAACCGGCATCGACATCATTGTCCTCTCGTCGGTCTATTTCGGAAAACCCTCCGACATTGCCGCAGCAATGCAGCGCCAGTAAACCAAACACCACTCACAATGAAGCCAGGCACCCGCAACACCTTCCGCTGCCTTCTTGCAGCCCTCATGCTCTCAATCCTCCCGGCCACGCCACTCCTGGCCGGAGAGGTAAGAATATCAGCCGGCGCTGGCATGAGAGACGCCGTCACCGACATTGCCAACAACTATCAGGCGTCTCATCGGAACACCACCATCACCCAAAACTTCGGTCCCTCCGGAGCTCTGGCCGGCCAAATTCTTAACGGCGCCCCTGCTGATATTTTCATTTCAGCAAACAGCACATGGATGGAATTCCTGATAGAGAAAAAGATTATGGATCCAGCATCAAGAAAACCATTTGCCCGGAACTCCATTGTCTTTACTGGCACCACCCCTGAAAAGGTATTGTCAATGGAGGATCTCCGGAAACTGCAGCGGATTGCCATCGGCAGCCCCAAAAGCGTCCCCGCCGGTGAATATGCCATGCAGGCCATCACGAGTGCAGGCATGCAGGAGAAGCTGCAGGGGAAAATAATCCTGGCAAAGGATGTGAGGGAATGCCTCATGTACGCAGAACTCGGTGAAGTGGACGGCGGCTTTGTCTATAAAACCGATGCACTCCTCGCCAATAAAGCAACCATCCGTTTTGAAGTTCCGAAGAACCTCCATACGCCCATCATCTTTCCGATGGCACTCACCCGGAAAGGCGCACTCAATCCCGAAGCCGGCGACTTCCTGAACTACCTTAAAAGCCCGGAGGCTCACAAGGTTCTCAACGCCTATGGGTTCGTTACACAACAAGCCGGAAACTGATGCAGCTCGCCCCCGAAGACATCACAGCCATTCGGCTCTCCCTGCAGATAGCCCTCACCGCCACACTGCTCTCCCTCCCCCTCGGGTTTGCAGTGGCATGGCTGTTGTCGTTCAAAACCTTCAGAGGGAAAATCCTGCTTGAGGTCTTCATCAACCTCCCGCTGACCCTTCCGCCTGTGGTCATAGGATACTTCCTGCTCCTCATGCTCGGTCGAAACGGATGGGCGGGAAGCCTACTCAATGAAGCCGGCATCCAGCTCATCTTCACATGGAAAGCCGCCGTCATAGCCTCGGCAACCGTCGGGTTTCCCCTTCTGGTCCGCTCCATACGCCTCGGCATGGACTCCATTAACCGCCAGCTCATCCAGGCGGCAGAGAGTCTCGGCTCCTCATGGTTCGACACCCTCCTGACCGTTATTCTACCTCTCTCGCTCAAAGGCATTCTTGCCGGTTCATCCCTCATGTTCGCCCGCAGCCTCGGCGAGTTCGGAGCCACCATCATTGTGGCCGGCAACATCCCAGGCCTCACCCAGACTATCCCTCTGGCCATATACGACTATGCCAGCTCCCCCTCAAGCGCATCAATGGCGCTATCGCTCTGCCTGGTCTCCGTCGCCATATCGGTCGTAGTGCTCTTCGTCCATGAATACCTTGCTGGAACAGTGGAAAAAAGGGGGGGATCATGAGGCTCAGAATTGAAGCAGAGAAGCAACTGGGAAACTTTCACTTCAACATCAATGCCGACATCACCGACAAGAGGATCGGCATTTTCGGTGAATCGGGTAGCGGAAAATCCACACTCGTCCACATGCTCTCAGGCCATCTGCATCCCGACAGGGGGGAAATTTTCCTTGACAACGACTGCATCTTCAGCAGCAGCCGTGCCCTCAACCTCCAGCCACGCCATCGACGGGTGGGGCTTGTCTTCCAGAAGCCATCGCTGTTCCCGCACCTTTCAGTATCCCGGAACCTCTTCTACGGCTACCGCCGTTGCAGCAAAGAGCACCGGAAAGTCACACCCGACGAACTCATTGCCGTACTGAAGCTCGACGGACTTCTGGAGCGTGGAGTCCTCAACCTCTCTGGCGGAGAAAAGCAACGGGTAGCCCTTGCCAGGGCAGTCCTGGCCAGCCCCCGGCTGCTCCTCATGGACGAACCGCTCTCTGCACTTGACGACGGTCTCCGATTCCAGATCATCCCCTATCTGAAAAGCGTCACTGAGCAGTTCGGAATTCCCTGCATCTTCATCTCCCACTCAGTCGTGGAAATGCAGCTGATGGCAAACCGCATCCTCACACTCCAGAGCGGCCGCCTCAACGAGGAAACAACCCCCGACCAGCTTGCCCGAAAAACCATGGCCAGAAGCCAGCGGGGATATGTCAACCTCCTGGAGCTCGACGGAGCCACCTCCGAAGGAGGGCTCTTCGCCTACCGCTGGGGGGACGGCCGCCTGCTCATTTCCGACGGAAACAGTCGCTCCTCAGCACTCTTCGAGCTCTCCTCGCGCGACATCATCCTCTTCCAGAAACATCCCGAGGCCATCAGCGCACGAAACCTTCTTGAGTGCCGGGTAAAAGAAACCTTCAGTGTCGACAACCGCGTCGGCATAGTTCTCTCTTCAGGCAACAGCCAGCTTGTAGCCGAAATTGTTCACAAAGCCGCCGATGAACTGCAGATAACAGCCGGCTCAACCGTCTTTGCAGCAATCAAAGCCTCATCATTCCGCCGCCTCATCTGAAGCCACCCTGAGGCCGGGCCTGCAATTTTTTATTTTCACTGAAGGTTGAATACCTTACCGATGGGATAAGGAACAAAACAAGCGCAAACATGAACCCACCCTCCGCAACATCAGGCCGAAAAGTCTGCTTCATGACCGGAGCCTCAGGGCGGCTTGGCGGTGAAATGGCACTCGCAGTAGCAGGAAAAGGGTACACGGTGTTCTTCACCTGGCACAACTCGCACGAGCATGCCGAGGAGACGCTGGAAAAAATACAGTGGATCAGCCCCGAATCACGCATGGTCCGCTGCAATGTTTCCAGGCCAAAGGAAATTCGAGCCGCCTTTGCCGAGTTCCGAAAACATTTCGACCGCCTTGACCTGCTTATTGCCAGCGCCTCGAACTTTTACAGAACCCCTCTCACAGAGGTCACCGAAGAAGAGTGGGACAGCCTTGTCGACACCAACTTGAAGGGAACCTTCTTCACCATGCAGGAGGGGGCGGCAATCATGCGCCTTCAGCCCTTTGTGTCACGAATCATCACCATGGCCGACATTTCCGCCGACCTTGTCTGGG
Source organism: Chlorobium sp. (assembly GCA_013203905.1). Lineage (GTDB taxonomy): Bacteria > Bacteroidota > Chlorobiia > Chlorobiales > Chlorobiaceae > Chlorobium. Next base: position 6,823 of record JABMPC010000044.1, on the reverse strand, counting down.
AAAACTTCGCCCCCTACACCGTCTCAAAAGCCGGCGTAGTCCATCTAACAAAAGTCTTCGCCAAAAGCTGTGCGCCAACCATCCTGGTCAACACCATAGCTCCCGGCACCATCACCCTCAACCCTGAAAAGGATATGGACAGCCCCGACACAATGGCTGCCGCAATTCCCCTCAAGCGCATTGGCGAAGCGCTCGACATCGTCAAAACCCTCCACTTTCTCATAGAAAGCGACTACATCACCGGTCAGGTCATAAGGGTGGACGGAGGCCGCATGCTCCAATAAAGGGGCGCCGCTGCCAATAAAAAGACGAAAGAGTTTTTCTATATTACTGGAAAGTTTTACCGATGCACAAAAACCAAACACGAGACCCGACACCCATGGAACAGGAAGTACCCGTCATTCACTCCACTGCCAAAGAATCTGCAGAAAAACATTCGACCCCGGTCGCTGACGGTCGCATACCGGAGCAGATACGCGAAATCAGTGACTCGCTTTCAGACGCATTCGCACGATTCCGTGAGAGCGACTCATACGACAACCTTCTTGACCTTGCCGAACAAACCCGAACCTACATCCGCAACAATCCCCTGCCGGCAATGCTCTATTCGCTCGGCGCAGGAGCGCTTCTGGGAATGATGTTCGGGAAAAAACGCTGAACGCTGAACCATGAACCACAGAGAGGCGAAAAAGGAACACGGAGGAACACCTCCTTCTACAGAGAGGAGCATTCCGCGTCTCATTGACGAAACCGTATCGGCCACATGGGATGATGTCAAAACCATCATAGATGCCAAAATTGAAATCCTGAAAATCGAGATTTCAGAAAAAATCGCCATTGTGGCGGCCATGCTCATTCTCTCCATTGTGCTTGTTGCCGGCTCAGCCTACCTTGTCACCACGCTGGCACTTCTTGCCGGCGAACTGACCGGCCACATATGGCTCGGCTACCTGATGGTCAGCATGGCATTCATAGCTACATTCATTTTTTTTGCACGCTTCAAGCCACAGCTTCTCAAAAACCTGATACAGAAAATTCTTCTCTCCCTTTATGACTACAAAAAATGATCTGATGCAAACAGTTCAGAATCGAATGGAAGAGCTGGAGAACACCATTGCGGAAAAAGAAGAGCAGATACGCCAGAGAGGGCACCAGCTTCAGCACGACATTGAAGCCAGCATCTCTCCCAAAGAGATTGTAATAAAGCACCCCCTCCAGTCGACCGCACTGCTCTTCCTCACCGGAATCCTAACAGGAAAGACCATCAGAAGTCTCGCCCGGAAACCCTCCGTCCGGCCGACCGCCCAAAAAGCCGCATCCATCCTGCCACAAAAGGCTACAGACAGCGATTTTCGCGACATACGCATGGAGCTGCTACGCTCAGCAAAAGACCTTGGCGTCTCCTACCTCCAGCACTACATTGACGGCAAGTTCAGGAAAAGTCCGAACAACCAATCATCCCCTTCGGAAAAAAACCGCTGAACCAGCTTGCCGGCAACTCCTAGCCGGCAACTCATTTGGCTCTGCATCCACAGGTTTTCAGAGAAATTCCGTACCTTACAGTCCACGGAAAAAGCCCTGAATGCCACACTGAACCGCCCAACAATCAACAAAGGCAATGCCACTTCCCATTGCACCCACATTATGACCATAAAGCACAACCCGACCGTAGCTTTGAACAAGGAACACTTTTATGTCAACCGCAAAGCGCGGCAGCTCTTTCACCTGACCGATCCCGACTTTCTTGCTCTCCCATCAGCCGGACCCGAAAGCCTGAGAAAAGCTGAACAGCAGGCGGCCGTCATCAACGCATTCCTGCAAAAAGATAACAGCACCACCAAACCTGTTCTCCCGGCACAGTTCCACGGCATGAAGCTCCTTCATGAGCTCTTACACTTCGTCATGGCCCGTGCAATCGCACGAAAAGAGCCCGATATGCTCGACAAGGCCTACAACCGCTTTGAGCAGGAACTCTCTGAAGACCGCTCCACCGACTACCTTTCCCGTTTTCTTTCAACATTTCCGACACTGAACATATACACCGGAACAGAGAAGCCTCTTGAAGCCCTGAAACGGAACGAAACCCGTAATGAACTGCTTGAAGAGTCGTTTCTGGTATGGATCAATAATCAGAACCCTGCACTGCAGCAGTTCTCCGAACTCCTCAGCGACGCAATGCTCATGCGTGAAGAGGCCTACCGGAAACTCATACTCACCCTGCAGTCGTCAATGCATGCAATGGGCCCTGTAGGCCCCGACAATGAAGATTTGGCCGACCTTCTCACCCGCCCCATACGCCACTCTCCCGACTCCATTCTCGAACAGCTCCGATACATCCGGCTCAACTGGTCGGACATGCTTGAAGGATCACCCTTTTGGACCATGCTTTCAGGCGCCATAGAACTTATTGAAGACGAAGATAAATACCTCTTCTTCCAGCGCATCAGCAGCGAAAAGGAAGGCCGTCACGACAGCGCCTTCTTTGACAAGGACGCCTTCGTGCCCGACTACGCCGCCCTCGGCGACGGCCCGGCGAACTACTCCAGCGACTCCTCATGGATGCCCGAAGTGGTCATGCTCGCCAAAAGCACCTATGTCTGGCTCGACCAGCTCGGCAAAATGTACGGCCGCCCTGTCCACCGCCTGCAGGACATCCCAGATGAAGAGCTCGACCGCATTGCCGGCCAGGGCTTCACCGCCCTCTGGCTCATCGGCCTCTGGCAGCGAAGCCACGCATCGCGCGAAATCAAGCAGATGCAGGGCAACCCTGAAGCCAAAGCATCGGCCTACGCTCTTGAAAAATATGATATCGCCGACGACATCGGCGGCTACGAAGGCTACCTGAACCTCCGCCACCGCACCGCACAGAGAGGAATGCGGCTTGCCAGCGACATGGTTCCAAACCACACCGGCATGGACTCCGAACTGGTGCGCGACCGCCCCGACTGGTTCCTCTCCAGCGGCACACCACCATACTACAACTACAGCTACAACGGCCCGAACCTCAGCCCCGACCCGCGTTACACCATTCAGCTTGAAGACGGCTACTGGAACCGCACCGACGCTGCCGTCACCTTCAAGAGGATCGACCACATGAACGGCGATACCCGATACATCTACCACGGCAACGACGGCACAAACATGCCGTGGAACGACACCGCACAGCTCAACTTTCTCTCGCCGGAAGTTCGCGAAGGGGTCATCCAGCAGATTCTCCATGTAGCAAGGATGTTTCCCATCATCCGCTTCGACGCTGCCATGGTGCTTGCCAAACGCCATATCCAGCGTCTCTGGTTCCCGCTCCACGGACAAAGCGCCGCAGTTCCCTCCCGTTCCTCATATGCCATGAGCATGGCCGAGTTTGACGCAGCCATACCCGAAGAGTTCTGGCGCGAAGTGGTTGACCGCATTCACGCCGAAGTCCCCGACACACTGCTGCTCGCCGAAGCATTCTGGATGCTTGAAGGGTACTTCGTCCGCACCCTTGGCATGCACCGCGTTTACAACAGCGCGTTCATGCATATGCTGAAAAAAGAGGACAACGCCAGCTACCGGTACCTCATCAAAAACACTCTGGAGTTCGACCCGCAGATTCTCAAGCGCTATGTCAACTTCATGAACAACCCTGACGAAGACACCGCCATAGAGCAGTTCGGCAGGGGCGACAAATACTTCGGTGTCTGCATCGTTATGCTCACCGTTCCCGGCCTTCCTATGTTCGGCCACGGACAGGTGGAAGGGTTCACCGAAAAGTATGGGATGGAATACGCAAAAGCCTATTACGACGAACACCCCGACGAGCATCTCGTCTGGCGCCATTATCAGGAAATTTTTCCCATCATGAAAAAGCGGCCGCTTTTTGCAGAAGTGGAAAACTTCTTCCTGTACGATGTCTACTCCCCCGAAGGATCTGTCAACGAGAACATCTTCGCCTACTCCAACCGGCTTGGCGATGAAAGGGCTCTGGTCATTTACAACAACTCCTATGAACAGGCAGCCGGCTGGGTCAAAACATCAGTTGGTTACCTCCAGGACGGAGAAATCCGTCAGAGTTGCCTCGGCGACGGCCTCACGCTCAGTCACGACGATGGTGCCTATCTTGTGTTCAGCGACCATGCAAGCGGCCTTGAGTTCATCCGTTCCGTACGCGACATCCGAGAGAACGGCCTCTTTGCCTCCCTTGAGGGCTACAAATACAATGTTTTTCTTAACTTCCGCGAGGTCCGTTCTTCAAAACTCAAGCCATACGAACAGCTTGCACGGGAACTCAATGGAGCCGGCACCCCATCTATTGACCTTGCCGCTCTTGCCATCAGCCTCTCGCCCCTTCACCGCCTTATCACTGAAGCGCTCGGTTCAATTCCGAAAATCGAAGCGAACAAAGCCGCTGCCGAAACCTTCAGAGAAACAGCTGAAACGCTTCTTCAGGATCTTTCAGTCAAGTTCAGCGACCTGATGGAGAAGCCACTCGCAGTCCCCGAAAGCCTCACAGAAAACGCACACCTGCGCTTCCTTGCCGCAGCAGAAATTGAAGCCAGCCTCAAAAAAGAGGATCCCAAAGGAAGGCTTCAGGCAGCCCTCGGCATAAGCGAAACCGAAGACTCTGCCTTCAATACCCTCGCTTCGCACTGGATTATACTTGACGCAGTGCAGGAAATGCTTCGCTTGGCAGGAGAGCTCAAAACCAACCTGCTTGACGACTGGCTGATGGTTGAGCCGCTCGGCGCCCTCTATGAAACGACGATGCTCTGTGGCATAGAAGGCAAAGAACTCCCGGAGATTCTCTCCTGCCTGCTCACAACAGCAGTCCCGGCACCTGCACACACTACCGAAAAGAAACAGAAGCCATCCGAAGCCACTGAAGAAGAGAGACTCCTCATGGCCGCGCTGAAAACGATAGCCGAAAAAGGCACAGGACACCTGCACAGCATGTTGCTGGTAGAAGAGCACCACAGCAAACACTGGTTCCGCGAACACCGCTTCAGCGTACTGACCTCATGGCTCGCCTTCCAGACAATGGTAAAACTTCATCCAACCCTCCTTCAGCCATGGGCAACAGCGCTCGCAGCCATTGACATGCAAGCATTCCTTGCAGGCTACGAACTTGAAACCTTTTTCACCGCGAAATAAGGGGGGGGAAGAAAAAGCATCTCACTCCAGCATAAAGCAAAAGCCCCTGACCATACAGGGGCTTTTGCTTTTTTGGAGAAAAGAACTGTCCTTCGCTCTCTTAGGTAATATGCTGCGACTCACTTCCTCTCTATCAATAACAAAAGCCGCCTCACGCTTGATGCATGAGGCGGCTTTGTTCTTTGTTACTGAATTCCTCTCTGTGGTCTCTCCTGAAACCCCTTAGAGAGCGCTGTACTCAGCGTATACCCTGTAAGTGTTGATCACAAGGAATGCAAGAACCAGAAGGCCGAGAATCGTGAAGATCGGGCTCTTCTCTTCCCGTGATGCCCTTTTGTCAAGGAAAGGCACGGCAGCCCATACAACAGCACCGATAGTGAAGAGAATAATTGCCATCAGCTCGCCACCTTCAAAGGTGAAATCCTTCAGCAGCTGGAACTGTGCCCAGAAATACCATTCCGGCTTGATGCCCACAGGAGCCGAACCAAGCGGATCAGCCTGAACACCAATCTCCCACGGGAATACCGCAGACAGATAGATAAGAAGTCCGAAACCAATAAGCCATCCGATAGCATCCTTGGCAAGGAAGGTCGGGAAAAACTTCTCATAGCCTTTAATCATACCAGACTCCTTGTAGCCGATAGGAGCAGAAGTTCCAAGCACCTGCACAAGCAGAAGGTGGGCAGAAAGGACAAGAAGAAGCAGGCCGGGAAGCAGCACCACATGAAGCGAGAACATGCGGGTCAGAGTTTCAGGGCTGACCTCTTCGCCACCGCGGAGGATGTCAACAAGAATGGCGCCGCCGGGCATAACCTTGGGAACTTCTGTACCAACCTGAGTCGCAAAGAAGGCGAGCTCATTCCAGGGAAGAAGGTAGCCGGTGAAACCGAACCCGAGGCTCAAGACAAGCAGAACAAAACCGCTGACCCACATAAGCTCACGAGGTTTGCGGTAGGACTTCATGAAAAAGGTGCTGAACATGTGAATGAAGGCCATGCCTACCATGAGGTTTGCACTCCAGGCATGTATCTGGCGGATGAGCCAGCCAAAAGGAACCTCTTTCTGGATGAACACGAAAGAAGCAAACGCTTCGGCGCCTGTCGGTTTGTAGTATTGGAGAAGCAGGAGACCGCTCACAACCTGTATCATGAAGAAAAACAGGGTCAGGCCACCAAAGTAGTACCAGAAAGACAGCTTGTGCTTGGGGACCTCTTTTTTCTTAAGATAGTCGATGATAGGAAGCATCACATAGAAACGCTCCTGAAACCATGCAGCCAGAGGGCTCACACGAGAATCAGCATAAGGATTTGATTCCGCCCGGACTACGGGGGGCTTGTAGACGCCGCCGGAAGGGGCGTCAGATTTAGCTGCGGGTTTTGCGGAAGGTTTTGCAGCGCCCGGAGCAGCCGGCTTGGCGGCAACCGGAGCAGCCGGGTTCGGCTTTACCGGAGCATTCTCTGCGCCTGTATTCTGATTGTTGTCAGCCATATTTGAAGACTCCCTGGATTTTCAAGAATTAAGGTTACGCTTTTGCAATGATAAGATCCTCGCCCTCAATCCTCACATTGAAGGGGGCGAGCGGCAGAGGTTGCGGTCCGGAAATAATTTCACCGGTCTGGGTGTACTTCGCACCGTGACAGGGACAGAAAATCTCGTTATCCTTGTCTTCCCAGCGAACAAGGCAGCCGAGATG